>JADFYN010000329.1 GCA_015233055.1 Deltaproteobacteria bacterium
GTCAGCAGGATGGTCAGGAGGTCAGCCGGCCCCCAAAGTCATCTCCTTTGAATGGGATATCCGGCTACGGCTGAGGTGCTGAATTGCCAAGAATTTTATGTGGGCATTACAGGTTATTTTGTATATTCGCCGCCCTTACCCAGGGCGTTGCCGCTGGGCTAACCTAGAGCGCCCTTTCAGGGCTTATTTGGAATGAACTATTTTAAAACATTAGAGTGATCGTCCAGGTCAACCTTTCCCCGGCAGATCCTTCCCGGCCGGGCTCGTCATTAGACTCCAGTCACGGATGCACCCGGCACCATCGGCCGAATAAACAATATCTCCCTGCAGATTCCGGCATCGTAGCTCCTCGATGGTCAGGCACCCTCTCTCTTTCATGGCGCGCCTTCTGGGCTTCCGGGATTTCTTCGGAAGCGGGGCAGGGGTGAAGGGAGCCGTGTATTGTTCAATGTCACCAGTTGTCAGCATTTCCGACTCCGGTATGGCCGAGACAGCGGATTCCGCCTCTAAATCAACCTGATCATTGCCCCCCGCCTGAAGAGTCTTTCGAAGATCGGTCTCAACTCCGACCCGGTCTGAAGGGTCAAGAGAAGCTTGATTCACTGACTCATCTTCGGCGGATGGATTTCCGGCGTCTTTTGATATCTCCGGCGCAGGCCGAATGATCGGGATCGGGACGCATCCAACCTTCTGAATCTCTATGGATGGTCTATAGGATGCTTGAACGACGGATGCCTGAAGCACCTTTGTATAAATGTGTTCAGACCTGGCCTGACCATGTTTGGGAAAAGAGTGACGGTAAACAATCAAGGCGCCGAAACAGAACAGCAATATTAAAATAGATAACAATTGCTTGTTAATATCCCGTCTCCCAGGTCCGGGAGTCAGTCGGCTGATTATTCTTCTATAGATCGAACTCAATTTGCTCAGGGAAGGTGACATGTCATTACTCCTTTTTGCTTCAGTATTGAATAATAGGCTCACCAATACCAGGAAGCAATTTCGGGACCAACATGTCGAAGAATCGTTACGGCAATTTGATTTTAGATATAGTTGGAGGGAGTTGGACTTGAACCTGGGGCAGGCTGCCGGGAGGGGACGATGGCCGGGGGGACACATCCGATCGTCAGAAAATTGACTACCTCATTGTCTGAACTGTGATTATTTAGATTGACTGATTGACAATGGTGTTTGTGGGTGAAAGGGCGAGGCATGCCTCGCCCCTACAGGTGAATTTGCCCATGGCCTACCCGGTAGTCCGGCCTGGCCTGCTCTCCCTACGGGGTCGTCTTATCCCGGTAGACCAGGATAGGCCGCGTCGTCAACCTGGCTATGTTCAGGGCCTCATCACTGATCAACTTCAAATGCTTCGGCGGCTGGTGACTATACGCGCCCAGCACGATCAGGTCGTACCTTTCGGTGGCCACCTCTTTGAGGATTTCATCGACAAAGTCTCCTTTGGTGGATTTGGCCACCGGAATATGATCCAACTTGCGCAGCGTTTGCTCACCCTTGTACAGGCAGGACTTGGCCACGCCGTCGCTTTCGGCTCTGACGTTTTCCTGAACGTGCATCACGGTAATCTGGGGCTTCTTCTTAGCCAGCAGGCCGGCAATAAATTCCAGCGCCCCCTGGTCGCATTCCGAGCCGCGATAGGCCACCAGAACTCGATTGATCGGCCGGTAATTCCGGACAATCAAGACCGGCTGGCAGGCATGATGAAGAATCTTGGCATGAACCGTCCCCAAGACAAAGCCGCACAGCGATGACCGGCCGTGGGCGCCTAAGACAATCATGTCATATCCCTCGGAATTGGCGATATACAAGATCTCATCGGCCGGTTCACCGGTGGCGATGCGCGGCCAACAGGGCACCTTACCGGTTTCGCAGACATTGCATGAACTCAGCACCTGTTCACCCACAGCGTCGGCTTCGGCCTCGATCCAGGCCTTGACCTGGTCTTTGGCCACAAAGGGCATGTACAGGGTTTCCGGGCCGAGATCGGCTTCATCCGGCTTGACATAAAGCGCATCCACCACCTTGGCGTCAAAATGCTCCAACAAATGGCAGGTATATTGAAGCGCGACCTGAGACGCCTCACTTTTATCCACGGCTACTAAGACCTTCATCGTCATCACCCCTTAATCATGGTATCCAACAACCGGCAACGAGTAACCGGCAACGAGCAACGAGCAACCAGCGCTACTAAGACCTTCATCGTCATCACCCCTTAGTCATGATCATTCTGTGCCTAGCGCAAGACCAGCACCGAAGATTGGCAGGTACTTAAGAATCTGTCCATCCAGTCTTTCGGGAACAGCACGGACAACAGCGACTTTTTCCCCATCCAGAGAGCCAGTAAGTCCTCGTCGGTTTCTTTGGCGATGACCGCTTCAAATTCCTTCATTTCGGCCAGCCGGTTTTTGACCGAAATGCCCCGGTCGCTGAAATAATCGCCCACCTCGATCAATTTGGTATATTCAACCTGTTTGGCCGCGCCGTCTTTGGTCAGGCCGACGAGTTCCAGCCGGGCCTGATGGATCGTGGCCATCTGGTTAATCATTTCCAGAGATTCCTGACTGACGGTCGAGTCCTCGATACAAGCCATAATTCTTTTGATCGGCTTGTCCTCCTTGACCAGCAGGACGGAGCAATCGGCATTGCCGACGACGGTTTGCGGCACATCGGCCGGGTCCTGCCACAGGCACTGGCTTCCTTTGCTGCATCCCAGCACGATCAGGTCACTGCCTTCTTTTTTGGCCTCATTGAGGATCTCGTTGGCCGGGTGGCCGGCCCGAAGACGTATTTTCAAATCCTTCCTGGCCCCCCGGGACACCTTCATCTCTTCCCACAGCCCGAATTTAACCATTTTCCATTCATAGCTGAATCGTTCCGGGGCATAGGGTGACCCGGCCTGACCCAACTCATCGTTAAATTCCCGGCGATAGCGATGCAGGGCTTGAATCAGGGCATGATTTGAAGGCAAGGGGATGTCCACATCCTTGGAGGCCGACGTGGGGGCCACCCCCAAGATAGTGACATCCGCCCAGGTATTCCGGGCCAGGTCGATAACCTTTTTGAGGGCATAGGCACTATAGGGGCGATCATCCCCGGCAAACAAAATCTTCATGATGCTTTCCCTTTCAACATCTAGCTCTGTGATTGTCGTCGGTTGGCTTCAGCCTTGCGGACCACGTCCAGGATTTCGCCCAGCTTGAACGGCTTGGCGATGAAGTCGAAGACGCCCTTCTGATATGATTCACGGGCCGTTTCCATGGTGGCGAAACCGGTAATGACGATGACCTCGGTGCCCGGAGTACGTTTTTTGACCTCGGTCAGAAAAGCCATCCCGTCTAAGCCTTCCATTTTGAGATCGGTAATCACCAGGTCGAAGGTCTTTTCCGTCAACCGGTGCATCGCCTCCATGCTTCTGGTAAAGGTTTCCACCACATAACCAGCTTTTTCGAGGGCCGGTTTCAGGCGCTTGCAAACAATAGGTTCGTCGTCTAAAATTAAAATCTGAGTCTTGTTATCCATTTCCATGGCTTAGCTCTCCTCTTGTTCTGACCTATGTTTTATATCCGCCGCCCGTTGCAAAAAATCTTCTAGATGTTGGCCGATATATTCATCACTGTGCATTTGAATATCCAGTTGTCGGGTATAACCTACTAAACATCCCAAAAGCCGCATTTTTTCCACCATTAAGGGTCGATCGAGTTTCTTGATTCGGCCCACCACCAGGTCACCCCGGATTTCCACGCGGAAGTTGAACTGCTCCAACACTTCCCCGATGAACTTGGCCCGGCGCGATCTGCGGCTGACGTCGGTGACCCCGCCCAGAAAGCGGAAATAGGCGTAATTATCAT
>JADFYN010000032.1 GCA_015233055.1 Deltaproteobacteria bacterium
AGGAAATGAGCGGACTGGCTTTGCTTAGGGTTATGCGCACCGACGAAAAATACAGGAAAATTCCTTTTATCATCATGTCTTCTAGCCTGACCAAGTCACAAGTGGTCAAGGCCGGCGAGGCCGGAGTTAACGGCATTATCGTTATGCCGCCGACAATCAGGGCATTTGAGGGACAATTAGAACACATTTCCACCATGCTCAATGATCCGGAAATTCGAAAAGCCGACGAATATCTATCTAAGGCTGATGAATTCCTGGCCGACAAGCAGTACGATAAGGCCATGATCGCCTATCGGAAAGTCCTTCAGGTCTATCAACCTGCGGAAGTATATTACAATATCGGGTATATCAAGGCTGCTCAGGAAAAATATGGTGAAGCCATCGTGGCTTTCCGCAAGGCCACCGAAATAAACTCCACATATGCCAAGGCTTTTAAAGGAATGGGGTTGGTCTATCAAAAAATGGGCATGACGGACAAAGCCCATGAGGCCATGCAACGAGCCGCCGAAATCTATATCAGCCAGGACATGGTCGATGATGCCGAAAGTCTGCTCCTCCAGGTGGCTCGGACCAATCCAGGCTCGGCTAATGTTTATAACTCCTTAGGCATCCTTTACCGCAGGCAAGGAAAGTATCGTGAGGCCTTGAACCAATACCGCAGCGCCCTAAAAGTGTCACCGGATGACGAAAATATTTACTTTAACATCGGCCAGGTTTTCATCCTGATGAAGGATTTTGACCAGGCCAAGAAAGCTTTTCACCAGGCTCTGAAGATCTACCCTTCCTTTGCCGAAGCAAAGCAGATGATCACCTCCTTGGAACGCGGTTTAGTCGTCTAAACTGGAAGACAGCTACTGGTTGCTCGTTGCCACCAGAGGCAAAGGATCAGAAAAAAGCCGATTCAGGTCTCGCTGAGTGCCACATCTTTCGTCCCCATGTGGATAAGCGGATTCATTAAGGAAGGAATGGTTCTGCATGGACAGATTCTGGTCCTGGCTAAATCTGCGGTCCCGGATATTTGCCATTGTTCTTGTGGCCGCAATACCTGCGCTGGTGTTCATGTTCAACCCAGCCGGGGAGCACTGTCGACAGGCTGTTGCGGAAGATAAATTAACGCCATCTCTCCAGCCGCCCCATCAGCAAATGCAAGACAATGACGGCGGCGATCCGGCATTTCCGAAAAAACATCTTTCAACAATTATTGTAGACAATTATTACCCCTATACCTTCTTGAACCAGCAAGGCGTCCCGGGCGGTTTCAGCCTGGACCTGGCCAAGGCAGTGGCCAAAGTTATGGGGTTGGAGATTGATATCCAGGTGGGGCCATGGGACCGGGCTCGCGAAGCACTTGCGACCGGGCGGATCGATATGCTGCCCATGATGGCCTATTCCAAGGAAAGGGCTAAACTATTTGATTTTTCTGAACCGCATACAATCTCATACGATGCCGTTTTCACTCAAAAAAACAATGACCGGTTGAAGTCAATAAAGGATCTGAAGGGCAAAACGCTCATCGTGATGAAGAATGACGCGGCCCACGACTACCTGATAGCCAAGGGCTTAGCCACGCCGGATAGGCTTGTGCTGACGGACAGCCTCCCTGAAGCCCTTCGGCTGCTGGCTATCGGCAAAGGAGACGCCGCCTTGATGCCGAAGTTGGTGGGACTACTCCATCTAAAAAATTTAGGGCTCAGCAATCTGGAGCAATCCCCTATTGTCTTGGACGAATATCAGCGGCCCTTTAGCTTTGCGGTAAAGAAAGGAAATAAAGATCTGTTGGACCGCCTCTCCCAGGGATTGAGCATAATCAAGGCGACCGGAGAGTACGATCGAATCCATTCAAAATGGTTCGGTCTGGTGGAACCTCCAAAAGTTACTCTTCAATCGGTGATGAAGTACATCCTGCTCGCCGTTGCCGCCTTTTTGGTGGTGGTTCTTTTCCTTGCCGCCTGGTCTCTATCCATGAAGAGACAGGTATCCATGAGGACGAAAGAACTTGAACAGGAGATTGTTGAGCGAAAAAAAACTGAAAAAGCTCTTTTGGATAGTCGGCAAGAAGCTACATTACTGGCGAATTTACTCGAACATTCATCCCAACCATTTGGGTTAAGTCATCTTGATGGCCGCATGATTCTATGCAATCCAGCACTGCCTGGTTTGCTTGGATATACAAAAGAAGAGTATATGGAGATGAATTGGGCACAGAATGTCACGCCACCAGAATGGATAGATTATACAAGAGAAAGGCTATCAGAACTCCTGCTAACTGGTCTACCGGTGAAGTATGAGAAAGAGTACTTGCGCAAAGATGGAACACGCATCCCCGTCGAGTTATTTGTTCATTTGTACCAAGATGAAAGCACACAACAACAGTACTATTATGCATTTATTAACGATATTTCCGAACGGAAGCAGGCGGCGGAAGCTCTTAAAGAAAATGAGAGGTTACTGAAAAAAGCTCAGCAAATCGCCCAGCTCGGACACTGGCGGCTAGACCCGAAAACAAGCCGGTTGGACGGTTCAGATGAGCTTTTCCGTATTGTTGGACTCACTCGTGAAAATTTCGCCCTTGAGACATTTGTTTCGATCGTGCATCCTGACGACCGGGGTTTCGTGGCCAACACAATCCAGGACTCTATAAAGAACATCCGGAGTTATGCAATAGAGCACCGGTTGCTTTGCCGGGATGGGTCCAACAAATTTATTAAGGCCCTGGGTGAGCCGGTGGTGAACCAGTCAGGCCGGTTAACCATGATGGTCGGTACAGTCCAGGACATCACGGAACATAAAAGGGCAGAGGAACGGCAAAAAAGATTAGAAGCCCAACTGCTCCAGGCCCAAAAAATGGAGGCCATCGGAACTCTGGCTGGTGGTATCGCCCACGATTTCAACAATATTCTTGGGTGCATCTTCGGCTACACTCAGCTCGCCTTAGATGATGTTAACTCCGATGCCGCCAATCAAGAATTCTTGAAAGAAATACTCAAAGCAGCCAAGCGGGCCAGGGACTTGGTTAAACAAATCCTAACCGTCAGCCGTAAATCCGACCAGGAAAAAATATCATTCGAAGTCGCATCAATTATTCAAGAAAGCACCAAGCTGATTCGGGCTTCCTTGCCGGCCAATATTATCATCAACCATGAAGAACCACCAGAGGAAGCATACATCCTAGGTGACCCGACCCAAATCCAGCAGGTGCTGATAAACCTCTGCACTAATGCCGCCCATGCCATGCAAGATAACGGCGGAGTATTAGACATAAAACTAAATGAGTTCTACCTTGATCCTGATTCCGCGGCCCGGTACATCAACCTGGCCCCAGGACCCTATCTAAAATTGACTGTAAGCGATACCGGGCATGGGATGGACGGCAAAGTCGTCAGCCGCATTTTTGATCCTTTTTTCACAACCAAAGAAATAGGTAAGGGCACCGGGATGGGCCTGGCCATTGTCCACGGCATCGTGAGAAACCATGGTGGGGCCATCACTGTGTACAGCGAGCCGGGACGCGGGTCAACCTTTAATGTCATTCTGCCGTTGGCCGAAGGAGAAGTTGAATTAGAGATTGATGACGATGAAACAATCCCGAGAGGGTCGGAGACGATCCTGCTGGTCGATGATGAACCGGGGCTAATCGACACGGGCCAAAAGATTCTGTCCCGCTTAGGTTACAAAGTAATTAGTAAAACTGATAGCTCAGAAGCCTTAGAGGCGTTTGCCCTGGAACCGGACAGTTTTGATATGGTTATTACCGACATGGCCATGCCCACCATGACGGGGGACAAGCTAGCCCAAGAGATAATCCGCCGCCGCCCTGATATCCCAATAATTATGTGTACGGGATATAGTCAGTCCGTCAGCGAGGAAGAGGCTAAACGAATTGGAATAAAAGGGTTTCTGATGAAACCGTTGGACATGGCCGCCACGGCCAAACTTATTCGGAGGTTGTTGGATAAACATGACCCAGGGGAGGCCGGAGTTCCTCAAGGATAACACCCTTTGGTGACCGAGCATCCGGCGCACCAATAGAAAAGGCCGGATAATCATTTCCGACCTTTTTTATATTCAGAGGAATCGGCCTATTCACAAGCACAGGCGTCTTCGCAGATTGCTTCCCCTTCGAAATCTCCCAGGCATCCACACGCGAGCCGCTCTGAGAAAATATCCCCGATCGGTTCACAGGCTCCGGTCACCAACCAGTATGGTCTCCCACTAAACCGTACACAAGTTCCTTCCATAATGATCCCCTCCTCCCATTCGCTGAGGTTCGGCCCTTCAGCTTCAATTTATACCCATATTCAGATATGTTTAATTATCTTTCTTGAACTTAAGTTAATCACCGTCGGGAGGATGTCAAGTCTGTTTGAAGAATCTTTGAATCGGCCCGCGCCTTAACCGCGACCATCGGGTTATGCTTCGGGCAGGTCGGCGTTCTTCTTTGATTCCAACTCCTCAAGTCTTTTGGCAACTTGCCTGAGATGGGCGGCGAACTCCTGGCCGCGCTGGTAGCGCTTTTCAAAATCTTTAGCCAGGGCCTTGGCCAGAATTTTCTCCATCACTGCCGGTATCTTGGGGTTAAACGACCGTGGGGAAGGATGGGGGGTGTTGGCAATTTGATACATCAAGGTGGTCAGGGAGTCACCGGTAAAGGGCTTTTGTCCCGTGAGCATCTCAAACAAGATAGTGCCCAGCGAAAAGAGATCAGACCGACCGTCAACCTTTTTGCCGGCCACCTGTTCCGGAGACATATAAGAAGGAGTGCCGAGGATGACACCGGTTTTAGTTCTTGACGATGTGGTGATTCGGGCAATGCCGAAGTCGGTCACCTTAACTTCACCGTTTTTCAGAACCATGATATTGGCAGGCTTTATGTCGCGGTGAACGATTCCATGTTGATGGGCATAATCCAAGGCATCGCAAACCTGGCTGATAATCGTCAAAACCTGTTTCATCGGGAGCAAGTTCTGGGGCTTACAATAATTCACCAGCTCTTCTCCCTCCAAGAATTCCATAGCGATGTAGGAAACGTCGTAGTCTTCACCGACGTCATAAATGGTCACAATATTGGGATGGGTCAGGCGACCGGCGGATTCGGCTTCCCGGAAAAACCGTTGTTTGACTTCTTCAATCTGCTCTTCATCCAGGTCACCCAGGCGGATGGTTTTGATAGCCACGATTCGGTTGATCTTGGGATCCCGGCCTTTGAAGACCACCCCCATCGCCCCGCGACCCAGTTCACCCATGATTTCGTATCGGCCCAGCGTTGGATGGACCTCTCCATTTGCTGCGACGACGGTGGCCTCACCCGGAGACGTCTTGGGACCAAGGCCAAATACCTGAGTAGCCTCGGCTGTTTTTAGCTTCTGAACCCGATCGGCCAGATCCTGGTATTTAGGATCAGCGGCAATGATCATCTGGTAAACGTTAATGGCTTTAGAAAACATTCGCTTGCGTTCATAATCCATGCCCAGTTGGTGAAGCTCTTCCTTGATCCCTTCGGCCTCAATCGGACATTTGCGAAGTTTTTCCATGGCCAGATCCAACATGCCTTGCTGCCGGAAAGAAATAGCCAGAATCTTATTGGTCTCAACGCTGTCGGCTTCAACCTTTTCTTTTACTTTTTCGGTGACCAGGAAGCGGCGGGAAGTGATCACGGTATAGCCCAGGATCAAGACCAGACTGGGGGTCAACAGATTGAACCACATGCCCTGATGGGAAAAGATGTACATCATGGAACAGACGAACACAAACAGAATCCCGCCGGTGAAAACAGCCGCTTTTTGAGCGCCTAGTTTGGGCAGGACAAAGGAGATGAACAGACCAAAAATCAAGGCCACGACAAGATCAAACAACGCGGCCCAATCCGGACGGGTGATATATCTGGCTTCTATGATGTTGCTGATCTGATTAGCCACAAGTTCAACACTGGCCATGGTGGGTGATGCCGGCGTGACCACCTTTTCTCCGATCCCGGCGGCAGTTGGTCCAATCAAGACAATTTTACCGCTAAAGGCGTCGGGCGTAACCCGTTTGTTCAGCACGTCAAATGCCGAGTAGATCGGAAAAGATTTCTCCGGATCATGAAATGAAATGAAGGTGGCCATGTCCCGGTTAGGATCGAGCGGGACACTCAGTTGTCCAAGCTTTATGTTGCGCCCCAGATCGGCCACCACCTGGTCGTCTTTTAGCTCCCCGAATTTGGCCACCACCTTGACCGCAAAAGAAGGAAAGTAGACATCTAAGTATTTGAAGACATGATAAACGGAACGGGTCACCCCCTCCACTTCAAATAATACGGGATTATTAATATGCCCTATCCCGGCTGCGGCGGCAGTCAATTCAGGGATGATGGCCACAACCTTCTTAGGAGCCAGCAATTGCCCGCCCCAGTCGGCCGCGCCTTTAACCCCCGCGTAGCTGTTCTTCTTAATGAAATCTGGAACCTGTGAGTCTTTATCCAGGCTTTGAGGGTTAAATGAATCCTGCTCGAAAAATACGGGTAAAATCACATTCCCGGCCCTGGCAATAGACTCGGCCAGTTTGGCGTCGTTATTGAGCCGGTCTTCAGCCTTGGTGATTAGCCCAAAAAACTCCATACCGCCGGTCAGGGGTTTCAGGGGGGATTTATCAAAATCAATTTTTAATTGTCGGACTTCCTTAAGACCTTCACCCGTCTCATACTCGCTGAAGACTAAACCAAGACCGATCACTCTGGCCTTGTTTGACTTCAAAACGTCGATGAGTTGAGCCAAGATGGAGCGCGGCCAGGGAAAGCGTCCGATTTTTTTAACGCTGACTTCATCAACAGCCACAATAGCAATAGGCACATTGTCGCCCACGGGTTTTTCCAAGACTCGAGACTGCATGTCATAGAGCTTCATTTCCCAAGTGGTCAGCGCCCCGGCAACGGCTAACATCAGAACCAGGAGGGTGACACTCAGGCCCAAAGCAAAATCAGGCAGGCGTAACTTGGCTTTTTTCATAATAGTCGTATGGCTGAGAGAATCAAATAGAGAAGATGGCGGCCGCTTCCGAATACAGCCGGGTAAATTGTCAAGTATGGGCAAGATAACATTTTTTATCAAGAAGAAGCAATAAAAAAATGACCCGGGACATTTGCATTACCCACGTTACTCAATAGGGAATTCCCTGGTCCGCCAGGCGGCGTAGATGCCGGCCAGTAATCCAAAAAAGTGACTGGCCCAGCTCTGTCCGGGGAAAACGAATAACAAGGATTGGAACACGCCGCCGTAAAAGGCAATAACGCCCAGTGATATGAACAAGGCCCGCCATTCGCGTCGGCATATGCCCATAAACGCAAGAAATCCGGTTAAACCGAAGACGACGCCGCTGGCCCCGATATGGACCGCATGGCCTTGCCCGAACAGCCAGGTCAAAGAGCCCCCCAACAATACGATGATCGATAGAGCAACGGCGGTGAGCCTCCCGCTATAAGAAAATGATACCGCCAGGAGAACGAACAAGGCACTGGTGTTGCTGATAAGATGGAATATCCCCACATGGAGAAACGGAGAAAAAATTATCCCGGGCAGACCGCCCAGAGTTCGCGGCCGCAGTCCATACCAGCGCAGGTCCCCAGGTATGATCAGGCTGACAAAAAAAACCAGCCATAAGATAGCCACCGCCGCAAGCGCAAAAAGCAAACTTTGACGAATTTTCATTTCACCCCTCAAGATGGTCGATCAGATAACAGGCGTTTTCAAGTCCACACTTTTTAAAGATATACCGCTGTCCCGCCGGGCGTGAACACTTTTGTCACCACCGGCCCTAAAGCTATGTTATATACCAAAAAGCTAAAATATGGAAGTGTCGTGAGCTTGCGGCATTCTAATCGGAAAGCCCTGTCCCAAATGATCATGGCTACCCTGGGGCCGCCTACTAATTTCTTTTTCGAGAGCGTAATATAGTGAGTAAGCTTTTTGATAGCAAGTCGCCGGGCGGGGTCTTGGCCGGGCTGCTTTTGGGACTGATAATTCTCGGCGCCGTGATCTTCCTGACCAGCAGCAGATCAACACCCGTAATCAAGGTCTTAAAAGGGGCCGCCAAAGTTCCTCATGAAGTATCCAAACTCCGTCTATTCCGAGACAAATACCTCCTGACCAATCGGCCCGGCCGCATTTTTGTCAGGTATTACTATAAATTTGGGCCAAAAGCCGCCGACGCCATTCAAGACCGGGAAAGACTAAAAGCCCTGGTCCGCATGTGCCTTCTGCCATTGGTTTACATCGGGCAGCATCCTTACTTGACACTGGGCCTGGTCATCGTGGCCGCGGCCTGGTGGGCATTGGGCACCCTGGCCTGGATTGGTCAGGCCGTCAACCGCCGTCTTCAGCGTTTGGGCAACAATAGAATTCACCCTCTGTTTTCTGGTTAATCCGGACGGAGAATGAAGGGTTTAATCAGTCAAGAGCATCGATATGCTGAAAATCATCAGCGACCGTCATGGCCAGCATGTTCATCTTGTTGTCGTCCAGGTTGAGTATTTCTATGGCTGATTCAATACTTATGACATCATCAATCGGCGTCAGATCACTTCGGCTGCCCTGGGTGTGGCTGAGGTAATCACCGCAGCAGATGATACTGGATATCAAATTAAAATTATTACTTTTTTCAGGATGATGATGGTGGCCCACGCAGGCGGTTAAACTCTCCGGCATATTCCATTTCTTCATGACCAGTTCTCCAACCATCATGTGGTCGAACCCCAATACTTCTCTTTCCGCCTCATAGCCTCTTATCTTGGCCGTGTTTTGTTTCTTCAGCGCGGCTCGAAACTCCTCCGGCATATAGATCGAGATCAACAGCTTGCCCATATCGTGAACCAGACCATTGACAAATGCTTCCTCCGGGTCATCATACCTGACCGCCTGGGCCACCCGGCGGGAGGCCAACCCGCATTCTTTGGCATGACGCCAAAGGGACTGACCCAAGATCCCGTTGGGCGAGGCCCCCGCTGGAAAGAGCCCCCGGATTGAAGACACCCAGACCAGACTCTTGATGATCTGGTTACCCAGCCTGATGACCGCCGCCCGTAGCGTTTTAATCTCCCTGTTGCTGCCGTAAAGAGATGAGTTGCTGACCTTAATCAATCTGGCCACCAGTGACTGATCATAGGATAAAGTTCGGGCCAAATCCTCGGCTGAGGCGTTAGGATCGGACAATAAATTGATCATTTGACCGGCCACGTGGGGGACAGGGGGAATATCTTCTACGGCCTTCACGATCAACTCCACCCTGTCCTGGGGACTGGGTTCGGAACCGGCCGGGCCTGGCTCTAGTTCGTCCGGCTTCTCTATAATCCGGGGTGGAGACCAGGCGGCGGCACTGGGGTCGCCTTTGATCGGGTTGACCAGCCATGATAGTAACTCTAAGTAATGTAACGGACCCAGCCCACCCATTTTCCGCCGGGAGACGACATAGACCAGAACAGACAATTTATCATTTTTTTCTAACAGGATAACTGCGCATTCCCCCTCCAACGGCAGGTGGGTGATGCCGGTGGCCAGGTCGGAGATAAAGGCCTGTCCGATAAATGACCGACCAGACTGGTAAACCCATGAGAAAACAGGATCTTCCTTAAGGTCGAAATGAACTCCGGCGACATCGACCCGCTGGAGTTGCCGTTGCGCATCTTTGTAAAATCCTTTAATCCGCGTAACCACTCCCCGTTCAACCACCAAGGCCAGTGTCTGATCAAAGTTATCCTTGCAAAAAGCAAGCAATTCAGCCATCTTCTCGTTACTTTCGGGGGCGGTGTAGATTTTCTTGAATGATCTCTTGAAGGCAAAAAAAAGTGGCGGCGGACCAGTAGGCAACGCCCGTTGGGTCTCTTGGAGCTTGTCCTCCTTAAACACCACCCAGCCTCTATCGATGAATCTCTCTATTGCATTCAGCGTCGGGTAACTGCAGAAAGGCGACAACTCTACGATCCGGGTGATGGTTTTATCTCCGTCAGCCAGTGCCCTGACGACCCGTTCCAGGGGGTCAACCAATTTTGCCGCCACCCCCAATGAAGTGACGGTAATAACCCTGTCCAGCGACCTAAGAGACCTGACGGTTTCCCGCCATTCATCCACCTGGGCCGATATTTCCATAGACAAATTCTGGCAATTCAACTGCCGTCGGATCATCTCTCGTTCAACCGGAGCCAGGTTTTGCTGGTCCAGGCTTCGGAGAAAAGTGATTTCACTAATGCTCATGCCGTTAAAGTTGAACTGGCCGGTATCGCAAAGAAAGAATTGCCAGGTGGCTTCTCTGATGCCGTCAAGGAAGATATCGTTATGGCTCAATATAGATATGAGTTCGAAGTGGGCCAAGATATGCCGGAGCGGCATACCGGTTTCTTTAACCGCATTGTTGATAAGTTTGAGTTGATCTTTATCAATAAACCTCCGGACCAACAGGGTTCGGAGAACCTTCATGTCAGCCCGGTTTGACTGGGCGTCGGCGACCATTCCATCGGCCAGGCTGATACTCAATACCTCACCCTGATTGACAACGGTCAACACACCTTCTTTTCCCAGATAATCCAAGAATTGGAGAAGGCTTGGCGGTTGAAAGCTGCTTAATTCACCCTTAAAAATCAATTTAGCCTCTGGATAATCGTGCGCCCCAAATTGGTATCAGGCCTGCTTCCGGCCGTTGACCAGAGGAAGCCCCACCCTAACCTAAAATAAGCCGGCCTCGAACCCCAGGACTGGTTTTGGGCTTTGTCGTCCTTATAAATTTGGATAAGACGACCGACCCGGCGGTTAAACACAATTTATTATAATCAGACGGTAAATTTCAAGCCAAATTATTTGATCCTTAATTGGCGGTCGTTTATATTTGACATAACAATTTAATTTTATATAACTTAATTCCCTATCTCGATTCTTCGGCCCATGATGAGAGAATAAAAGCTCATCAGATAATTCTTTTGACGGGGTATTATTTTAACATGCGTTGGAAAAGCGCTGCTGCGATATAATGTTTTTTTCTTGTAAAACCATACTTATAGCAGAAAATGTACGATTTTGCTACCCAACCGGGTTAATTTAGTTTATAGTTCCGTTTCTTTTTCGCCAATTAACGCCGGATGGTCCGAATTCACTTTTCCCCCGGTTTGAACGTCGGGACTTCCAAGGCGCCCGGACCTGCTATTCATACTCCGGCGCCGGATCAGGCAAGACAACCCAAACCTGCACAGAGGAGCAAGCGTCATAGATGAAGCTGGCTGTTTCGATTATACTAAATTTGGGTCTATTAGTGTTGCTGATTTACGTGGCCAGGCAACGTGGTCTGGTTTCCTTTTATCATGGCGGGCGATGGTGGTTGACCTGGTTTTCGGTGGCCGTGATCACCCTGATGGACGAGCTTACCTCAGTGTTTTACGCCCCGGCTGAAGCCTATCGGTTTATCGGCCCCAGCACGATCTTTTTCATTGCCATCACCTCCATCCTGGTTCGATTCCTATCCACCCGAATGGTAGAAATCGCCGAGATATTAGAACATCACCAGATCATTGGCGGCGGCGTCTATTCTTTTTCTTATTTGGTTCTCGGACCAATGGCCTCCTTTGTCGCGGTGGCTTCGATCATGGTGGATTACATCCTGACCGCCTGTTTGTCAGCCGTCAGTGCGGTGCTGAATTGTTCCTCATTCTTTCCGTTGATCGCCCAGTCTCAGACGTTTGTGGTGGCTCTGGTCCTGCTCATTATCTGGGGTATCGCCGGATTGAACATCATCGGTATCCGGGAAAACGCCAATTTCACCTTTGCCATCTTTATCCTGGCGGCCATCGTCTTTATCAATCTGATCGTCTCCGGTCTGATGCATCTGGACCAGCCAGCCATCAAAAGGTTGCACGATTCTATGGCCAGCACCGGGACGGTCCTCCATACCGGTTCGTGGACCCACGACTACGGCAATTTCATTTCCCATGTGGCTTTTTGTATTTTGGCCTATTCCGGAGTTGAATCCGTTCTCCAGACGGCCGGCCTGGTACGGGACTGGCGGGAAATTCGTAGGGCCTACGTCTTCCTGGCCGTCACTGTCGGGATTGTCACCCCGCTGGTAGCCGCCCTGGCCTTGTCCGCCCCGATATCCTTTAAGGACCATGAAGGTGACCTGATTACCCATTACGCCACCTTGATCAACGGCTTCCATTTCGGTGCGGCCGTCGCCGCGTTGGCCAGCTTTACCCTGATCATGGCCGTCAACACCGCCTTTGTGGCTTCCAGCGAACTGCTCGAACGGGTGGCTCACCGCTATGGCTTCTTATGGATGATCGCCACCAACAGACGTCATTCTCTATATCGCATCCATATCATGAATGCCACGGCCTTTTCTTCGATCATTTTGATCACCAGCGGCAGCCAAATGATTCTGGCCGATATGTATGCCATCGGGTTGGTGGCCAGCTTTTGCATCAACATGGGAGCGCTCTTTGTTTACCGCTATTCCATGGGCACTAAGGAAGTGATGTCGTATTACACCAGCCGGGTGGGGACGATGCTCTTGTTCATCATCTTAGTGAGTTGTTTTATCTTCCTGGCCTTAGACAAACCCCACGGGACATTGCTTTGGGCCGTGGTCTCCGGGATAGTCCTTCTATCCGGCTTCCTGGTCGCCAAAAGACGGGCCCCGGAACGCCGGGAGATCGCCCAGGCCGACTCTGAGATGGAGATGATCATTTTTCTGTCCCAATCTTCAAACATGTCCATTGATATCATCTACCGACGCCCCAGAGAAGTAGACCTGCAAACCATCAAAGAAAACGAAGTCTATGTTACTTTCTTCTCACCCCGGCAGGGCATCCCGCCAAAACTGGCGGCCAACCATTTCCGTCTTCCTCTTGTCGGCGTCGGGTTGTATCAGCGCATTGTGGCCCAGCTCAAAGTTTTAGAGTATGAATTGTCGGATCGCGAGATCACCGTCCATTTCGGCTGGCCCATGTCCTCCTGGATAGACCGTCTGTCCATCGGCGTGATGATTTTCAACCTGATGCGTCTGCCTCGCACATTTCCCCGATTCACATTTAACATCAAGTATCCCCGCCAGACCTTAGAGCAGGCATGAACTCAATCATAGTCGATCGGCCCGTTTTTGAACTATGATTTCACTGATTGGATTTGATTACCCGGATTGAATAGAGGCCGTGATTGTGTCTCCTCGCTCCGTCATGGTCAATCAATAGATCAGCGCAATCATGGTTCAGACAATCAGGTGGATTCCGATCCAAGCCGTAAACCTTAATTCAACAACATTGTCCCAGACCCTCTGACAGCCCCCGCCCCATCCGGTCGCGTAAGACCTCGCCCATCCGGCCAAGGAACTGCGCGATGGCCTGGTTGGCAACCATACCTGATCACCCTGGTTCAACCCATCATTTCAGATCAAATTCTCGAAAGCCCTTTCATGTCTCCGCCCATGAAAATTTAGCGGTGAGTCTACAGTTGACTGACGAACCAGGAGTGTGGTAACATGGCAATGTATAAGATGATTGTTAATGTCAGAAAAAGGATGAGCCATGGACACACCCTGGTCTTCAGAATCACATGATACTCCAAATAAGTCCGGGGATCGGAAAGCCCTGATCGGCATCATGCAAAAGATTCCCTTTTTCAGTGCTTTTGACCGGACGATCTTGACCGAGATCCTGCGGTTAAGCAAAACCAGAAAATATCAAGCCGGGGATATGATTATCTTAGAAGAAACATACGATTCCCGGTTGCATATCATGATCAATGGGACAGTCGCGGTCACCAAACAAGATGAAATAATTACTCTACTCGATGAACCGGGTGACGTCTTCGGCGAATTGGCGATCATCGACGGCGACATCCGCTCGGCCTCGGTCAAAGCCGTCCGGGATACCGTGTGCCTGGAGGTGGACGCCTCCTTTATCGACCGGTTAGACCCTAAAGAAAAGGCCAACTTTCACCGGCTGTTCTACTCTTTCATCATCGGGACTATGGCCCGGCGGTTAATAACCACCACCCAGAACGTCTCGAATATCAAGTTGGACAATAGTAAGCTCCGGCAGGAACGGAATCAATTGGAAAATGAAAACCGGCAATTGAAAAAAGAAAACGCCAGGCTGAAAGACGAGGCGGCTCTACTCCGAAAAGAAAATATATCACGAGCTATGGTGATCAATAAAGAGCGTCGGTAGGTCTGATTCATTCTGGATTATGCGCAAGGAGAACAGCTTGAAAGTAACCAGCCTGCACATCAAAGACTTTCGGGGGATAGAAGATCTCCATTTGGAATTCAATGAAAAGATGAATATCCTGGTCGGAATCAACGGTGTCGGCAAGTTCAATGATTTTTTGGTGCTCTTCCAGACCAGCACCGAAGCCTGCGGCCAAAATATCCGGCAAAATTTATTCGAGCAGGAAGGCGCGGAAATCGTTTGGGTCACGGACTACTCGAAGGTCAATGAACACACGGTGTTGAATGCCCCGATCTGGCAGGATCACGAAATGAAGCCGCGGCAGGTTTTGAAGGGGTAAGAGGGGTTGTAAGCCCAAACCGTAACTTTCTCTTCAAATGCGCCCGAAGGCCCACGACGGAATTTTCTGGGGTTCCGGCTTACATTCCCCGTGTCGCGTTTTTTGTTCCATTAATGCTCACGGCTAGTTTTACCTTTTCGCGGCGTTGTTCAGAAAAAACCAATTTTTACCTTTCCGAGGGTATGGGCAAAAATAGCCTTGTTGGATTTCACGAGGAAACCTATGCGGTTTGAACTTAATCACCTTGAATCATATGACGATATAGCGTTGCTGGAGGAACTCCGGCGAGTGGCTGCACTGCTTGATAAGCCGAAACTCACGATTAAAGAATTCTCAGCGAATGCTAGGGTCCATGGTTCTACGCTTCAGAAACGATTTGGAGGTTGGAGGAAAGCGCTTCAAGCAGCGGGGCTTTCCGAGCGGGCGGATCGCAGCAATGTGAAGAAATATGAGAACGAGGTCATTGACGCAATAAAACAAACTGCCAAGAGGCTCGGAAAAGGCACAACAATTACACTTCGAGTGTTTGAGGCTCATACAGGGTTAACAGGTGGTCCAGTGCGCCGGATTTACGGCTCATGGGGGGCAGCGCTGAGTGCAGCCGGGCTGGATCAGTCCGCACTTGGAAAGAGATATACAGATGAAGAATGCTTCGAGAATATGCTCTCTGTATGGACCCACTACGGCAGGCCGCCGCAGCACGATGAAATGAATGAGCCGCCATCATTGGTTGGGTCGAAAGCCTATGTTAGGCGATGGGGTACTTGGCGAAAAGCACTAAAGGCATTCGTTGAACGAGTAAATTCAGAGATTCCAGAGGATGAACCTGCTCGCAATATCGAATCATCAGAAAGACAACAACAAATAGAACAAAAAAAGGAAAGTCGCGGTCCACGAGATGTTCCATTAGCGTTGCGTTATTACGTCTTGAAACGTGATAGCTTCCGATGCGTTGTTTGCGGTACATCGCCAGCCATAACAAGGGGAGTAGTCCTTCACGTAGATCATATTCACCCTTGGTCCAAGGGTGGGGCAACCGTCGCCGACAATCTCCGCACGACATGCGAGGCATGTAATCTTGGAAAGGGGACATCTCCCGCATGATGAAATCCAACATCGGCATCCAGTGGATCGCAAAAAGAGCGCGCCACTGATGCCGGGCGTTAATATGCCTAACCATCGCCTGGAGCCAACCGCGTGGAAGCCTGTTGTACTTCTTGTAGCTCATCGGCGCGGCGGCTCAGGCGCACGTTAGGGCTCATATATCACCTCCAGCACAACTTTTAGGCCGTCTCAGTTGCCCCCATGTGGCTTCCATCATTCAGGTCCCATCCGTTTTTGACTCCCCCATATTTTGGCTGGAAATTTTTTTGGGTCAATAAATATTTTACTTGACAAAAGCCGGTCCTCCTTTATAGTAATTGGTAAGACCAATTTTTTGAGATGAGCACTCTCCACTGACGCAGTGCCTGCGGCCCACATCTAACTAAGACATTCCATCAGTGAAGGGAACGATTATCCTCACATCATGCATTCTTTCAGGCCTTCTGCCGGACCCAGGTCCTCTTCACGCCAAATGCTTTTGGTCTGACCTTTACAACAAGACGGTGACCGAGCGTAACAACTAATATTTCCACGAAAAAAACTTACCCCATTATCAGGCGGTGGACTATGACAAACATGGACGAACTGGTAACCTATTTCACCCAGAAGGCCCAGGCGGTTTCGGCCGTGGTGGCGGAGGTGAATGAACTCCGGCAGGCTTTTGAATACACGGTCGATCTCTGCGACCGCAAAGAGGCCTGTCAACTCCTCCTGGCCGGGTGCGAGGCGCCTTTATCTCCGGCCGCGGGTGAACTATGTCAACGGCGACAGGACAAAATCATCGCCGCCCCAGGGCTGGACGCCGCAAATTACCAGGAACTGGACACGCTCTGCCGAAACAAAGGCTTGACCCTGATCCGGGACGACCTGCGCGGCTACCTGGCCGGGATAGATATCGGCTTGACCGTGATCGATTACGGCATCGCCGAAACCGGGACCCTGGTCTTAAACTCCAATAATGAAGAAGTCCGCCTGGCCACCATGATCAGTGAAATCCACGTGGCCGTGCTGCCCAAATCCAGGCTCAGGCAGAGTTCCACGGACTTAGAAAAAGAGTTGGAGGCCATGATGCGGATGAGGCCCGGTTACACGGCGTTTATTACCGGAGCCAGCCGGACGGCCGACATTGAACGGGTTTTGGCCCTGGGTGTCCATGGCCCCTTGGAACTACACATCTTGCTCTGGGAGGACAGATAATGCAGACGGCGAGCGATGTTAAGGAGTACCGGGAGGAACTGCGGCAAGCCCTGGATAACGAATTCTTACGCCAGGCCATGGATTCTTTTGCCGTGGCCTATCGGGCCGGCCGGGCCAAAGCATTTGCCGGGATGGATGTGGACGGCCTAATCCGGGAAATCGCCCAGGCCAAGGACGACTCCATCTCGCGGTTAGACGAGCTGTATGACGAATTCAAGCGAAATGCGGAGGCAGCCGGGACTAAGGTACATCTGGCAGAGACCGCTGAAGAGGCCAACCAGATCATCGCCGGGATTGCCGCCGCAGCCGGAGTGAAGCAGATCGTCAAATCAAAATCCATGACGTCCGAAGAAACCCAACTCAACCGGCATCTGGAGGCCGGAGGCTATGAAGTCACTGAAACGGATCTCGGGGAATTTATTATCCAGCTCCGCCATGAAGGTCCGACTCACATGGTTTTGCCGGCCATTCACCTGTCCCGCTATCAGGTGGCGGACCTGTTCAGCGAGGTGACCAGGCAAAAACAAGATGTGGACATAGAAAGACTGGTCAAGGTGGCCAGACGGGAGCTTCGGCCGAAATTCGCCGCGGCCGATATGGGTATCTCCGGGGCCAACTTCGCCATCGCCCGGACCGGGACCATCGCTCTCGTCACCAACGAAGGAAACGGCCGCCTGGTCACGACCCTGCCCCGGGTGCACGTGGCCCTGGTCGGGCTGGACAAACTTACCCCGACGCTGTCCGATGCCCTGCGGATTATCAAAGCCCTGCCCCGTAATGCCACCGGACAGGCCATCACCTCCTATGTCACCTGGATCACCGGACCCAATGAGTGTGTGGCTTCCCCCACGGGCAAGAAGGAAATGCACATCGTGTTCCTGGATAACGGCCGCCGCGACCTGGCCCATGACCCGAAGTTTGCCCAGGTGCTGCGGTGTGTTCGTTGCGGAGCCTGCGCCAATGTTTGTCCGATCTACCGGATGGTCGGGGGGCATCAATACGGGCATATCTATATCGGCGCCATCGGCTTGATCCTGACATACTTTTTCCATGGCCGGGACAAGGCCAAGAACCTGGTCCAGAATTGTATTAGTTGCGGCGCGTGCAAGGCGGTTTGTTCCGCCGGGATTGACCTGCCTGAGTTGATCAAGGCCGTCCATGCCCGGATCCAGGATGAGACCGGTTCGTCTCTGTCTAATACTCTGCTGGCCCAGGCGCTCAAGAGTCGAAGACTATTTCATGTCCTCCTCCGGTCAGCCAAACTGCTTCAAAGACCATTTACCGGTGGAGGCCCATATCTGCGCCACCTGCCCCACATGTTTGCAAAAGATCAAAGCTTTCGGGCTCTGCCGGCTTTGGCGGATAAACCTTTTCGGGATACCTGGGAGGAAGCACGACCCCGCGTGCTCAATCCCAAATGGCGCGTCGCCCTGTTCTCCGGTTGCCTCCATGATTTTGTTTTCCCAGAGCAACTGAACGCGGCGGTGAAGGTCATGGCCGGCCGCGACGTGGCCCTGGACTTCCCCCTGGACCAGTCCTGCTGCGGTCTACCGGCATTGATGATGGGTCAGGCTGCCGTAGCCGGCGACGTGGCCCGGCAAAACGTCATGGCCATTGATCCGTCCAAATTCGACTATATCCTGACCACGTGCGCGTCCTGTGCCTCGCACCTCAAGAAAGCCTATCCCACGTTGCTGGGCCATGATCCCCAACTGGCGGCCAGAGTGGCGGAATTCTCAACCAAGGTGATTGACTTCAGTTCATTCGTCCAGGACGTCCTAAAGCTGGAGCAAGCTGATTTTATTGGTGACGGGAAAAAGACGGCCTATCATGCGCCTTGCCACCTTTGCCGTGGTCTGGGTGTGGTTGCCGCGCCCAGGGAGTTGATCGGCAAGGCCGGCCTGGATTACCGTCAGTCCGAAGAGGAAGATGTTTGTTGCGGATTTGGCGGAACCTATTCTACGAAATTCCCGGAACTCTCAGCCCAAATATTAAAAAAGAAGCTGGACCATGTGGTCCAAAGCGGAGCCGAACTCCTGGTCACGGATTGTCCCGGCTGTATTTTGCAACTACGCGGCGGTCTGGAGCGGAGAGGCGACGCGATCCAGGTCCGGCATATCGCCGAAGCCCTGGCCGATGTCCTGACCGAGATCCCGGCTAAGTAGAATTGACCCCGGTCCGTGGTGAAAAACATCATTTTGACAGTATCGTCAGTTGAGCGAGGAGACCACCGGGGATGAAGCCTCTTCCCTGGTGACTGCCGGTCGGCCCAGGACGCCGGCTCGCAAACCCTCATTAAATCCCCGGCGGAATCCTCTTTTATAAACGTAGGGCATATCCTTCGTCACCTCCTGGAACAGGGCATCGGTCAGTCCGTCAGCGGCGTATCTGGTCCCGACAGGAGAGTTTTGAGACTGATAGGCCAACTCGTACCCATCCCGATAACCTCGGTCGATAAGACCATGGTAGCTCCGGGTACCGAAGAAGGCCAGGGAGGCGACCATGACCAGGAAAGCCCCGACCATAAAAAGACGGCGCCAGAAAGCATCTTTTTCCTCCCGATTCAGCGGCCTGACCCGCTTCTTGGCGATTCTATAAGACTTTCTTTTGTCCCTGATCAGAGACATCCTTTCGGCGACGATGTGTCGCATAGTCATCCCCTGAGATCCTACCCAGATTCAACGTTCCGTTCACCTTCGCCCCATTTTCCCAAACCTCCCACCGTCGGTCAATCCCGGCGGGTCATTTCTTTATTCCAAGATTCCATTGATACTCGTTTCCATGTTCCAGATAACCGGAGACCAGCTCAACCAGCCCCCAGATAACATCCAACGGCAGATGGTTTTCCACCGAGGCGTCAAATCCGATAACCATCCGGGCCTCAAATTCTTCATCCGCCGTATATAAAATATAAGTCAGCGGCACCTTGGGCAGGGCCGGGATCTCCACCGCGACGTCACCATAGGGTACCGGCTTGCCCCCTAAAGCCAATCCGACCCGCCGAAACTCCTCTGACCGGTGTCCATATTTCCTGATCAACCCTTGGGTCGAAAGGGCGTGGGGGCCGACAAAGAACTGAGTCCCACCCTTGAGTTCCTGAGCCGTGACTAACCGGCCGGTCACTTTTTTATAATCAGCATGGAGCAGATACATGACCGTGACCAGCCCTACCAGGAAAGGGACCGGTTGGTTTTCAGGAATAGCAACCACCTCGCGGGCC
>JADFYN010000330.1:0-3318 GCA_015233055.1 Deltaproteobacteria bacterium
CCGCCGCTTTCTGGTCGTGATCGGACCTTTTATGCAGCAGGTGTTGGATGTGCCGACCGGTTTGAACATAGCGAACGCTTCGATCGTCCTGGCCATCATGGCCATACCGACTATTGCCAGCATCTCGGAAGACGCGCTCTATTCGGTTCCCCGAGATAATCTGGAGGCGTCATACGCCCTGGGCGCGACAAGGTGGGAGACCATGAGCCGGGTTCTGGTGCCTGGGGCTTTGTCCGGGATCGGGACCGCGGTCATTTTAGGTATGGCCCGGGCCATGGGAGAAACCATGGTGGTATTGATGGTTGCCGGCGGTGCGGCCCAAATACCTTCGAGTTTGTTCGATTCGGTTCGGCCCATGCCGGCCTCCATTGCCGCGGAAATGGGAGAGGCGCCGTTCGGCGGTGACCATTATCACGCCCTATTCGCCATTGGGATTGTGCTCTTTTTCCTGACTTTGGCGTTCAACCTGATCGCCAACTACGTGTCCGCGAGATTTCAACAAAAAGGGGCGTCAACGCTATGATCGCAGCCACATCTAAACGTTATCGCCTGATAACTGAGCTGGTGGCTTTTTGGATAATTCGCCTGTCGGCCGGGTTGGTGGTCCTCACCCTGGGGGGAATCGTGTTATTCCTGCTTTATCGGGGCGCGGGCGCCGTCAACTGGGCTTTTCTGACCGAGTCGCCTACGGACGCCATGACCAGGGGAGGTATTTTCCCAGCCATTATCGGTACGTTATACCTGACCATCGGCTCGAGCTTGATCGCCCTGCCGCTTGGTGTCGCTTCGGCCATTTATTTAAGTGAATACGCCGGAGACGGCTGGACGCTGCGGCTAATCAGGCTGGGGATTCAGAATCTGGCCGGGGTTCCTTCCGTGGTTTTCGGCCTCTATGGGCTGGCCCTGTTCGTGGTCTTTTTCGGCTTTGGAGTCAGTATTCTGGCTGGATCTTTGACTCTCGGTTTTTTGGTCTTGCCAACTATTATAGGGGCCTCAGAAGAAGCCATTCGGCAGGTCCCGGCCACGTTCAGAGAGGCTTCTCTGGCCTTGGGTGCCACCAAGTTTCAGACAATTTGCCGGGTCGTGTTGCCTTCCGCCACGCCTGGTGTCATCACCGGGAGTATTCTGGGGGTCGGCCGGGCGGCCGGTGAAACCGCCCCGATCATGTTTACCGCCGCGACCTTTTACACCCGGCATATGCCTAGCTCACCCTTTGACCAGGTGATGGCTCTGCCTTATCACATCTATGTGCTGGCCACCTCCGGGACCCACATTGATCAGACGCGTCCTTTGCAGTACGGGACCGTGCTGGTGCTCATCTCTTTAGTCTTGGGGATAAACATCTTTGCTATTATCATCAGAACCCGAATGAGACGAAAAAAGACATGGTAGCCACTTCAGATATAGTTATCGAAGTCCGGGATCTTGATTTTTATTATGGCGACATCAAGGCGTTAAGAGGAGTCAGCCTCGATATCAAAATAAATCAGGTGACCGCTTTGATCGGCCCCTCCGGGTGTGGAAAATCAACTTTCTTACGGCTGCTCAACCGGATGAATGACCTTATTCCGGGCACCAGAGTGGAAGGCCGGGTGATGTTTGAAGGTAAGAACCTGTATGATGAAGATGTAAACCCGGTGGATATTCGGCGTCGGATTGGCATGGTCTTTCAAAAGCCCAATCCCTTCCCCAAATCCATTTTTAATAACGTGGCTTATGGACCCCGGCTCAATGGCATTAAGGATAAGAAAAAATTAGATGAATTGGTCTTTCAGTCCTTGAAGCAGGCCGCTATTTGGGAAGAAGTCAAGAACAGCCTGGATAAATCCGCCCTGTCATTGTCCGGCGGTCAACAGCAACGGTTGTGCATCGCCCGGGCCCTGGCTATGGCCCCCGAGGTGCTGTTGATGGATGAGCCGACTTCGGCTCTCGATCCGATTGCCACCAGCCGCATCGAAGAACTGGTGGAAGTATTGAAGAAAGACTATACCGTGGTCATCGTGACTCATAATATGCAGCAGGCGGCCAGGGTTTCTGATGATACGGCCTTTTTCTACATGGGCGAAATGGTTGAGATGGGCAACACCGAGAGGATCTTCACCAAACCGGAAAAACAACAGACTGAACACTATATTACCGGAAGATTCGGCTAGCCGGCAGGCGGGTTTGAGATAAAATAATCTGAGTTCGACGAGTCCGGGCCGGGTCCGGCTATCGGATTGAATGTACTTGACAGTTAAGTTGAAAAAATTATAGGATTAGTTCCCATTGGGCGGTTGAGGTCCCGGGTCTGATCCGGTTGAGCTTCGAGTGCTTTAGCGTTCTTGGCCGTTCTATTCGGTCGGGCTGGAATCGTAGATTTGACGGGAGGATTTGGCTTTGACTATTCAGGGATTTCACAGGCAGATGGATTGGGCGAAAGATAGTCTTCTGAAGATGGGCGGGTTGGTGGAAGAGGCCTTGGACAACGCCATCAGATCGCTCTCGTCTAAAGACGCCGACCTGGCGCGACAGACAATCAAAGGGGACAAGCGCCTGGATGCCCTGGAAAATGAAATAGAAGAACGGTGCGTGAAAATGTTGGCCACCCGGCAGCCGGTCGCGGTAGACCTGAGATTTCTGACTTCGGCGATCAGGATATCCTACTATTTGGAACGGATGGGCGACCAATGCGTCAATTTGGCGGACCGGGCTTTAGTCCTGATCCCCCTGGAACCGATGGAGTTTCCCAGAACTCTGATCGAAATGGGCGAAGTGGCCAAGGAGATGACCAGAAATTGTCTGGAGGCCTTTGTGCACCGGGATGTTATAGCCGCTCAAGCCGTGTGTTGCCGGGATGACGATCTGGACAATCTCAACCGGCAACTTTTAGAAGAGATGATCAACTGGATGATGGATGAGCATAGATTGATCCAACGAGGCGTGGAGTTGATCTTGACCGGTCGCCATTTAGAGAGAATTGGAGATGAGGCGACCAATATTTCGGAGCAGGTGGTCTACTTGGTGGAGGGTAAGGTTATTCGCCACCCCGGCTTGCAGGAGAAGGAACCCGATGCATGCGGTCGGCCGCAAGTGACGGACGTTTAGTCTCTATAATCATTATGTTATCATCCGAGATTGAAACGTTGAATTTTTCATGTTAGACCATTCTCTTTTTCGGCCCCTTCTTCGGCCCCAAGGACCCCGGCCAGCCGTTTTTTCATCCGGCCTAAATGACTGCCCGGCCAGTAGACCCGGCGGCACAGGGGACAGCGATAAAACGTGCCATGCCCGGCCAGGACGTAATCAGGCACCCGCCTCACCACCTCTGCCTTGGGG
>JADFYN010000330.1:3395-3856 GCA_015233055.1 Deltaproteobacteria bacterium
TACAAGTCACCACCACTTCCTTTAACTGCTCCATCGGGTCATCGCTGTGCAGCAGATAGGCGTGGCTCGGTCCGGGCTTTTTTCGTCTTCGAGTCAGGATCACCCGGGGCCCGTCTTCCTCCTCCAGGCTTACTTCCATGTCCGGCCGCCCTTCCAGGACAGTGTCATATCCTAACATACGAAGCCATTTGGCTAAACGACCCAGCATCCGTTCAGCCCGAAACTTCATCCCGGCTACTTCCCTTCTAATAGAACTTCTTTGAATCCCGCCGGCTTAGGCAACCGGAAAAGAGACTCTTTCGTCGGACCATCAAACTGTAATTCCTTGACGTTTATCTTGATGGTCGAGTCTTGCTCCTGAGTCGTGATCGTGACATACCTGGGATATTTAGATTCAAAACCGGGCGATGTGGTCACACTGAAAAAATCGGAAAAAGCGACTCGAAAGGCGTCTTCCGACT
>JADFYN010000331.1 GCA_015233055.1 Deltaproteobacteria bacterium
CCATGGCCGAGCCGGCCCCCAGGTCGGGACAACGCCACTCATGGGTTTTTCTCATCAAACCGGGTCTGTCGGAGACAAAAAGGCAAATCCGCTCCACCGCAATAAATTCACCAATGTCCTGCAGGGCGCGGGTGATGTTGTGATCAAAATCATCGGCCCTGAATCTGATAAACCGCGTAGACATCCTGGCCACCAAACTGTCGGTGGCGGCCTGGACGTTTAGATTCAAGCCTGCCAGGGCCACCCGCCGCCGCAGTTGATAGTTCCAGAAGAGAATGACGGCCACGATGACCAGAACCGAAAATGCGCCCAGCCCAAATAACCGCCAGGGGATCTTCCGGGCCAGAGACACTCCTATCCAGTGGAGTTTGATCGCCTCTTTTTCCTGGTCGGTGATCATCCCGATTCCGGTATTAAGCAATTTCAATCGCGCCACATCCCCTTTTTTGACCGCGGCGCATACTTTTGAGCTATAGACCGGTTTCTCTGAATAGTTAAATGTATCAGCCCGACCGAGTTTATTCAGATGAAAAATGGCCACCGGGGTGTCGGCCACAAAAACGTTAATCTCTCCTTCCACGGCCGCCCGGACCAGGTCTTCAAATGTGGCGTATGTGACCACAACCGCCTGGGGCACTTTTTTCCGGACGACATCCTCGGAGGAATCTTCCTTGACGACACCGATCTTAAACCCGACCAGGTCTTCTAACTTTCTTATTCCATATATATTGTTCCGAAAAAAAATATTTACCGGGATTTCATAATAGGGTATGGAGAAGTCGTACAGCTTTTCCCGCTCCGAGCTGGGAAAAATTCCGCCAATCACATCGGCCCGGCCTTCTTTCAAGCGATTAAGAACCTCCTCCCAGGTCATTAACCGATACGCCACCTCAACGCCCGTTTTTTCCGACCACAACCGGTAGATATCGACAAAAATCCCTTGGGGTTGACCGGTCGCTCCGATGAATTCGAATGGGGCGTAAGACCTATCGCCGACCACCACAATCCGCTTTGGCTCTTCCGCCGAGGCAGAGGCTGATCTCAGAGAGACCACACCCACGACCAACGTCAGGCAAAGCAGCCATCGGGCCAGGGAAAGGAATTGCTTACGATCAATTAGTGTCATGAAGCCGTCTCGTCGATCATGTTCCAGTTATCCTTGAATACGCATACCAGTGGCCAGGCCGCAATGGGAAACGCCCAGGCGACAAATTTTCGAGCTAATGTTTCGGTTAATCGCCAATAAATATCGATAGTTGAATTATCTGCCGGCAACAGTCAAAATAATCCGATTATCTAAAATATTATTATATAATCGACTGAAATGCAAGAGAATAAAGACAATTTCAGGCTTTTTCTTTCGTTGGCTCCAGGGCGAGGACAATCGCTTGTTTGTTCAGCCAAACCGGGGGGCGGCACCTGCATGGCGGCCGGCGGCAAAGGCTCATCAGGTATCCACCGACCTGCCGAGCGTCTCACCGGCAAAAAAATCACCTGGTTTGATGAGAAAAACCCATGAGTGGCGTTGTCCCGATCTGGGGGCCGGCTCGGCCATGGAAACGGATGAACTTGATTTAACCGAGATGCCCGGGGTTTATGACCGGCTCCGGCTGTGGAAGATTGTCGGGGATCTTGACTTAGTTAAGAATGGAGAAATGTCGGAGGCTGATAAATTACGTGAGTTCGTGTGGTCGGCCAGGTCGATTATTTTGACGCCCATCATTTATGGGGGTAATCTTGCAGGTGTTATTGCAGCTTGTACCATAATGAATAGTAAGATGTTTCTAACCCACGAAATTAAGCTGCTTAAACTGTCCGCTGAAATTTTGGCCAATGCCTTGGAACACGAGCGGGGAGAAAAAGCCTTACGCGAAAGCGAGAACCGGTACCGGGTGGTGCTGGATTCCTCCGCGGACCCGATCATCGTTTACGACCACGACCGCAAAGTCAATTTCATTAATCCCGCTTTCTTGCGAGCGTTCGGCTGGACCCCGGAGGAAATATCCGACCGTGAACGGAATTTTATCCCGGAAGAAAAACAATCGGAAATGGAAACGGCCATGCAACGTCTGGCCTCCGGCCCGGAAGACTATTTGTATTTTGAATCTATCAGATTAGACAAGAATCATGTCCCGATTGACGTCAGTGTCAGCATGGCCGCTCACCGCAGCCCCGAAGGCGGTCTCCTGGCCGTAGTCACGAATCTGAAAGACATCACAGCCTGGAAGAGGGCGGAGAAAGACCTCCAACAGAGCCAGGACCGGTTCAAAAATCTCTATGAAAAATCGCTTAGAACCGAGGAGGTCTATCGGTCTTTGTTTGATGCCTCGGCCGACGCCATTGTGCTGTATGATTTAGAGGGCCGCACCAGATACATCAGTCCCTCATTTACTAAGATATTCGGCTGGACGTTAGACGAGGTCCTGAATGCCCGAATCCCGTTTCTGCCGGAAGCGGAAAAAGAGACCACCCTAGAGACAATTACGGATATTATTAAGATGGGAACGCCTTGTCACGGCTTTGAGAGTAAACGGATGTCTAAGGATAGCCGGATCCTGGATGTGAGTATCAGCGCCTCCAGATATGACGACCACGCTGGCCGGCCCGACGGGTTGCTCGTGGTATTACGTGACATCACCCAGCAGAAGCTGCTTCAAGCCCAACTCCACCACGCCCAGAAGATGGATGCCGTGGGCGCCCTGGCCGGGGGGGTGGCCCATGACTTCAATAATATTCTCCAGGCGATTATGGGTTACATCCAACTCCTGCTCCTGGATAAAAACGAGAATCATCCGGAGTATGAAGAACTGCGGGCCATCGAACAGGCCGCCCGCCGGGCCACCGAGTTGACCCAACAACTTCTGACATTCAGCCGCAAGGTGGAGAGCAAGAAACGGCCCATGGAGCTTAACCTGGAGATCATGCAGGTAAGAAAGTTGTTGGCCCGGACTATTCCAAAGATGATTGCTATTGATCTGGACTTGACGGACGACCTGGGGCTGATCGAGGGCGACCCGGCCCAAATCGAACAGGTCCTGATGAATCTTGGGGTAAATGCCAAAGATGCCATGCCTGAGGGGGGCAGACTCAGGTTCAAGACCCGAAACGTAACCCTCGATGAAGAATATTGCCGGATGCACCCCGGAATGACCCCGGGCAGTTTTGCTCAGATAACTATTTCCGACACTGGTCAGGGAATGGGTCGGGAGGTCCAAGAACATATTTTTGAACCGTTTTTTACCACCAAGGAATTGGGCAAGGGGACCGGCCTGGGCCTGTCCATAGTCTACGGGGTGGTCAAGGATCACGGCGGGAATATTACTTGTTACAGTCAACCCGGGCAGGGCACGGAGTTTCGAATCTACCTGCCGGCGCTGGACATGGAAGCTTGCTTAGAGCAGGATCCGGCCGCGGAAGAGATGCCGCCCGGAGGTGACGAGACCATCTTACTGGTGGACGACGAACCCTCAATCAGCAACCTGGTCTCCCAATTGCTGGTTACCCAAGGCTATAATGTATTGACCGCGGCCAACGGCTTTGAAGCGTTGCAGGTCTACAAACAGAATGCCGACCAAATCGCACTGGTTATCCTTGACTTGAATATGCCGGAGATGGATGGCCGCGTTTGTTTAGAGCAACTCCTGGAAATGGATCCCAAGATAAAGGTGATCATCTACAGCGGTTTTTCCAGCGAGCCGGTCAAGGATAGCGCGATTGCGGCCGGGGCCAAGACATTTCTGACTAAGCCGTTCAATGTGGTTAAGATGCTTACGGTTGTCCGCGAAGTCTTAGAGGCGGATTAACGTCTGATCCCTTAAACAAATACCGGGGAGGCAACACGCTGCATCCCC
>JADFYN010000332.1 GCA_015233055.1 Deltaproteobacteria bacterium
GGATAAGATGGGCACTCGCTCTTCCCCCACCGGAGAAGTCTTCTTTGAAGATGCCAAGGTCCCCAAGGCAAATCTCCTCGGCAAGCTGGGCGACGGTGCAAAAACGGTGTTCTCGTCCTTGAACCAGACCCGGTTGTCCTGTGCCGCCGGTGGTGTCGGGGTGGCTCAAGCCTGCCTCGAGTTGTCCATTAAGTACGCCAACGAGCGGGAGCAGTTCGGCCAGCAAGTCGGCAAGTTCCAAATGAATCAAGATCTCATCGCCCAAATGGCCGTGGAAATCGAGGCGGCCAGACTGTTGACGTACAAAGCGGCCTGGCAAAAAGATCAGGGACAAATCGACAATACCCTGGAGACGTCCTTTGCCAAGTATTTTGCCGGTGAGGTGGCCGCCAAGTCCGCCCATTCCGCCATGAAGATCCTGGGCGCCTATGGTTACTCCACTGAATATCCGGCCGCCCGGCTATTCCGGGATGCCGTTTTGTACCAGATCGTCGAGGGCACGGCCAATGTCCAGAAGATGATCATCGCCATGGATCAGTTGGGCTACCGCAAGGCCAACAAATAGACCGGCTCGGCCGCATCGGCGCATCTTCTCCCGGCCTCAATCAATACCTGGGGCCTGTGCGCCCCTATAAAACAACATTCGGAACCACGTGGAGGCACCAGCATGGGTGATCGAGACAAGATATTAGCTAAAGTGCAGGAGTTGGAAGAAAAGAAAAAACAGATTAGTCTGGGCGGCGGGCCTAAGGCGATTGAGAAACAACATCAAGCCGGGAAGTTAACGGCGAGAGAGCGCATCGATAAGTTTTATGATCCCGATACGTTTATGGAAATAGACATGTTTGCCGACTGTCTGGGCCGGGAATTCGGGATGGCCGGAAAGAGCATCCCCGGTGACGGGATTGTCATCGGACACGGCCTGGTGGAAGGTCGGCCGGTGGCGGCTTTCTTTGCCGATTATACCTCGATGGCCGGGACATTCGGTGAGATGCACGGCCGGAAGATGAACAAGATCATCGAATTTGCCATCAACAAGAAAATGCCGGTGATCGGCGTGAATGACTGCGCCGGGGCCCGGCTCCAGGAAAACATGGGACCGCTGTCCCAGTATGGCCGTTTGTTTTATTTGAATTCCATCGGCTCCGGGGTGGTGCCCCAGATTTCTTTGCTCCACGGCTACGTAGCCGGCGGCCAGGCCTATTCTCCGGGGCTAATGGATTTTCTGTTCATGGTCAAGGATATGGGCTACACCTTCATCGCCGGTCCCCCCCTGGTCAAGGCCATGCTGTCGGAAGACATCTCCGCGGACGAACTGGGCGGGTACAAGGTTCACAGCACGACCAGCGGTGTTTGCCACGTGGTCGCGGAAGACGAGATGGATTCCTTCACCAAGTGCCGGAAGCTGCTGTCCTATCTTCCTTCCAGCAACCTGGATATGCCGCCTTATGACGATACGGGCGACCCGGCCGACCGAGTGTCTGAGAAAATCTACGACATCATCCCGGCCGACCGCTGGCGGCCCTATGACATGAAAAAGATCATCAAGGAAATCGTGGATAACGGCGAATTCTTTGAAATTCATAAAGACTACTTTAAGGAAATGGTGATCTGTTTCGCTCGCTTAGGTGGCCATTCAGTCGGTATCGTGGCCAACAATCCCATGTTCCGGGGCGGCGTCATCACCACCCAGGCGGCCGAAAAAGCGGCTCGATTCAAGATCTTCTGCGACGCCTTTAATATTCCGATCATCAACTTGATCGACACCCCGGCCTATCTGATCGGCAGCCAGCAGGAAAAACTGGGCATCATCTACCGCGGGGCCAAGCTGCTTTACGCCACCTCCTGCGCCACAGTGCCCCAGATCAGCGTTTACATCGGCAAGGCCTACGCCGGCGGGTACCTGACCATGGGCTCCAAAGACTTCGACGTGGATCTGGTCTATGCCTGGCCCACGGCAGACCTCGGCCTGGTCGGCCCCAAAGGTACGGTCAACGTCCTTTTCCGCAAGGAAATCACGGCCGCCGGTGAAGCCGCCAAAGCCAAGGGCGAAGATCCGGCCAAGGCGGAAGAAGAAGAACGGGCCCGCCGGGAAAAAGAATTTGCCGACACCTACATGAGCGTTTATTACCCGGCCAAATTGCAGCACATCGACGATATTATCGACCCCAAGGAAACCCGGCCGATCTTAATCAAGTCTCTGGAACAACTGGCCAATAAAGTGAAAGAATTACCCTGGCGGAAACACGGGAATATCCCACTCTAGCCCGGTCGGGGACGCCGCCGACCAAAAATACTTCGATTAAAATAAACAGCCCTGCCTCGGCCAGGATCACCGACCGGACAGGGCTGTCTTTGTTATCCGCAGATTTCGCAGATGAACGCAGATGGAAGAGATCCACTGATGAATGCGGTCATTTGTTTAACTTTGACCGGCCGAGGACTGGATTCAAACGTCTTGCATTTTTAATCTGCGAAAATCGGCGCAATCTGCGGTTTGAACTATGGCCCGTCAATCACTGTCGCCTAATCGTCCGGCCAACTCGTCGAACTCAGGTTATGGGTATGAATCCGATCAGGAGCTTAATCCTCCCAAAGTTCGGGATCGACCAGACCGATTTTGACGGCGAATTTGACCATCTCCAGGCGGTCGCGCAGGCCCAGTTTTTTCATGATATTGGCCCGGTGTTTTTCCACCGTCTTGGGGCTGAGACAGAGGACATCGGCAATCTGGTTGGTCGAGTTTCCTTCCACGACCATACGAAACACCTGTTGCTCCCGCTCTGAAAGCAGGTCATATCCTTTGGGAGTGGGAGGGTCCACATGAGACTTGAGGTAAACCCCCACCACCTCGGCCCGGATCTTGGAGCTGAGAAAATATTCTCCCCGGTAGGCGGCCCGAACCGCCTCCAAGACGTCCGACATGGGCGAGGCCTTAAGCACATAGCCCAGCGCTCCGGCGGCCAGGGTCTGGTGGACGTATGTCTCCTTGGAGTGCATGGACAACACCACCACCTTAATGTCCGGGGCCACTTCTTTAATCAAACCGATGGCGTCCAGACCGCCCAGCCGGGGCATGGCCAGGTCCACCACGGCCACATCGGGCTGCAGGGTGCGGACTTTTTCCACCGCCTCAAGACCATCCTCGGCCTCACAGGTTATGACCATGTCCGGTTGGTCTTCAAATATCTGCTTCAGTCCTTCCCGGACCACGGCATGGTCGTCGGCAATCAGGACTTTTATCCGGGGCATGCGGGTTCTCCATCAAAAGCGAATTAGACATTAGCCTGAGGCGTATGTAAGTATACTGTGAACGATAATAATTGTCTCTTTTCGTGGAGGTAACGGACGAATACGCATTAAGATTTCTCGCTCCGCTCGAAATGACAATATCCGAAGTGACAGAGGTGTAGGACGTCTGACGTGCGGCGCCGTTGTCATTTCGAGCGAAGCGAGAAATCTTAACGGATTAACGCCGGTTCGATGGATCAGGCCAAAATCTCCAGCTCGCCCCGGATCTCATCCAATTGATTCTTTGCCGCAGATGCAATCAGAAACAACCGGTTTAGTTTTTTACAAGCATATTCATCGCAATAGGCACAATTTGAGATATCCTTTTTCATTCCGCATCGTCTAATTTCACACACCCGGCAATGGCCGAAGAGTCGGCCGGTGTCTGTCTGGCAACCATCACAATTAATATCTTCCGCCCTGATATTCGGGTCATAAGTCTTCGACCAAAGCTCCGCTGTTTCGGCTCGTTTTGTGTCATCGGCGGCTATCGTG
>JADFYN010000333.1:0-437 GCA_015233055.1 Deltaproteobacteria bacterium
CGGCAAATATGGGGACCAGCCATTGGGACAGGCCGGTTAATTCTTCTAAGGCCAGGCTGTCGCCAAATTCACCCGTGCCGATCCGGACCAGGGGGCTTGAAGAACTGGTCCAGGCTTCGATTTCTTCAACTAGGTCATCCAGATTGGCGGCCAGTCTGATGCCGCTGGTTTTGAAGTACTCCTGTAAAATACAGTAGGTGCATTGAATGGGGCAATTCCAAACCAGATTGACCACGTGATAGCCGCACCCGGTGTAAAGGGGCGTGCATGGGCATTTCTTGATGAAGGCGCCCCGGTTCCGGGCCAGGATCAGCACATCCGGTTGATGATCAAAAAACCGGTGGTCCGGGACTTTCTCCATCTCTTCCACCGGCAATAAAGGCAACCGCTGCAATATCCTCCGGGTTAAGGGAGTATTTTTGACGTCTTTTTCAACG
>JADFYN010000333.1:538-1137 GCA_015233055.1 Deltaproteobacteria bacterium
CTTAATGGATGTCTTTAACGGCCAGGTACCAGTCGCTGGATTTGTTCAACAGGCTTTGGATCCGGCCGACCAGGGCATGGGGATCTTGTAGATATCCATCCAGAAGTAATGAGGATTCAAACAAATGCTCGATGGCCGTGGTCAGATATTCATCGTGGGGGTCGGCCTTGTAAACGGACAGCAGGTTTCGGACGATTTTGTGGTCCTTGTTCAACTCGAAGACTTTTTGCGGGACTGAGGCGTCTTTACTGACTATCTGGATAATTTTTTGCATCGATGAGGTCATTTCCCCGGCGGGACTGGATAAACAACATGGGCTTTCGGAGAGCCGGGCCGAGACCGTGACATCCTTGATCCGGGCGCCCAAAATGTCTTTAACTCGTTCTATGAATCTGCTGAACTGCTTTTCGTCTTCGGGGCTCAACGGGGCAGGTGATTCCTTCGTCACCGATGAGGCATATTTTTCCAGGGCCTTGATGTCGGCGTGCTCCACTGGTTTGAGTTCAAAGTCCTTGTAGGTTCTGATTGACTCCATGGCGAATTCGTCCATAGGGTCAAACAGGTAGATGACTTCGATATCTTTGGCCTGGAAAATCTCC
>JADFYN010000333.1:1214-3786 GCA_015233055.1 Deltaproteobacteria bacterium
GGTTTGGCCCGGGCGATATAATCATCTAAGGACACCAGGTCTTCGGCTGTGGCGCATTTGGAGGAGTTGAACCGGAGTAATTCGACGAATTTGTCCCGGTTGCTGAAATCGCTGTAGCCCAGCTTGAACATTTTACCGTGTTGTTTCCAAAATTCGATATACTTATCGTTTTCCTCTTTAGCCATCTTCTGGAGGTGGGACAGGATTTGTTTGGTCAGGGTGGAAGATACCTTGGCCAGCAGCCGGTTTTCCTGAAGAGTTTCCCTGGATATATTCAGCGGCAGGTCTTCCGAATCAACCACGCCTCGGACAAAGCCCAGGTACTCCGGGATAAGGTCGCGATTCCCATGTTGAATCAGGACGCGGCGGACATACAGATCCAACCCCGGCCTTTCTGAGGTGAACCCGAGGGCGTTGTAATTAATTTTGGGTATAAATAAAAGGCTGTTAAACTGGACCGGAGCATCTACCGAAGAATGCAGGGTGGCCAACGGCGGGTCGGAATCGAACGTCAGGAATTTATAGAACTCGTTATACTGCTCTTCTTTTATGGAAAACTTCGGCTCACGCCAGAGGGCCGCCACGGTATTTACCTGCTCCTCGCCGATGAGGATCGGAAATGAGATAAAATTAGAATGTTTCTTGATAATTCCTTCCAGGCGATGCTTGTCGGCAAACTCTTTGGTCTCGTCTCTGAGATGAATCTCTATCTGGGTGCCGCGTTTTACGTCCCCGTCCGGCAGGGAGAGCTGATATGTGCCCAGACCGTCGGATCTCCATTCCACCGCGGGTTCGTCTTCTTGAGAGGATTTGCTCTTGATCACGACTTCCTTGGCCACGATAAACACGGAATAAAAGCCGACTCCGAATTTTCCGATAATGTTGTCAATGGCCCCTTTTTCCGCGGAGATCTGCTTCAGGAAGTCGGCGGAACCGGACTTGGCGATGGTCCCGATATTCTCAACCATCTCATCTTTGGTCAGACCAATGCCGGTGTCGGTGACGGTCACCAGGTGCTTTTCCGGGTCAAAATCAATGTGGATGTCCATCGGGAGGGTGTCATCGAGGATCGGCGTACCTCGGTTGATCTCAAAGCGGAGTCTGTCTAGGGCATCAGAGGCATTTGAGACCAGTTCGCGTAAGAATATCTCCTTATGGGTGTACAGCGAATGAACCAGGATATCAAGTAATTGTTTTACTTCGGCTTTGAACTCATAATTAACCGTGCTTGCTTTTTCTTCCATTTCTTTATGCCTCCTGACCTGGATGGTTGGTCCGTTAGACGATGTTCATATTGATGTCAGATTAACAGATAACCACAATTTGGTATCAGTCAAGGGGGGCGTTGTCCTAAAATAAAAACTTGGGCTCCGACATCCGCCGCCTAAAGTGGGATGACGGCCCGGCCCGATGGCCAAATAAATATTGACTTCTACCTGGTTAGAGAAGTAGTATGCTAGTGGGGACCGGCATTATTAGCGATGAGGAGGGCGGGCGTGAGCCGTGACGTCCTGGGTGTGTTGACGACCAGAAACGAATGGTATCACCCTAATGGGCGGTTGTTGGAAGCCGCGGCCAAGTTGGGTGTCGAAGCCAGGCTGGTCCATCCGGCCGAGTTACTGCCAGGTCTTTTCCCTGAGCCGACACCGGCCGCTCCGGTCTGCGAGATCCAGGTCATCATCCCCAGGATTGGTTCAACTATCGATGAATCCGAACTGGCCGTGGTCCACCATTTGGAATTGATGGACATTCCGGCCCTCAACGGGTTCAACTCCATTGTCCTGGCCCGAGATAAGTTCCTGGCCTTGCAGCGAGTCGCAGCAGCCGGATCGGCTGTTCCCCGGACCTTGTTGCTGACCTCCCCGGATCAGGCCGGCCGGGCGATGAAACTGTTGAATGGGCCGCCCATCGTGCTCAAGACCAGGCGAGGCCGGCAGGGGCATGGAGTCAGCCTGGCTCATGACGAAGATGAGGTGGCGGAATTTCTGACCGAGGCTGTCCGCCGGAAAGACGGGATAGTGGCTCAGGAATTCATCGCCGAGGCGGCTGGACGTGATATCCGGGTGGTGGTCGTGGATGGCCGGGCCGTGGCCGCCATGATGCGGCAATCGGGTGGAGCGGATTTTCGGGCCAATGTGGCCCTGGGCGGTCGGGGAAGTAACTTGACCATGACGGATGACCTGGCCGGACCGGCTGTCAAGGCTGCCGAATCATTGGGCCTGGATGTGGCCGGGGTTGACTTTTTGCCCTCGGCTAAGGGGTTGCTGATCATAGAGGTCAATTACACCCCCGGGTTTCGGGAACTAGAACGCGTCACCGGGATTGATGTGGCTGCAAAATTGATTCACGCAGCCAGGTTGCGGATAGACCGGAGCAGTACGAGGCACCTTGGACATAGCCGTTATCATGGACCCCTTGTCCTCCATTAACCCGAAGAACGAGACGACCTGCTATATATTATATGAACTGGTCAGGCGGGGATATCGGGTGATGACCCTGACTTCGTCGGAAGTTATCAGCCGGAATGGACATCTTGTCGTGGAGGTGCGGGAAATCAAAGGGGCCACCCCGG
>JADFYN010000334.1 GCA_015233055.1 Deltaproteobacteria bacterium
AAACTATTGAGAGTGTGGTGGGTGATCTGCTCAGAAAAACCGGCCGGACACTGGCCGTGGCCGAGTCTTGTACCGGTGGTCTCATCTGTCACCGGTTGACCGGGGTTCCTGGAAGTTCGGCCTATTTCGAACGCGGCCTGGTCGTCTACAGCAACCGGGCCAAGGAAGAACTCCTGGGTGTGCCCCACGAGACCATCGACACCCACGGCGCGGTCAGCTCGGAGACGGCTTTAGCCATGGCCACCGGAATGAGACGAGTCAGCGGAGCCGATGTGGGCCTGGCTGTAACCGGGATCGCCGGGCCGGACGGCGGCACCATGGACAAACCGGTGGGAACTGTCCATTTCTCCCTAACTGCGGCCGGCGGCGACCTGACCGAACGGCGGCAATTCTTTGGCCGGCGCGACCAGATCAAAACCCTGTCCGCCCATACCGCCCTTGACTGGGTCAGGAGATATTTGACAGATGATTCGTTCCTTCATCGCCATTGAGCTTCCTCATGAGGTAAAGGAATTGATTTTCCAGGCCCAGAGTCGGCTGAAGGGGGCCGGGGCCGGGGTGAAATGGGTCAATGTCAGAGCCATGCACCTGACCCTTAAATTCCTGGGCAATGTGGCCGATAACCTGCCGGAAAAAATAGCTCATTCATTTTCCGGACAATTCAGTCTAACCGCGCCGCTTAATCTGCAAGTCGCCGGGACGGGGTTTTTCCCCAATGAGCGCCGTCCACGGGTTGTCTGGGTGGGGCTTCGGGGTGACCTGGAACCTTTGGGCCGGGCCTGGCAGCAACTGGACCAGGGATTGGCCGCCTTTGATTTTGAGCCGGAAACCAGGCCGTTTAACCCCCACGTGACTTTAGGCCGCGTAAAGGATAACCTGAATCTGGACCTCCTGGTAAAGCGGGTTCGGGCCCTGGCCGATTTCTCCACTCCTGCCTTCCTGGTAAACAAAATGTATGTATTTCAGAGCGACCTCAAGCCCACCGGCGCCGTCTATACCAAACTGGCCGAGATCAGGTTGAATTATTGATACCTGACACGCTGAGACTTAACGGCTTGAAAGGCGACATAGGACTGGACTGAGGCAAGAGAGGCTGGGGCGTGTAATCCCGTCCCGTTAACTTTAAATAAAGGAAAATGCCCAACGCATGGCGTATCCAAAACAACAAAGGAGGAGTTCATGGGAAGCTTTATGAAATCAATTTACAAGGGGATAGGGAAAAAGGAAGGGCTGATAAGTCTGGGATTTGCTTTAGTACTACCTCTGGTCAAATATTTCTTGGAAAGACGAACAAGGCTGGCAAATGAAAATTGTATTGTGAACAATCAATCAGGGCAATGTAGTAATTTTCAGTCACCACGGGAAAGTGCGTATAAAGACAACAATGCCGGTGTCGATTCTGCTTAGCATTTGTTTTGTGATAACCGTTTTAATCGAGGCAGGCCTTCCGCTATAAGAATACCAGGAAAAACCAAAGTTGGATTAGTGTAACCTGAGTTCGACGAGTTTTTTAATTAAGTACCAGAAATGTATCCGCAGATTTCACAGATAAACGCAGATGGAAAAGCCCCGGAGACCTATTTGGGCCTGAATCTGCGCGAATCGACGCAATCTGCGGATTTAATCACCTTAACCACATTTGACCGGGCCTGTTCCGCACAGTTTCAGTAAATGTTGCATGTGGTATGAAATTAATGCAACGCTTATGTTGCATGCACCACCATGTCTACTCAAAGCCAAAACCTTCGATGAGTCTCCCCCTGCTATAACTCTTTATACATATTTGTTAAATTTAAAATGCGACGTATCTCAATCAACAGGGCGTGGAATTTGCATAAGCATATGGGGGGCGGTTCTTTCACCGCTAAACCTCATTTTCATCTCTGAGAGTGAGCGCTGAGGGGTTCATGAGGGGTTGGAACGACGCCCATGTACTCCGCTTCGGCCATTTCCGGTCTGAAAGGCGCGAACGTTTTCGCCTCCTCTGCCGATAGTATGAGATGGTCTTGAGCAATTTTTTATCCTGAACAAATAATGAATAGGAGACTCCAATGAAAAGAGTGTTCGTGATCCTGGCCGCCTTTTGTGTCTTTGCTGTGGTTCATGTTATAGCTGTCCGAACTTGAAATATAGCATTTCATCAAGACCTGTGGCGCCTCTAAGCCGGCATTACCGCCTTGTCCGGAAGATTTTCGGCTCAAGCTTGGTAAAGAGTCGCGGAGTCAAAATGCTAGAACTACCTGAGTTCGATGAGTTTTATTAACTGGGACAGAGAAATGTATCCGCAGATTTCGCAGATTAACCCCCATGCCCACTTACGTAGGCACAACGAACAATGAAAATGTTTGGTATTCTCTTACCGAGCCGGGGGTATCATTTTCGGTTTGAAAGCGTCGCCTATTGCTGTATCATGTGATGATAGAGATTTTCTAAATCACATATCAGCGGAGGATAACCATGGGATCTCGAAATAGTGCGAAAGTTTTTCAGGTCGTTAATCCTATTTGTTGTGGTCTGGACATCCATAAGGTCATGATTTCGGCCTGTTTATTATACACCGATGAGTCAGGCAAAGCTCAAGAAGAATTAAGAGAATTTGGAACCATTACCGACGATCTCATAAATCTCAGAGAATGGCTCCTGGAACGAGGGTGTCCAATAGTGGCCATGGAAAGCACAGGTATCTATTGGCGTCCAATTCATAATGTTTTAGAGGGCTATGTGAAAGTTGTTTTGGTTAATGCTCGCCATATCAAGAATGTTCCAGGCCGAAAAACCGACACGGCTGACAGCAAATGGTTATCTGGACTTCTTTGTTTCGGTCTGGTCAAAAGTAGTTTTATTCCCCCAAAACAAGTAAGGCAATGGCGTGACATAACCACGATGAGAAAGAATTACGTGGAGTCTGCTAGCGATTTCAAGAAACGCATTCAAAAAGTACTTGAAACTGCAAATATAAAAATTGACTCGGTGGTTAGCGATCTGTTTGGGGTTAGTGGCCGTAACCTGATACTCGATGTTCAAGTTTTTGCTTTTCGCCAGCGTCAGCGCTTTGGTTACCCTTAGCTTTAGGCTGCGGCTCTATACTTCAAAGCCGGCGTTTGTTCAAGTCTCCCAAGTTCCCTACCAATCAGATGTTTCTTGGAAGGCTTCAAATGAAAGATGTTCTTAAGATTCTTGCTAAGCTGGTCGAGTCGTTCTTCTGGGTTCTCGGATGATAAAAGTTCAAGAATATCTGCGACCAGGGAATCCATCTTTACTCTAGCTTGCAGGCTTCCAACAGTGCATGCTGGAAGTTTGTTCTCGATGCGGGCCAGTTGTTCGGGGTGAAGGAGGAGGCAATGATCTGTCAGCAGGCTCAGGATTAAGCTCCGGCTTGATCCCTCAACGCCTTGCTGTTTGGTCAGTTTTCCCCAGCCCTCATACGACTTCCAGTCCTCATGGAAGACCTCTACAAGCCATCTCAAGGTGTAAGCTTGGACGATATCCACCGTTCGCCAGCTCATATCTGAGGCAGACAGGTATCTGTATCTCTCTTCGCCTTCATATTTGAGTGCGATCACAAAACGCTTTTTGAGGTGGGAACAGACATAGAGTCGCGCGCTTGTGATGACAGCTTTGATCTCATTGGCTCCCCGGACTTTGATGTCTTGGGGTACACCGGGATATTTTGATGAGTATTCTTCCACACTCATGGTCCGATTTCTGAAGGTGATATTCTGGTTGCTGCGCAACTGGCTAATGACTTGGGCACCTTCGTATATGCTTGA
>JADFYN010000335.1:0-1984 GCA_015233055.1 Deltaproteobacteria bacterium
GAGCGTCATGACCAGGAATAAGGCCGCCACCAGACCCAGCCCCGGCCCGTTGGTCATCTTGACCCAAAAAAACAAAGGCGCCATTAATCCGGCGCCTAACCCAATTCTGCTTAAGACCGCATCCCGCTTATTCAAGACCAGGCTAAAGTACTCGTGTAGCCCCAGCCCGATCGCCACCGCCACCACTCCCACAAAAATAGGCAGCGGCACCCAAAAAACCACCCCGATCAGAAAGGCTACCAGAATAAACGCCGTGGTCAATCTGTTCAAATTGATCTCCCCTACTCTTTCCGGGCGATGGCCACCTGTTCCCCGGTCATCCCGAATCGTCTTTCTCTCTGCTGAAAATCTTCAATGGCGGCCAGCAGTTGTTCTCGGCGAAAATCGGGCCAAAGGGTGGTGGTGAAGTAGAGTTCAGCATAAGCGATTTGCCACAGCAAGAAATTACTCACCCGGTATTCCCCACTGGTCCTGATCAGCAAATCAGGGTCAGGCATTCCGTGGGTATACAGAAAGGCGGAAAATATCTCCGGCGTAATCTCTTCCGGGGTCAGGGCGCCCTCTTTGACTCGGAGGGAGATTCTTTTGGCCGCATCGACAATCTCGTCCCGACCACCATAACTCAAGGAAAGATTTAGGACCATGTCCCGGTTATGGGCCGTCTGATCCATGGTCTGTTTCAACCGGCGCCTGATCCCTTTCGGTAAGTCATCTAACCGGCCGATAACATTTAGCCGGATGCCGTTCGACAGCATCTCGTCCAGTTCGGATTTCAGGAATCGGCCCAACAGGGCCATCAAAGCCTTTATTTCTATCTTCGGCCGTTGCCAGTTCTCGATGGACAGGGCATATAAAGTCAGATACTTGATGCCGATTTCCCGGCTGGCTCGGACTATTGTCCGGACCGACTCGGCGCCTTCACGATGCCCGGCAATTCGGTCAAGGCCGCGTTGTTTGGCCCACCGGCCGTTACCATCCATGATGATGGCCAGATGCACTGGAATAGAATTTTGGTTTACAATACTCTTCACGGGACCTCAAAACTGAAAGAAAATTAGACGCATCAGACCGGCTAAAATTCCATGATTTCCTTTTCTTTATCGCCACATACTTTGTCCGCCTGGCTGATGTAGCCATCAGTCAATTTCTGAACTTTTTCCTGGTGCTTAAACAACTCGTCTTCAGAGATTACCTTGTCTTTCTTCAGTTCTTTAAGTACCTCGTTAGCATCCCGGCGGGCGTTCCGGATGGCTACTTTATTTTCTTCAGTCAACTTTTTGACCACCTTGACCAGTTCCTTGCGCCGCGCCTCAGTCAGGGCCGGGATGGACACCCGGATGATCTTACCGTCGTTCATCGGGGTCAAGCCTAAGTCTGATTTTAAGATTGATCTCTCAATATGACTGATCAAGCCGTTATCCCAAGGCTGAATCACGATTAACCGGCTTTCCGGGACAGAGAGCGACGCCACTTGATTCAAAGGCATCTGGGTGCCGTACGCGTCCACTCTGATTCCGTCAAGCAACGTGACCGATGCCCGGCCGGTTCTGACCCGGCTGAAATCACGATTCAAGATCGCCAGGGTCTTTTCCATCTTGTCGTTAAGTTCGTCAAATAATCCGTCAATCACTTTCTTCTCTCCTCACCACGGTCCCGATATCCGACCCGGTAATGATTTTAACTAGATTTCCTGGGGTAGTCAAATCGAAGACGACAACCCGGAGGTCTCCGTCTTTAGCCAACGAGATGGCCGTGGTATCCATGACCTTGAGATTGAGGGCCAGCGCCCGGTCATAGGTCAGGCGGTTAAACCGCTGGGCTGTAGGATTTGTCACCGGGTCGGAATCATAGATGCCGTCTACCTTCGTCCCCTTAAATAAGGCGTCGGCCCGGACTTCCAGCGCTCGCAAGGCCGCAGCCGTGTCCGTGGTGAAGAAAGGGTTCCCGGTTCCAGCCGCCATGATAACCACTTTGCCCTCATTAA
>JADFYN010000335.1:2032-3764 GCA_015233055.1 Deltaproteobacteria bacterium
GGCTGAAAGGACCTCCGCCGGGACCCCATGGTTCAATAAGGCGCCCCTGAAGGCAATAGAATTCAGCACGGTAGCCAACATCCCGATATGATCTGCCGAAACACGGTCCAATCCATAGTCGTCGGCTCGGATGCCCCGGAAGATGTTGCCGCCACCGATGACCATCGCCGTCTGGACACCCATCTCGGCGGTCTCTTTCAACTCGGCCGCCAAGCCCTGGATAACATTCGGCATAATGCCAAATCCCGTGCCGCCGGCTAAGGCCTCGCCGCTAATCTTCAGCAGTATGCGTTGATACACCGGTTTAAGCAACATTTATCTCCGGATTAGTGATTATACTTTGAACGGTTACAATTGACTCTCTGCGTGCGCCCTTACCCAGGGTGGCGCTTGGCTGACCCTGGGCTAGATTATGTAACGCCTTCGGCGTATTAGGACGGTGGCCTGGTCAATGGTGAGCTTAGCCCCGGCAAGGGATCTTTAAGACAATCACCTCGTTCCGATTGATTAAATCCATTTCCCCGAAGGGGATAAACATTCTAGCCCAGGGTCAACGAAGTGCCACCCTGAGGCAAGATCGAAAAGAGATAATTATGACCGTTCGAAATATACAAGTTAATTCAAGCTTAAAGAGAACTATCTGGAATTAGGCCACAGTCTCCCCGACCTGGAACCGGGCAAATCTGGCCACCGTGATGTTATCACCCAGTTTAGCAGCCTGTTGTTTTACCAGGTCTTGGATCGAGACATCAGCGTCTTTAATGTAAGGCTGTTCCAACAAGCAAACCTCGGAATAGAATTTCTTCATCTTCCCATCGACCATTTTTTCCGCCACTTTTTCCGGCTTACCGGAATCGATGGCCTGGGCCAGGTAGATCGCCCGCTCCCGATCCAACATTTCAGAGGTGACCTCGTCGCGACACACAAAGCCGGGATTGGCCGCGGCAATCTGCATGGCCAGGTTCTTGCCCAACTCTTTGAAAGCGTCGTTGGTGCAACTCCCGGGCGAGGCACAGTTCAGCTCCACCATCACGCCCAATTTTCCACCGGCATGGATGTAGCTAATAATTTGACCTTCCATGGCTTTTTCCCCTACCTGAAACCGGGCTGTGCGTCCAATGGAAATACTTTCACCCACTTTGGCCACAGTTTCATTAATCAGGTCTTGCACCGTAATTTTAGGGTCATTGACACAGGGCTGGGACAGCAGGTCAGCGGACCCGGCATCGGCCGCGGCCACTTGCTGGGCCAGGCTGTAGCCTCAGCCCTTAAACGCATCCGTGTTGGCTGAAAAATCGGTTTCACAATTCAGTTCCAATAGCACGCCAAGTTTCCCGTCGGCCTCAATGTAACTGATAATCTGGCCTTCCGAGGTCGCCCGGCCAGCTCTTTTTCGGGCCGTGGCCAACCCTTTTTGCCTTAGGTAATCCATGGCCTTATTCATATCCCCGTCTGATTCTATCAGCGCCTTCTTGCAATCCATCATCGGGGCATTGGTCTTGTCTCGGAGTTCCTTGACTAACGCGGCAGAAATAGACACTTTAACCTCCCTAAACATCTGATGAAGCGTCTGCTTCACGATTTTTTTCATGTTTGTGTTCGATAATCACTCCCGAAGCCGCTTCCGTTCGGATAACCTCCCGGCCTTCCGCATCCATTTCTCGGTAATAGTCGTCCCCATCCCGTTTGTCCCGCACGACATTATATCTCTCTTCCCTGTCCTTAATTCCTG
>JADFYN010000336.1 GCA_015233055.1 Deltaproteobacteria bacterium
AATGATGTCCAGGCCATTAACTTCCTTTATCTTATCCTTAATTCGGGTGGCCAGATAGGCCCCTCCCGTGCGGATCCCGACAAGAACGATCCCTGAGATATCTTCATAATTGGCTATGATATTGGCGGCCAACTTGGCAATGGCCATCTCCATCTCAGGTTTTTCCATGATAATTTCAATATGCTTGTCAGCCATAAACCAGTTTCCCGACCCAGAAGTAGTATCATAAAAAAATCTCTAAATAACATAAGACTTTTTCAAGGTCAAGATTTTTCGGGGTTTCTCTCAGGAATAAGCTCCGGAACTAGCGTCCCAGGCCCACCAGGCGGTAAAATAAATCGAAATCAAAGTGTTTTCCCACCAGCCAGATGCCGCGGTCCACCTTTTCTTTTTCCCTCAGTTGTAACCGAGATGAAAAATTATCCACCCGCCGGGCCACGGTATAAGTGTCGTCTCTGGTCAAGATAATGGGCACTCCTTTTTGTTCGGCACTGGTCATGATCATTTCATTGGGATAGAGACTCCCGGTCAGGATAAGACATTGGGCCTTCATCTCTATGGCCATGGCCAGAATATCGGTCCGATCTCCACCAACGATGACCCCGGCGTTTTTGATTTTGTTCATGTACTTTCGGGCGTGATCCACTTGCATGCCGCCGATGATGAAATTCTCCACCAACTGGTGAAGACGCTCCTGACAGGTTAAGACGGTCCCGCCCAGGATGGAATTAAGTTCGCTGACCGAAATAGACCGGATGATCGGGTCTTCCGGTAAAACCCCCAGGACTTCAATGCCGCGCCGGTTAAGGAAGGGGACGACCAGGCCCTTTACCTCGTCGACACAGACATCATTCACCCGATTGATCACCACGCCTAAGAGATTATCTCCCAGCCGTTCCTTTATCTCCAAGAACCGGTCAATCACAAATTCGTTGGTGTACCGGTCGATAATGATTACTTTAACTCCATATTCATTTATCATCCCGATGGATTGGGTGCCCAGCAGGCCTCCGGAGTAAATGCTCCCTCCGGCGGTCATCATCAGAATATCTCTATCTTTCTGCAAGGCTTCATAGGTGGCGAGAATATTGTCCTTAAATGCCCCCGTCTCACCCTGCAGCACCCTGGTCAAGAGATCATGGGTGACGACCACCGGGCATAGGGATTCGAGCGGCTGATCCAATTCCAGAAAGCGATAGATGGTCCAGGCGTCTTGATCGGTCAACACCTCCTGCACCTTGACGGGATGAATCCCCACCGGTTTAAAGAAGGATAGACGATATCCATCATCCTTAAACCGCTTCCCCAAGCCCAGAGTCAGGATGTCTTTTCCTGCATCTTCAATGGTGGAACCAATAAATATAGCCGTCATGATCTCCTCCGTACAGGTAGGTGATGTGTATATTCTTTTAGGATACTAAAAATCGGACGGCCCGGTCAGGCACCCGAACAGTCAAATGCCATTTTCAAAATTGGAGGCCGAGTGATCCCTGGACGTGCCTCCCGGTGGTCCGATCATCAATGATTTTGTCTTTCCCGCTCAGGTGGCTGATCTCCTCGAGGATGAGTCTGAACATCCCGTCGTCTTTGGTGACGGGTATCAGTCGGCCTAACTCTTCGGCCATGGCCCGGTTGGTGGTGTCGTCTTCGGGTAGGTCCAACACAAATACTTGCCGGCCTAGTTTCTGAGCACATGCCGCGGCCTGCCACGTGCCGCTGTTGGTTTGGCGTCCTTGACGCAGGATACTTTTGGGGCCGGCGTGAATGACTATAACAAAATCAGCCAATCCGGCGATGAGGCGATTTCTCATGATCGCGAAACCCGCCTGCCAGGGCGCTCTCGGATGCACCTCTGAGATAAACAGCACCTGGCCGGAATTTATTGATCCGGTATGCCGTCCTAGTGCCTCAAGACTTGACTTATCCAGTAATCCATGGGGCAACACGGCGATGGTGGCGCCGCCGCCGGCCAGGCTCCCATTAAATGCGCCCCGGTCAATTCCTCGGGCAAATCCACTAACCACCACATAGCCTGTCCCGGCAAAAAAAGCAGCCGCTTTTCCGGCCAAAGCCATGCTAAATGGGGTCGCATCCCTGGCCCCGATAATGGCCACGGTTCGCTCGGCACTCATCAGAGACGGGTTACCCGCGGCGTACAATAAAAGCGGCGCCTGGTCTTTTAAAGACGTTCGAAGTCTTTCAGGATACCGGGTATCCCTGTCGATAACAAGTGAAATTCCCCGGTGATCCAGGTCCTGAAGCACCAGGGCTTGATTAGCGGCGTCTTCCCACACCGGCCGGGTTTTTTTTCGGGTGGCGGAATCCAGGCCGGGCAGCCCCGCCTCAATGAAATTCTTTAATCCGGCCTCAGCCAGATCAAGTATTTGAAATTTCGTTTTTCTTTTTATCTCGTTAGTATGGGCCAGGAGGCTCCAGTAAATCAGTTCGTTGCCCATCGCAGTCACCTCAATCCGGGGCTATTTGCGTGGCCATCCTGGACTGGGCCCTGGGTGAGAATGTGGGATTTTCCCGGTTTGTCAGCCTGGGTAATGAAGCCGATATCACCGAAACGGAAATCCTGGAATCTTTCGGCCGGGATGACCAGACCAAGGTAATTATCGGTTATTTAGAATCAGTGGAAAGAGGCCGGGATTTCATGGAAACGGCCTACCGCATCTCACATATCAAACCAGTCATTATTATTAAGGCCGGGGTGACCGCGGCTGGGGCTAAGGCGGCTTCCTCTCATACCGGGGCCATGGCCGGGTCGGAAAACGCATATGAAGCCGCGTTTAAACAGGCCGGAATCATCAGGGCTTACACCATGGCTGAATTATTCAACTTCTCATTGGCTTTCTCAACGCAACCCTTGCCCGCGGGGCCGAATCTGTGCATCATCACCAACTCCGGTGGACCCGGAATTATCGCCGCCGATGCGATTGAAAAAACGCAACTCCACCTGGCCACTTTATCTAATGAAACTATTGCTGAACTAAGAACCTTTTTGCCGGCTATCGCCTCTCTTTACAATCCCGTAGACATTATCGGCGATGCCGACGCCGAAAGGTACCGCCGGACATTGGCCACCATTGTTGAGGACACCAACATTCATAATGTTTTGGTGATGCTGGCTCCCGCAGCCATCACTCATATTGATGAAACAGCGGCTACCTTAGCTCTGATTGCCAAACAGGCGCCAAAGCCGGTGGTCACCTGTCTCATGGGCCGAAAAAGGGTCGAAGCGGGGCGTAAACTCCTGTTGGACGCCGGCGTCCCGTCCTACAATTATCCCGAAAGCGCCATCAACTCATTAAACGCCATGTATAGGCACCGGCAATGGTTAGACCGACCCGAACGCGTCTACCCGACCTTGCCTGGGGACAAAAGCGCCGTCCAAAGGGTGTTTGATGAAGTGACGGTCACCGGCCGCAACGACTTGATCGAAGCCGAAGCCAGAGGAGTGCTTCAGGCCTATGGCTTCCGCGTCCCGGAAGTGGTCCTGGCCAAAACCTCCGATGAAGCCGTGGCCGCGGCCGAAAGGATCGGCTATCCCGTGGTCATGAAAATCGTCTCACCTCAGGTGCTGCATAAAAGCGATCTGGGCGGGGTAGCCCTGGGCCTGGCCGACAAATCCCAAGTCGCAGATGCTTTTTTTAATATGACCACCCGCATCAGAAACGTCAGCCCACAGGCCATCATTCTCGGCTGATCCAATTCCAGAAAGCGATAGATGGTCCAGGCGTCTTGATCGGTCAAC
>JADFYN010000337.1 GCA_015233055.1 Deltaproteobacteria bacterium
GCTAAAAACTGCGCCGTCTGGGTGGTGAATTAGGGTTGCGGGTTGCGGGGTTCGTGTTGCGGATTTTTGAAACCGGACAGTTCATATTGGCCCGTGAGTAGCAACGGCGTAAAAAGACGTCATAGGGAGATTTAGCTGTTATTGCTGTGAGTTAGTTGATTAGGTTCACATAACATAGATTATTAACCTTAAAAGCCCCGAGAGTCCCGTTCACCTTTTTGCCGATCCGCCGGGTCGCCGCATCGGTAACGTAAGCGAGCGTGGTTCCGCCCGGCAAGCCCACGTGAACGAGATTTCCCAGCGCGTCGTACTGGTAGGTCGTGGTCCCGCTCCCAGCGGTTTTTGTGAGGAGTTCTCCGTTTGCGGTGTAGGCGTAGGTAGTTCCCCCGTACTGGGTAAGGCGGTCCTGGGCGTCGTATGTCCCGGTCGTCGTCGAGCCCAAGGAATTGGTGAAGCCGGTCCGGTTGCCATTGGCGTCGTAGGCGTAACTCGAAATGACTCCGCCGTTTTTCTTGACCTGGCTGAGGCGCCCGGCCTGGTCGTAGGAGTAGTCGAATACATTGGTCGCGCTACCGACCGTCTCCGTCCTTTTCGTGATGCGGCCGAGGAGGTCCTTCACGTACTGGACCGAGAAAAGGGCGCTCCCATTGTAGGCAGCCGTGTAGCCCGCCGGTATGCCGAAGCTGTCGTAGGTCCAGGAGTCGGTCAGGGACCCGATGGCGGCGGAGGTGAGGAACCCGTTTTGGCTGCTTCGGGTGAGACTGAAATCTCCCGCTTTCGTGAGAAGGCTGTCCGCATCAAATTGGCGGGAAATGGAGTTGGAGCCGTTGACGCTGATCGCTCTCACGCGGAAGTCGTTGTCATAAGAGTATCCCACCCGGCCCGAGACGGCCCCGGTCCAGGTCCGGCTCGTCAGCAGAGACCCGTCGTAGGTGAGAGAGAGGCCCGTCCCGCCGGACGTCGTCACCTGGCTCAGGTTTCCGCTCGCCGCATCGTAGCCGTAGGTGATGCCACCCGCCGGCCAGGTGAGCGTCGAGAGCCGGCCGGCCGAATCATAGCCGTAGTTGAGGGTTCCTCCATCGGGGCGCGTGATCTTGGTGAGCTGCCCGTCTAGGTTGTAGCTATATTGCGTCCCGGTGCCGGAGGAGGTGACCGAAGGAGGCGCGTAGAGGGCGCCGGTATTAAAAATGCCGCCGTGGGCGACAAGACAATTGAACCGATCGGCCCAATTGCCGGCTATCCAGTAGATCATATAGCCGCCATAAGAAGGTCCCAGGGCCGCCACTCGGGTCCCGTCCAGCCAGGGATACCGGGCCAACGCCTGCTCCAACCCTATTTGTAGATCCTTCAAGGGTTTCCCACCCCAATCATCCGTAATCGAATTGGTGAACTTTTGCCCATAGCCAGGGGTGCCATGAAAATCAATGAATATAACGCCATACCCCGCCCCGGCCAATACCTGGGCATTCCAACGATAATTAAATGTATTTCCGAGAGCTATCTGAGGACCGCCATGAATAATCAAAGCGACCGGATACCTGGCCTGGGGATTCCGGTTTGGCGGTGACAACACATACCCGTAGACCGGATCATTGTTGGCCCCGATGAAACTGAACTGCTCCGCCTTCCCCATACTTACCTTGGCCAGCCTGGAGTCATTCAAATGGGTTAGCTGTCGTAAGTCATTGCCGTTTTTGTCAATAGAGTAAATCTCCGCAGGATTAGACAAATCTTGTCCAGTCACTATGATCCGGTCGCCGGCCACGGCTTCGTCACTTACCGTTCCGTTAAAAACAAGTAATTTCACCTGACCTGAGGCTGGATTAAGCTCAAAAAGGGATTGTTGGCCGAGATTGTCTGCGTGAACATACATCGACCGCCCGTCGGAGGACCAGGCGATGGAATCCGCCGACCGATCCCATTCTTCCGTGATCCAGTTCGGGTCACCCACCGACCAGGCAAATTTGCCACTCTGATAACTACTCCGCCAGGAGCGAAGGACAATCCGGAAACGGTCCGCCTCATACCGGGGCACCCTCATCGCTCGATAAGCCAGGGTGTTTCCGTCAGGGGAAAACACGGGAGAGGTATCCCAGGCTTGATTATCCCTGGTGATATTGACCGGCGCGGCAGATCCATCCAGAGGGACGACATATAGATCAAAATTGGTTGACCATGGTTCCTCTCTCCCGGCATTGCGAGCGGTAAAGACCATCCCGCCGCCATCGGGTGTGAAGGAAAACTCATCAGGGCCGCCAAAGGGCGTGGACGGGACATCCGCATCCATTCCGGCCGTGACGTCCACCGGGGTGGCATGGCCGGCCACCGGCAGGACAAAGAGATGGCTGCGCCGTCCATTTTGCCAGGCATCCCAATGGCGGACAAATATCTTATCATAAACAACCCCGGTGGCAGGCTGCGCTTTCTGTTGCTCTAAACGTTTAACGGTCCGGTCCAGGGAATCACAATCTACAAAAACCTCCATAGTCACAGCCAGATGTTTTCCATCGGGTGACAACTTCAAGTTATCAACATCAAGAGGCAGCCAGGTTACTTGCTGCGGAGCGCCGCCGGCCGGGGAGATCCGCCAAACCTGAGCCGTCCCGGAGCGGGAAGAAATGAAATAAAGAGACTGGCCGTCCAGAGCCCAGGCGGGATGGGTTCCTCCTTCCGGCAGGGGAGTCAGACGCCGGGCGTCAGTCCCGTTTGACTTCATCACCCAGATGGATGAGCGCCGCCGGTTGTTGTCGAGGTCAAGGGAACTGACCACAAAGGCGATATATGAGCCATCGGGAGAAACCCGCGGGTCGGAGACTCGGTCAAAGCCGACCAAATCGTTGACGGTTAAAGGATGGCTGTCTTCGGCCTGGACCGAGGAAAAACTAAGGAGTAAAATAAGAATGAAGAGTAAATAAACCATCTGCGCACCTCCCATGGTTCGGGGTCACAATAATCTCTGGAGCAAGGAGATGCTCTTCCCTATATGACCTTATTTCAAGGCGTTGCATTTATGAGTCCGGCGGTCCAGAATGAGGTCGTTCCAGAAGATGCGGGGGCTGCAAAACATTCTGGAGTCGGTACTGCGGCAGTCGTCTCCTTTTTGGGATGTATCTCCAAAAATTATCGCCTCTTCGCCGTTTCGAGTGGGTGCTCTGGAGGCACGCCGAGCCTAGGAGCCGGTTATCGCCAGCCTGGTAAAAATACTGGTCAGGCGGTCAAACGGCACATATTTTTCTCTTTGGAGCCTCCCGAGCACAATCCCTGGTGATATTTCCAATTGATGGGCAAATGATTTTATGGACTTTTTGGTGAAACTGTTGCGAGCGATAAAGCTTCTCCACTCGCTCAACGGAATAAGATAGTTCCTGGCCCACTCATTGGCCTCTTGCTCTTTTCCGCCTTCCTGACCGTTGAACTCGAGAAATTTCTCTTTTCTACCATGTAGCAATATATGGGCTGCTTCGTGAAAGAAGGTGAACCACAGGTGGTCGTCACGCTTATGCCTTAGACTCTGCTGGATAAGCGCCTTGGTTGGTGAAAGCCACCGGGTGAAACCATTCAGTCTTGTCCGTCTGGCCTATTCATGAAGATTCTCGGCCCAACGCCTTACGCTTCAGCACCAAAACCCGAGGTCGAGCGCCTTTATCCAGAGAGAAGTTCAGGCCGGTCCGGAAAATCTCCGGCATATAAAAGCGTGATACATCATCCTTTCCCCTGTCTTCGTAGATGACTCC
>JADFYN010000338.1 GCA_015233055.1 Deltaproteobacteria bacterium
TTCGCTCCCCGCGCATCCATTATACTCACACACCATCGTTCGATAGGTGGTGCCTTGGCTGAGATTGGTCACGGTGACACTCGTCCCGGTTCCGTTGTAAACGCAGTACCACCCGCTTGTCCCTATCTGGGTTCCACTACCAAATGCAGCATTTGCAGTGTAGGTAGTGGTGTCCGCAGGAGTTGCGGTTCCGCTGTTATCTTGCTTTACAAAAACCGCCCGGAAGTGGGCTGAGTTTCATAAAAAGTACGCGGCTTTTTCTACTTACTTTTATCCTTTTATCTGGGATCGAGCCGCTCCGGCTACCGGCCCTTTTGTTACGGACGTCGATGGCAACCTGATCATGGATTTTGTCAGCCACGTGGCCAGCTCACCATTGGGATACAACCACCCGAAATTGACGGCCATATCCAAAAAACTGGCGGCCATCGCCCCGGACCGGTACGCCGGGACCGACTTTGTGGGTGGTTACGGCCCTGACCCTGACGCCTCGGAGGTCCCCACCCCTTCCCACCTTCACCATGAGCTTATTGATATCACGTCAAAGTTCGGCTTTGGGACGGCTTTTCTATCCAATTCCGGGGCGGAGGCCGTCGAAAATGCCATAAAGATATGTTATGATTATAAACGAAATTTTGGATATGGCGTCTGCTTTATGGGCGCTTTCCACGGCCGGACCCTGGGCGCCCTGTCCCTTAACCGTAGTAAGCAGGCCCATCGGGTCTGGTATCCCAAATTGCCCCATGTCATCGACATGCCGTTCTGCATCTGCCGGGGCAAGTGTACCTGCGGTTGGCAGGTCCTGACGCCGCGAGGCGGAGTATCCATGAGCAAATTGGCCTTTACCTTAGACCCGGAGATGGGGCTGGTCGATCCTAAAGAAGTGGCTTATATCATCATTGAACCGGTTCAGGGCGAAGGCGGCTACAACATCCCGGCCAAGGCTTTTATCCAGGAAGTGGCCAGAGTGGCCAAAGAACATTATATCCCGTTGATTTGTGATGAAATTCAATCGGGCCTTGGCCGGACCGGAAAATGGTGGGCCATTGAGCATTTTGACGTCGAACCGGATATCATCACCGTGGCCAAAAGCCTCCGCGTTGGGGCGACCATCGGCAAATCCGAGTTTTTTCCTCAGGCCGAACGTCGTATTTCCAGTACCTGGGGTGAGGGCAACGCCATCAGTACGGCCGTCGGGTACACTATCATTCAGATTATCAAGGAAGAGAATTTGCTCGAGAACGCCACGGTGATGGGCAATTACTTCCTGGATGGCCTTAAGTCATTAATGACCCGGTATCCGTCTATTATCAGTGCCCGGGGCCTGGGTCTGATGCTGGCCGTCACACCTGAAACCAAGGAGCTGCAGGACAAGATACTGAAGAATGCCTTTGACCGGGGCTTACTGTTACTGGGTTGCGGTTATCGTGACATCCGGTTCCTGCCGCCCCTGGACGTGACCAGACGGGAAATTGATCTGTCTTTAGAAATTTTAGATGCAGCCATCGCCGCCGCCCAAGGTTAGATATACTTTGAATGGTTACAATCGACTCTTTGACGCGTGCCTTTACCCAGGGTGGCACTTCGTTGACCCTGGGCTATATTTGGTCGCTACGGGGTATTAAGACGGTGGCCTGGTCAATGGTGAGCTTAGCCCAGGCAATGGATCATCAAGGAAAATCACTTCATTCCGGTTGACGGAATCCATTTCCCCGAAGGGGAAAAACAATCTAGCCCAGCGAAGCGCCACCCTGGGGATATGGTTCTAATATGTGCTGCACCCTTAAGCTAATGGCATTGACGAGCAACCGGCACTGAGCAACCAGCAACGAGCACCGAGCTAAAAGGTATTGTTACCTTTTTTGGGAGATTGTCCTGGATGGTTAGAAAAAGGATTTGACCTCACTCCCAATAACTGCTATTATCACCCATTTAGTGACCGAGAAAGGGTGCCCGACAAAAATGTGGCTTTTACAAAATGATTTCTTTCAGTTAATTCTATTATTCCGCTCTTGAAGGAGAGTTCGGTGGCTAATATTCTGGATATATTTTACGAGAGAGGGTTCATCGAGCAGGTGACCGATGAGTCTGCTTTAAGAGAATTGTTTGATAAAGAGAGCGTAACCTGCTACATCGGGTTTGATCCCACGGCCAGTAGTTTGCATGTAGGTAGCTTGATTCCGATTATGTCGCTGGTCCATATGCAGCGCCAAGGCCACCGGCCCATCGCCCTGGTGGGTGGCGGCACGGGGTTGGTGGGCGATCCCAGTGGCAAGACAGAAATGCGGAAGATTCTGACTTACGATGACATTGCTCAGAATGCCGAAGGATTAAAGGCCCAATTATCCCGTTATCTTGATTTTGGCGATGATCGGGCGTCGATGCTTAACAACGCCGATTGGTTGACCAAACTTAACTATATAGAGTTTCTCCGGGACATCGGCCGACACTTCAGCGTTAACCGGATGTTGACCGCGGAATCCTGTAAGCTGCGCTTAGAGACCGGGCTAAGCTTTATCGAATTCAACTATATGCTGCTCCAGGCCTATGACTTCCTCTATCTCCGCGAACACCATGATTGCCGGCTTCAACTGGGCGGCAGCGATCAGTGGGGGAATATCGTGGCCGGAATCGATTTGATCCGGCGGATGAATCAGGGCCAGGGCTACGGGATCACATTTCCCCTGATTACCACCTCCTCCGGGGCCAAGATGGGCAAGACCGCGGCCGGGGCGGTTTGGCTTGACGCCGATCGGACTACGCCTTATGATTATTACCAGTACTGGATTAATACCGAAGACCCTGATGTGGAAAAATTCTTGGGTCTGTTTACTTTTTTGCCTATGGACCAGGTTCGGGAACTGGGCGCCTTAAAAGACGCCGATATCCGCCGGGCTAAAGAGGTCTTGGCCTACGAAGCAACCAAGATCACCCACGGTGAAAAAGAAGCCGATGAGGCGCGGCGGGCAGCCAGAGCCTTGTTCGGGGGTGAGGACGAACTGGATTCCCTGGCCCAAAATGACGAATCCGTTCCCTGCACGGTCCTGCCGCGATCCCGTCTGACTGAGGGGATCCCGGCCTTTGTCTTGTTTACGGAGGTAGGTCTCTGTTCTTCTCGGGGGGAAGCCAGGCGTCTGATTACCCAAGGAGGGGGATATGTCAACAATATTAAGCTGGCCGCGTTTGACGCTAAGGTGTTGGACACAGATCTCCGATCCGGGGCGATTATGCTGCGGATGGGAAAGAAGAAGTATCACCGAGTTAGAGTCATCGACTGAGAGAGACCACCCGGCCTGATTTATTAATTCTTAACTAAAGTACTTAAGATAACTAACATGGCGGACAATCCGGAACAATTGGAAATAAATAAAAGGCTGGAAGTGATGAACAAGGTCGGTTTGCACGCCCGTGCGGCTGCTAAAATTGCCTTGAAAAGTAAGGAGTTCAAATCCCAAATCATCATTTCCAAAGACGGCGTTTCTGCCGATGGCCGAAGCATCCTCGATATCTTGACTTTGAATTGTCCTAAAGGAACCTATTTGGAAATCAGAGCCAAGGGTGAGGATGCCCGAGAGGTCATAGAGGCGTTAACGCAACTCTTCCATGACAAGTTTGAAGAAGAGTAGACGTGGATACAGAAAGCATACAGACAGACACTCTCCATGGTATTGGAGCTTCCCCTGGCATCGTGATGGGCCGGGCCTATCACATTGACCGG
>JADFYN010000339.1 GCA_015233055.1 Deltaproteobacteria bacterium
TTCGATCACCTTCAGGTTGTTTGAGATTTCCTTGGGTGTGCCTTCAGCCAATAGATTGCCGTAACACAGAACCCGAATTTTTTGAGAGATGCCGAAAACTATGTCCATGTCGTGCTCAATGAACACCATGGTTACTTTCAACCGCTCCCACAGGTCCTTGACTAGGGCCACGGTTTGCCACCTTTCATCAGGACTCATTCCGGCGGTCGGTTCATCGAGCAGCAGCAACCGCGGCTCCAGGGCCAGGGCCACGCCAATATCAAGCAGTTTTTGATTACCATGGGCCAGAGTTCCGCTCAAACGCTGAGCCATGTCCGTCAATCCGACACTGTCGAGAATCTCATAAGCCCGCTGGTGAATTTGGGTTAACTTCTTGTACGGCGTTCTAAAGTTAAGGTTGCCTTCCTGCCGGGTGATGCAGGCGGACACCACATTTTCCAGTACCGTCATTTTTGGGAAAATATTCGTTCTTTGAAAGGCGCGAGCCAAACCCAATCTGACTGTTTTGAACGGTTGCAGCCCCGCGATGTTTTGCCCGTCAAAAATTATTTTGCCCGAATCCGGAACATGGTAGCCGGTGATGAGGTTGAACAAGGTCGTCTTACCTGCACCGTTAGGGCCGATAATGGCGCTCAATTCCCCTTCGGCGACGCTGAAACTTAAATCTTCAATAACCATCCGGCCGCTAAATGACTTAGACAGATTTTCAACTCGGAGAATGTCCGCCGCCATGAAACGTCACCATCTTTCTGAAGAATGACCAAACACACCACCGGGAAGTTCTTCAATCATTTTTTTTCTTAATTATTTTTTGAACCAACCCGATTAACCCACCGGGGGCGAACAAGCACAAAACAAAACGGATCAGGCACACAAAAATCACACAGTACTCACACAGTCCCTTATGCGCCTGCTGGAGAATGATTCTAAGGCATATCAAGAAAGCCGCCCCCACGGTCGGGCCCATGAGTGAATACATCCCACCCACCAAACAGGCCAGGATAGGCTCGGCTGATCTGCTCCAGTGCAGGAACTCGGTTTGGGCAAAGCGGTTCAATTGGGCGAACAACCCGCCGGCCAACCCGGCAAAAGCACCGGCGATGATAAAATTGAGCCACTGATAAAATCTGACATTGATTCCGATGAATTTGGCCCGGTCCATATTTTCCCGGATAGTCCGGATGGTCAGGCCGAAGGAAGAATTGACCAGCATCCGCATCAGCCAGACACAAATCAAGAAAATGACCAGACATAACAGATAAAAATTAGTCGGGTTCAGGAAATCCGGCCGGGGCACGCCGTGGAGGCCGTCGTCTCCACCCGTGAAGGTGTACCATTGAAAGGCAACCATATATAAGAGTTGGCTAAAGGCCAGAGTCAAGATAGAAAAGTAAAGCCCGGTCAGGCGGACACAGAACCACCCAATGATGACGGCAGCCAGAGCGGCCATCAACGGCGCCGCAGTCAGGGCTAAAAAAAGGGGTGCGCCTGCTTTTTTCATCAGCAGGGCCACCGTATAAGCTCCCACTCCGAAAAACGCGGCGTGTCCGAAACTGACCATGCCGCCAAAGCCCAGGATGAGGTTTAAACTCATGGCGAACAGGCTCATGATGATTATTTCGGTGGTTACCCAAATCCAGTACACCCCGGTCCGGCCCATGTGGGCCAAGACAAAGGGCAAGATAAAACACATAACGATCAGCAACGCGCCGGCCACCCGGTGACGGGTTTTGGTCTCCGGCTGATGAATTTTAATTTCTGGAGTTGGCGTTATGTTTAACATGATGCTCTTATTAAGATAGTTTGATGCCGGGTTCCGACATCCTTAAAAAAATAATGCAGAAATAGTCTAGGCGTCCTTTATGGCTCTTTCTGCGTCTTCAGCGTTGTGCTTATTCGTCTCCTATCGTTCCGGCTTGCCAAAAAATCCCCAGGGCCTCCAAATAAGCACCAGGGCCATGATCACGTAAGGAAATACCAGGGCCCACCGGCCAAACGGCAACTGAAAAAAAGTCACTCCCAACCCAATGATCAAGGAACCCAACAAGGCGCCGCCAATACTGCCCAGCCCTCCGATGACCACCACGGCAAAGGACTCGATTATCTTTTCCATCCCAATGCCAAGGTCGATATTGGCCAGGGCGGCCATTAAAACCCCGCCGAGGCCGGCCAGCCAACACCCAAGCATGAATGTTGAGGTCATGACCCAGGAGACGTTCACACCCAGCGCGCCCAGGGTATCCGGGAAAGTCACGGCGGCTCTAATCAGATTTCCCGCCCTGGTCCGATGCAGCAGCCACCACAACCCCAGGGCGATGGCCGGGCCCATAAACATAATAAAGACATTATAGGTGGGTAAGGCCAGGCCGAAGATATCCACCGAGCCGGCCAGGATCTCGGGCCGGGGGACGTTGCGCGGGTTACCTCCCCAAACAACCCGGACCAGATCGTCTAAAATCAGGACCAAGGCGTAAGTCAGGAGCAGTTGAAGTAAGTGTTCTTGCCGATAGACCCGGCGAAACAAGCTGATTTCAAGGACAAAACCTAAGATGGCGATAGCCGGCGGGACGACTAAAAGCAACAGGAGAAAATTGAAAATAGATCCTCCGCTGACCAGGGAGCTGATGGAAAAAGCCAAGAAAGCCCCGATCATGTATAGCGACCCGTGGGCAAAATTGATCACCCGCAGCACGCCGAAAACCAGACTCAGTCCGGAGGCGATGATAAACAAGAGCATCCCCTGGCTTAAGCCGTTTATGGTCATAAACACGAAGTATTCTAAGTTCATATGTTTCTTCGGAATATTATTAAGTTTTTTTGGTGTCGCCGATCCTCGGGCATCAGGATAGGACCGGCGACCGAATCAGGCCTACTTCTTGCTCGCTCTTAATGTTTTCACTTCATCCACGGACAGCATGACCTTTTCCGCCGGGATAGCCACAACGTCTTTCATGATCAGATGGTCTTTATACTTGGCGTCCTTGGTTGTCACGCCGACGTATATACCCACGTTGGCCATATGATCCTCGGGACGAATGAAGAGGTCCCCGCGTAATGACTTAAATTTTAATCCATCTAAAACCTTAACCACTTTCTCGGAATCGGCGGTTCCGGCTTTCTTGATGGCTTCGGCTAAAGCGATCATTCCATCATAGGCCATAATGGCCCAATCAGCCGGGTATTCCTTGGTTTTATCATAATATTTTTGGACAAAGGCTTTCATTTCAGGTGTATCTACGGCATAAAAGGGGCATCGGGCATAACCGATCAGTCCTTCGGGCATATCGTTGCCTGTGGCCCGGAACAAATCTAGGTCGAATAAACCGGAGAAGGTGGCTTTCTTAAACAGCCCATAAGGTTTGGCTTGTTTAATAAATGTGCTTAAACCGCCGCCCCAGAAACTACTATAAACCGCCTCGGGATTCTTGGCCATTAAGGTGGGGATGAAGGGCGAGTAATTAGTTTCGCCTAATTTTACCCAAACCGTTTCAACAATTTTGGCCTCGGGTTTGAGTTGAGCCATCTTTTTGACAAAGGCATTGTACTGGTCGTGACCATAGGCATAATCCGGGCCGATATAACCGTAATTCTTAGCTTGACGTCCGGCCAGAGCCACGGCCATGCCGCGGCCTTCGATTCCGGTAGTGGGCACGACCTGAAACATATACGGCTGGAAATCCGTGGTGGTCAACGCCTCGGCATTAGAAGT
>JADFYN010000033.1:0-8660 GCA_015233055.1 Deltaproteobacteria bacterium
GATTTTGTTCGGAGGCTGCAAGATGATGGTGAAGTGCGCAACTATGAGGTGACTTCCCTGGATAGGTCCGGGAAGAACATAGAGAGACTGGTCTTTGCCGTGCCTATCACCTATCAAGGCGAGCCGTGCATTCTGTCCGCGTCCAGTGATATTACCGAGTTAAAGCGGGCCCAACGGATTCTGGCGGATAAGCAGGCCCGGCTCAATGCCATCATCGACAGTGCTCCTTTGGCCATCTGGTCATTGGATCGGGATTTATGTTATCGAGATTTCAATGCCACCTTTAGTCGTCGTTTTCGCGAAATTACCGGGGTAGAATTGCAGGAAGGAATGCGGGCTACCTTAAACCTTGCCCCAGAAGAGGCTCCAACGTGGGAGGAGCAGTATCAGCGGGCTTTACGGGGCGAGCGGGTGGAGGTTGAGCACGCATTCAAGGTTTGGGGAAAGGATTTATTCATCCGGATCACATTCGGCCCGATCAGATCTGAAGCTGGTGAAATTACCGGAGCATTGATGCTCGGCCAGAACATCACCGACCAGAAACAGGCTCAAGCGGCATTGCACCGCAGCGAAGAGCGCTTTATGCTGCCCCTGGAGGCGACCAGGGATGGGCTGTGGGATTGGAACCCGAAGACTGGTGAAGTCTACTTTAGTCCGCGTTATTACACCATGCTGGGATACGCACCGGATGAGGTGCCCCCATCCTATGACACCTGGGCCGCCTTACTTCATCCTGATGATCGGGAGGGGGCGATCCAAAAACTTGAGTCCTGCATCTACGGCGCATCGAGTTATGAAGTTGAATTCAGACTAAAAACAAAATCCGGTGAATGGCGCTGGATTCTGGGCCGGGGCAAGGTGGTGGAAAGGGAAGCCGATGGCCGGGCCCTCCGAATCGTCGGGACATACTTCGATATCACCGAGCGTAAGGAATCTGAAGCTAAGATAAAACACTTAAATAATATTTTGCGCTCCGTGCGCAGCGTCAGCCAGTTGATCACCAGGGAAAAAGACCGGGACAAACTGATCGCTGATGCTTGTGATGTTTTGGTTAAGAATCGGGGCTATAGTTTTGCCTGGATTGTTTTGACCGATGACCGGGGAAGTCTTCTGGCCGCAGTTCAGGCCGGTTTTGATAAAGATAGTCTTTCTATGACGGAGTGTCTGGAGAGGGGGCGGTTTCCCGAGTGTGTCTTGTTCGCTCTCAGCCGGTCTGGAGTCCTGGTTTTTTATCCGGACGAGGCTCAATGTAAAGGTTGCTTGCTGTCTGGAGAGTGTGGCTCAAGGGGCGTCATGACTTCCCGGTTAAACCACGGTGGAGTGGTCTATGGCGTCCTGGCCGTGTCTTTACCCGGCAGTTTCGGCTTTGACGCCGAGGAACAGGAACTGTTTGGAGAGTTGGTGGCGGATATTTCGTATGCCTTGTACAATCTGGAGCAGGAAAATAAAATGAAACGCCTCGAGGCCCAGATTCGGCAAGCCCAAAAAATTCAAGCTATCGGGACTCTGGCCGGTGGCATAGCTCATGATTTTAACAACATCCTGTTCCCGATTATGGGTTATTCTGAGATGACCATGGACGATGTGACCGTGGGAACCCGGGCCCACCGCAATTTGGAGGCCATCTTGAAAGCGGCCAATCGGGCCAAGGATCTGGTCAGGCAGATCCTAACCTTTAGCCGGCAAACCGATCATCTCCTGGAGCCTTTGGCCCTTCAACCCCTGGTCAATGAATCACTGAAACTTCTTCGGGCGTCTATACCGGCAACTATTGAAATTGAGTCTGATATTGATCCGAGCGGTGGACTGGTAAGGGCGGATGCCACTCAGATCCATCAGGTAATTATGAACTTGTGTATTAACGCCTTCCAAGCTATGGCCCGGCACGGTGGGACATTGAAAGTGGATATGCGGGAGATTGAGCTTGACTCCCATCAGGACGCGATCAGGCTTAATGTCAGCCCGGGGAAATATATCCGGCTTACCGTCGGTGATACCGGGTGCGGGATGGAGCCACACGTTATGGAGAGGATCTTTGACCCGTATTTCACGACCAGGGCCTTGGAGGAGGGAACCGGTCTGGGCCTCTCGATGGTCCATGGAATAGTCCATAGCTACGGCGGGGCCATCGATGTGACCAGCCGGGTTGACGCGGGAACGACATTCCAGATTTACTTGCCTATCGTCGTGGGTCCGGCTACGATTCATGAACCTGAACCGGTGTCGCCCCATTTAACCAACCGAGAGTCCATATTAGTGGTTGATGATGAGAGGGAGGTGGCCAAGGTCATCGAACTGATGTTGGAACCCCTGGGTTATCAGGTGACGGCCTTGACCAACAGTCTAGAGGCGCTGGAAATGTTTCGCACTGCGCCCGAAGCGTTTGATTTAGTTATTACGGACTTGACCATGCCCCAGTTGAGAGGAGACAGGTTATCCCGCAAACTGTTGGAGGTAAGGCCGGATATCCCGATCATTCTATGCACGGGATTTGATACGGAAGCAGCAAATGAAATCCTCATGGACAAGACTATTCGGGAGTGCTTGACAAAACCTGTGGTCAAGGATAAGTTGGCCGAGGCCGTCAGACGGGTTCTGGATCAAGATAAGGGGAAATGAAACATGGCGCATATTCTTATAGTGGACGACGATACACAAATTCGGGACATGCTTCGTCAGATGCTCGAACGGGAGGGCCACCAGGTTTCCGAAGCCGCCGATGGAGGTAAGGCCATCAAATGCTATCGTGAATCCCCGGCCGATCTTGTCATCACTGACATCCTGATGCCTGAAAAAGACGGTCTGGAGACTATCCTGGGGCTAAAGAGAGAGTTTTCAAACGTGAAAATTATTGCTCTGTCGGGAGGAGGCCAGGTCGCACCTAAAAATTATTTGTTAATGGCCCAGAAGCTTGGGGCCCAACGGATCTTGACCAAACCGGTGGAACGAAAAGAGATGCTCGGAGCTGTCCGAGAGCTGCTTGGCGACAAGGGATAAGGCCGACTATCATAAAAAGCCTAAAAGCCTAAAAAAATAGAAGAACGCCGCACCCTATGGATATTATTTAGGGGCGGCGCTCTAGGTTACAAAGCCAGAGGAAACGAAATTACCCTTGATGTGATTATTGCTTGTGGCAGTCTTCACATTTCTGGAAGGGGCCCTTATTCGCCTCTTTGTGACAGTCTTTGCAATTCTTGTGGTAGGCGTTTTGGAGTTTCAGCTTCTTGCCTTCCATCTTGTCGGTGTGGCAGGCGCCGCATTTTTGGACCGGGTCACCTTCTTTAAAGACGTTCTTGCCGTCTTTGTAAACATGGTGACATTTGTCGCACTTGACCTTATAATCGGTCGTGTGTTTCTTGTGATCAAATGGGACACCCGGCTTAGTCTTTTGTATTGAGTTGATGTTTGTCTTATCCGGCTGAGCCTGTTGCGCCATGGCCATACTAAACATTAACATCCCGGCTACAAAGACCATGATAGTTAAGAAAGCGATAACACTCTTTTTCATCTCCGCGTTTCACCTCCCTTCGTCAAAAAATCTCTTGCATTAATACCTAACCCAAAGAATAATGTCAAGGAAATTGTTCTAATTAAGGTTTTCCAGACAAATCAATATGTTCAAACGGTGAAAAGACTTCGTGTCTTATCCTTTCGCCGTATCCTCAGGCGGTTCTCTTTGTTCTAACCCGGTTATGATTCGTCTTATTGCGCCGATAATTAGAAACTGAGCAAGGTAATCCAAAGGGCCATGGTGAAGGCCGAGAAAAAAGTGGTGGTGGAGATGGCCGCGGAGGCAAAAGCCACGTCTCCGCCTAATTCCCTGGCCATGATGGTGGCTACGGTGGCGGAAGGGGCGCCCAGAATCAATGCCGCCACGGTCTTGGTCAATGAGGAAGCCCCGATGAAGGTCAAGGCCAGGACCGCTATTCCAGGAAGAAATATCAGCTTATAGAATGAAATCCGAAGCAACGGCTTAATCCCGAAGGTCGCCGGTGAAAAAGATAAAGTCGTCCCGATGAGCAGCAGGGCCAGCGGCAGGGCCATATTAGAGATGATCTTCAAGGTATTAAACACAAACTGAGGTAGTTGCCAGCCCAGATAAGAGTACAGTATTCCGGCCAGGACGGATAGAACCAGGGGGTTCAGGATGACCGAGGCCACAGGCGGCCACCAACTATTGGCCGGTTGCTCCCCCAGTTCATCTCCACCTCTTTTTCCATGGTAAGCCAGGACCAGGACCGACATAATATTTTGCATCAAGATGACTAAACCACTCAGGAGTCCGGCTTCGATCAGGCCTTCGTCCTGTAAGGCATAGTAGGCCCCGGCCAATCCAATGTAGCCCACATTGCTATGAACACAGCACTGGATAAATGTGGCCATCGTCTTTTCCTTGCCTTCTCCGGCGTAGTAACGTTCAGCTACGGTTGAGCAGAACAGCCAGGTGACCATAATGGCGGCTAACGCAACCCAGACGGATTTAAGCTGAAAGGCTTGACTAAAAGGCGCCCTGGCGATCTCCAGGAAGAGGAGAGACGGAATGGCCATGTAATAGACTAGTCTATTGGCCGGGCCGATAAACGCTCTGGGCAGAAAACCGATCTTCCGACATCCGCAACCCAGGGCAATCACCAGGAACATCGGCAGAATGTTTAAGAAAACTTGCACGGGACGTCCTTTTTGGCGGCTTTAAGTTTTTGGTCTGCGTCTCGTCATTAGGAGTGAAGTTTCGTTAACCCGATTAAGAAAAAAAGTCAATCTCAAAAAGGCTTCTCGACAGGGCAATCTCATGAAATATTTTTAGAATGACCGATTCCAAATAAGCCCTGAAAGGGCGCTCTAGGTTAGACCAGGGCAACGCCCCAATGCTGCTGAATTAAGCTGCAGGGCAATCGGATCTGATTTTAATAAATGGCAACTCCGAATAAGCCCCAACGGGGCGCTCTAGGTTAGACCAGGGCAACGCCCTGGGTATGGGCGGCGACTATATAAAATACCATACAATGGTCACATAAAACCGTCGTCAATTCAGCACCTCAGCCGTAGCCGGATATCCCATTCAAAGGAGATGACTTTGGGGGCCGGCCGACCATCTGACCATCTTGCTGGCACGTAACCTGCTGTATTTCCCAGGGCGCTGCCCTGGGCTAACCTAGAGCGCCCCGTTGGGGCTTATTTGGAATCGGCCATTTTATGAATAAAGCGTGCGTGATTTCGCTTAATTCAACAGCATTGGGGCAACGCCCTGGTAATTAGAATACAACTAAAACACTATAGATCAAAGGACCTGGTCCTGGCATCTAGGACGCCGATTCGCTTTGCCCTGGGCTTCTCGACCTCCGTCTGGAAAATATATCGGCTCTCTTTAACTAATCTTTTTAATAACAGTATGTTATCCGTTGATCATAACCTGCCTTCCTACCTGCTCAGGAGTATCGATTTGGATGTGTAAAAGGTGCCGGCCACTGCACCGGTGAGGAGGCAGGCTAGAGTGGCGGATAACAGCGCCCGTGGACCTAAGGCGGCCAGTTCCGACCGGCGTTTGGGGGCCAGGGCGGCCAAGCCTCCCACAAAGATAGCCATGGAGGCGACATGGGCGAATCCGCACAGGGCGTAGGTGGTCACCACAATCGATCTGTGGTGGACAAAAGCGTGATTTTTCATCAACACGGCCAGATCTTGATAGGCTGCCACTTCGGTGACGATCAACCGTTCTCCGATCAATTTGGCGGCCGTCATGGCATCCTCCGGGGGGATACCGATGATCAGACAGAAGGGATAAAAGATGTAACCTAAGATATTTTTGAACGACCAGATAAAGTTGCTCCCGACCAGCGAATTAACCCAGCCTCCGACTCCCCCCAAAATGAGGTCCAGGAGAGACAGCATCCCCAGAAAGGAGATCAACAGGGCCATGATCCCAATAACCAATTGCAAGCCGGCATTGCTCCCATTGATCAAGGAATCGATAAAATTGGCGTCATCCGGGCGAAAGGGTTCGATGTCGATGCCCAGGGTGGCGGGTTTGCCGGTTTCGGGGAGGATGATTTTGGAAATCACCACTGCGGCTGGGGCGGAAATGATGGTCGCGGAAATTAAATGACCGGCCACTGCCGGAAAAACATGTTGCAGCATGAACACATAAAAGGCCAAGACGTTGGAGGCGATGGTGGCCATCCCCGCGGCCAGGATGGTATGTAATTCCGACCGGGTCATGCCGTCTAAGTAAGGCTTAATGGCCAGGTAAGCTTCAACTCCGACAAATCGGTTGCTTGAGACGGACAAAGATTCCGCCCCGCTGATCCGCATAATCCGGCTGAAAACCTGGGCAAAACCCTTGACGATGACCGGCATGATTTTCAGGTAGTACAACCCGGCCATAAGCGCACCGAAGAAGATCATGGTCGGCAAAGCTTGAAAGGCCAGGATAAACCCGACGGAGGTCTGACCGGAGGCATCGGTTTCCCCTGGGGGCAGAGCCAGGCGGCCGAACAAAAACTGGGTCCCGGCCGTGGCGCAATTCAGCACCTTAATCACCACCTGGTTCAGCCACAGGAACAGTTCGGGCCCACCGGGGAGCACAAATATAAACAACCCAAAAATCAACTGGAGGCAAGTTCCGCAGATGATGACCCACCAGTTCATGGTCCGCTTATGGGCCGACATTAACCAGGCGATGCCCAGTAAGGCGAACATTCCGAAAAAACTAACCAGATTGTATAGCTCCATATTAGGTCACCGCCGGGAAAGGCTCAACTGAAAAAAATTAACCGCAGATTTCTCAGATAAACGCAGATGGAAAAGACCCAGAGACCTATTTGGGCCCTAATCTGCGTTAATCGGCGCAATCTGTGGATTTAAGTGGCCTTTGATGCTAATCGCTTAGCATACTCGTCGAACTCAGGTTAGCTAACTTGTTTAATTCAGATAAGATTACGCTATTTCAAGATTCGACCTGACCAAGCAAGCCCAGGCGCAAAGTATTCAGCCCGATGATGGCCGCCCGTTGCTGGAGCATGGGCCTGTCACCGCCCATCCGCCAGGTGAAATCCTTCTCCCAACCCTGGCCGACTGCGGCCGCGTTTCCGACCACCTCGGGGATTTGACCCTTGTCTTCGATAAAGCCCAGGATGACCAGTCCGACCGAGGCCCCATAGATATCTCTGATTTTCTCGGCCATGGCTCGGGTGACGGCCGGACCCGATTTCAGGTCTGCCTGACCCAGCCACTCGGCCAGCCGTCCCTTATCCTGAATGACCAGGCTGGTCACCACCCGTCTGGACGGGAGTTGCCAGAGCTTTGTCGCGGCCGCGCCACCGGAAAAGGTCTCCAGGACGGCCAGGGTTAAGCCGCGTTCCCGCAACAGGCCGTCAACGACTTCTTCCAGGGTGTCTTCTCCGACGCCGTAAATGTTTTCCTTAAGCCGGGACCTGATCTCGGTTTCCACCGGTTCAATCAGGGCCTGAACCGCCTCGGCATTGTCCGCGTTGGCCGTGATCCTGATTTTGATGTCTCCCAGCGAGGCCAGCAGCCCCACTTCCGGATTGCTCCCTTCCTTCATCAGATCACCGATGACTTTATCCACGGAACTCTCGCCCAGTCCGACCACCCGTAACACCCGGTAGGTGAGCATCTGGTCCTGCAAACCAAATCTGGCCTTGATCCAGGGAACCACGGCGCTGGGCCAAAGATGCTTTATCTCTCGCGGAACACCGGGCAGGCTGATAATCGGCCGGAGGTCCTTCTCCAGGACAAAAATGGGCGCGGTTCCCACCGGGTTAGGAAACGGAGTGCTCCCGGCCGGGACATAGGCCTGCCGGCGGTTGTTCTCCGGCATCCGGTAGCCGATTCTCTGGAAAAATACCTCGATATCATTCATCAGGTCCTGATTGTAGACCAGCTCCACCCCCGCTGCCTGGGCGACAGCCTGGCGGGTCAGGTCGTCCTCGGTCGGTCCCAGTCCGCCGGTGGTGATGACCAGGTCGGACCGGGCCAGGGCCTGCCTGATGGCCAGTTCAATATCCTCGAGCCGGTCGCCCACTGCCGTCCGAAATCCCACGGCCAGCCCGATCCGGCCCAGTTCCTTGGCCAGGTAAACGGTGTTGGTGTCAACAATCTGCCCCAACAGCAGCTCACTCCCGATGGTGATAATTTCACACCGCAGAGATTCCGGCCTGCCGGCCTCCAATCCCGTATTCATTATGTCCACCTTATCCGTGAAGACTCCTATCAATCATGGGTTGAAAGGTGCCTCACCTAATGTGTGGTGTTCTTTAAGGATGTTCCGGCCGGGTCGGTTCCATGCCCGGCTTCTTCCCAGGTTCAGTTTTGATATCCGACGTTCGGTTACGACGGGTTATTCGGCCCAGAATACTCGTTTTGGGGCACAAATTCAACAAATTAATTTTGGCAAAATGCAGGGATATTTCGACGAGGAAAATATCTCGACTTCATCCATCATCGACGAAGTGTAAGTTTCAAATAATGAAAACGGATGATTTCCCGTCGAGCAAAATCATTTTGTTGCCTTTTTGATGTGTTTCTGGTAACCTATCTACAGATTTTATATTTTTCCATGGAGGCTTTGAAAACGATGCCAACGGCAACCATCGAACACGTCAAAGGAAGCGAGCTACCGACCGGCCTGCTGGAAAAAGTTG
>JADFYN010000033.1:8686-19809 GCA_015233055.1 Deltaproteobacteria bacterium
TGACGAAATGTTTACAATTACCATCGAGTCTGAGGATGAGGATGATTCCGATTACCCGCCGGAAGAAAAATTTAGGCCGGAGTTTGTTGAGGAGGTAGAGCGCCGATCAAAGGCTTATTGGTCAGGTCAATCTAAGGGGACCATCTGCCGCACCAAAGAAGAAGTGGACGCTTTTTTCCAAAGCATTTTGGATGAAGAAGATGAGTAATTACCAAGCTCGTTTTGAAGACGAATGCGCTAACGACATAAGAATAGTTAGAAAGAAAAGAGAGCTAATTGTAAGACTAAACAAAAAAATAGATGAAATTTTAGAAAATCCTCACCATTACAAGACACTGCGGAACGTGCTCAAAAACCGATGCCGAGTTCATATCGGGAGCTTTGTTCTAATTTTTGAAATAGACAAAGAAAACAGGATAGTTGTCTTCAATTCATTTAAACACCATGACGAAGACTATTAAGCAAGGAGCACTCTCTCCAAATGACCCTCACCAAAAATAGATATTGTTCAAATTATTCATGGGTTATAATAAAAAATGACTATGAATTAATAGAATTTTTTCAAGCGGGGCAACCACCTCTGCCACAGGAAGGAGAAAAGAATGGCTGACAAGACGAAACACCAACCAGATGTAGCGAAAGGCAGATACCAGACCACAGAGCTCGGCACGCCTGGCTATCTGCCTATTGATGGTGGCTATTCGCCTATTGGGCCGCGTGGCCTCCCACCATTACCCAAGGGCGGGACCGGCCAGAGCCCAGGGAACTCGGCCAGCGGAAAAAGCGACAAGAAGGAATAGTCGAGTGACCCAACCAGGTCAGGTACAACAATGTCGTCCTTTCATAATTTCTGATCAGGTCGCTGCTAACAAAAACAGGGCGGTCACTTCGCGTGGCCGCCCCGGTTATTTATGGTCTTGACTGATGAGCCGATTACTTCTTTTCGGCTTTTGACTTAAGAGGTTCGGCCAGCATATCCAGGCCGGCCTGGAACATGGTCAGGCACTGGTCCCACATCTTGGCCGGTTCCATAACCGGGAAGAGGTTGGCCAGGTTCATGGCTTTCCCGCTGAAGAAGGGATTGGCTTCCATCAATTTGAGCGGGTCCCACATTTTGGCCAAAGCAGTCAGGTCGGGTTGCTTCCAATCAAAGGGATTGAAGGGAGACCACATCATGAAGCTCTTGGCCTGATACTCTTCCATGTTGAACCCGAAAAACCGGTTCAAAGGATGCCCTGCGTCGGGCGTGGTGGACACTTTTTCAGGATTGCTCCCAAAGGTGCCCAGGGCCGATATATTGTGCAGGATAACTTTCTTTTCCGTCTGAGACGGGAGTGCATCGCCCGGTGTGTCCACCTGGGTAAGTTCCATTTCTTCGGACATTTCTTTTTGCCTCTCCTTATGGGGTACTCATCGGATGTTGCCGGCTGCATGTTGCTCCTTGCTCGTTCAAGACAACCAGCAACTCCATAATCAAAAAATGCAAGTGATAACCGTTTGTCGGATGCGGCCTTGAATGCCGCCCGATCTTCCGGGACCGAGACCTACTTGCCGGATTTGGCCTTAGCCGACTTGTCCTTGCCTGGTTTGCCGGTGGTTTTGGGTCCGAGTGATCTGGTGGCCATGGCGTCAGCCGGGGCAATGGCGCAGGAGACTCCAGGCTCTTCGGCCGGTACCACCCCGGTCGGCCAGGTGGGCGTTGATTCCATGGCCTGGCCTGCCGCAGCCGTCACTTTCTGAGTCTGGCTATCTGTTTTGTATTCCATCAGAATAGTTATCTGGTTGTCTGTCCGATTGACCAGTGGGACCGGTGAACCGGGCTTGGGTTCCTCGGCCTGGTCCATCGCAGTCGGCGGGTCGGGCATTGGTTCCACTCTCGGAGGACCTGCAACCGCCACTTCCTGAGGCCGATTATCTAGTTGATTCGTCGGGTTGGGTTCCGGATCAGGGCTGACGGCCGGTTTAGCTTCAGCATCCAGCTTTCTTTCCAGATCCAATTGAAAGACGACCGGTCCCCGGCAATTCCCCCCAAATGTTTTGTTTAAGGAGCACGAGGTATCCGGATCAGACCAGGACGTGGCGATGGCGCCGTGCCCTTTAGGGAAGACGCTGACTTCAGCCTCCACGAAGTCCAGTGGGGCCAGAGCCGAGGCCCGGTCCACCAGATCATCTTTGTCGGCACAGCAAATCAGCCACTTGATGCCTTTCTCGGCCAGCCGTTTGAAGTTAAGCGGCCGGTTGAACAGCCGGATCGGCAGCGTCCCGTCTTCAGTCACCGGAATGGTATAGGAATCAAAACTCATCTTGGTGATGGACACCGGTAGATCATTGCGGTCATAGGTCAGCCAGTAGTTAATGGCCGCGGCTGTTTTGTTCACCTGGACAGTCTCGCAATCCGGGAGATCAAACATCTTCAGATCCCGGAAGAAAGTAAATACCGGAGCTTCCTTATCCATGCTTTTCAGCTTATAGACCCAGCTCATGACCTTTCCGTCCACCACCTGATTGCCGTTAGGTAAGGTTTTCGTGGCGTAACCCAGGTCCCGGAACCGGGCCGGTAAATGCCCCAGGTACTCGACTAAGGCAATGCTCCGGGTTCCGTCCATGGGTGAGACGCAGGTGATCAGGGCGTCAACCAGCCCATCGAGTTCTCCAGACAGGAGGTCGGCCACAGCCATAAATCCGCCCTGGCAAAAACCATTGAGGGTCACCGGCCGGTTATGTTTGGCTTTGACGGTTTCGCAGAAGTCGCGCAGATCTAAGGCATCATCCTCACCGGTCATGGTCTGGACCGCCGGGGTGGTGTCGATGTCCTTAATGATCCGGACGTAAGTCGGGATACCCTGGTTGGCATAGGCGTGGACGTAGCTCTTGTTCTGTTTGGGCAGGAAGCACAGGATATTGGCGCCCAGGACATAGGGCGGGATGATGATGATGGGTTTCCCGTGTTCCCGGACCTGGACGTGGTCATCTGTGGGCAAAACCTGGTATAACCAGAACCGGTCGGTTTCCGCGGCCAGGACATACCCCGGCTCCTCAAAGTGAAAGCCGTATTCGGGTTTAATGTCTAATATGGACTGGGGTAAACCATAGACCAGGTTATAAACGATATTCCGCCGCCGGGCGATGTAATCGGCCAGGTTATGCCCGTTCCGGGGAAAAATGGTATTCATCCAGGCCCAAAAAACATTCTCGATTTCCTTAAGGGTGTATTCATTTACGGCAGCCAGACTGCTGGAGCCGCCTTTATCGGCCACCTGGAAATTAAACATGAGAAGTTCCAGGTAGTCACGCCATGTCTCCCACGGCGGAGTATGCCAGGATTTATTTCGTTCTACGGCAATGAAGGAGGCCAACGAGATCCAGTACGGGGTCATGAAATCATTGAGGTAGCGCATCACGCCGTTTGTCATCACTTGATTGGCTTCAAAATAATCGAATGTGGCCTCAATTATTTTTTGGTTTGTTTCGGCGTACTTATCCAATACTTGCGGCTCGAAAGAGGCCCCTTCGAAAAAGTCTTTAAGCAGTTCGCCGGGTAATCCGAGTTTCTGATCCGTCATTTGATTCGCCTCACTTTTGTCCTGTTTTATTGCGGTTAGGTCCGGGGAGTGGGGGGCGCGATTAGCTCCATATTAATATGATGATGAACTCCATATTGTTTTGACCACAGGCGGTTTCTCTATGGCCTCAGAATATACGTATCAGCAGATCTTATGAAAATCAATAACGGTGATAAAGAATGTCGCCGTGTCGGGTACTTATCTTCTTATAATTTAATCTATTATTCCCTAATACTAATATTTCCCGACGAAACGAGATATTGAAGATATAGCTGTTTTACAAAGGTATGGCGCTCTATTTCGGCATTAACCCACCTGAATAAAGCGCCATGTCCGACGACTGAGAGATCCTAAGCCTCCTCGGCGGTGCATTTTTTTTGTCCGGTCGAAGGGCTCCGGGGGAGGGTAAACCGCGGATTTCCGCGGCGTCCTCAGTGGTCTTTAGTCGTTCCGGCCGGCCGGGCAATCAACGTCTTATTTAAATTTGTCAGCGGCAAAGAATTCTTCCATCTTCTTGAAGTTGTCTTCCACCACTTTCTTGAAGTCGTCGCGGGCCGTTTTATAGGACTTAACCCATTCCGTAACGGCTCTTTTTCCTTCTTCGGGCATCCCGGTGGCCTGATCGAGAAACATGTTGCTCATTTTTTCCATCTGTTCCTGGAACATGGTGATGCTGTTGAAGGTGTTATCAAACATATACTTGTTGAAATTGATCATCTGTTGTAACATTTTTTGGGGTTCCATGGCTTCTCCTTCTGCGGTGTTTTACTTAAGGGGCGTCAAAAAGGGATGTACTGACAACTATCAATAAGTTAATCAAGTTAGGGGCCATCCGGCTCGGCTGTCATTCGCTTTTGCAAAAACAGCTCTGGATATGGTTAAAACCATCATTCATCATCGTTTTGAAATCGGAACTTGATTTTCTACAAGTCGCCAGATAATCATTTACGACTTTTTTTCCTTCTTGGGGAATCCAGGCAGCCTGGTCCATCATCAGGTTGGTCATTTTTTCCATCTGGTCTTGGACCATGGACATGGCGTTAAAGGAGTTGTCAAGGGTGGCCTTCTCAAACTCAATCATTTGTTTTGCAAATTGTTGGGGATCCATGATAGTAATACCTCCGATATGTTTATGTGGTCGGTTACCGGGTGTTGGTCCCGGGTCGAGCTGTGCTTGGGGTAACAAACCCGATGAAGCTGTGAGGAGTTGCGGTGGGGCACCCGGGCAGAGAATCGTGGGAAAGCATCGGGGGATAAGAAGCCGGCCCCCGGCCCAGCCACCGGGTATGTGATTTGCTTAGTAAGAATGGTTCAAAGATAATACGGATTCCCCCGGTTGTCAAAGGAAAAAATGTTGCAATGCAAAATTATTATTATATTATATTGATATAACAAGATAAAAATATAACGCAAAGACGCCATCTTCGCTTTCGGGGTAAGACTCTTACCCGGCGAAATGGATTCCCCAAACGACTTGTCCCGCAGGAGATCAATTGCTACGGCAGGTTTGACGGCAACCGAAGTGGCGGTGAGACATCTCCAGGAAAAAAATTATGCCCGAAGACAGGCTGTTGGTTAAAAAGTATTCCAACCGGCGACTCTATGACACTGAAAAGAGCGCTTACGTCACCCTGGATGATATTTGTCAGGCGATTAAGCAGGGCCGGCAAGTGGAAGTCGTCGATGCCAAGACCAGGGAAGACGTGACTGCGTTTATCCTGACTCAGATTGTCTTAGAAGAAGCCAGAAAAAAGAACATTCTTCTGCCGGTGCCGTTGCTCCACCTGGTCATCCAGCATGGGGAAAGTGTGCTGGCCGAGTTTTTTGATAAGTATCTTCACCAGACGATCCGGAGCTATTTGATGTTCAAAACGACCCTTGACGAACAATTCCGGAAATGGTTGGACATGGGTACGGACCTGACCAGTCTGGCTCAGAAAACCATGGTTGGGCTGTCGCCCCTTAAATCCGTCTTCGATGCTTTCGGGGACAAGTCTAAACCGGGGGAAGAGAAAAAAAAGGAATAGCGTCAACGGCCCGGCGTACGATTTGGGTCCGATGTTTTCAACCGGAAGGGATGATGGGAGGCTGCATCTCACATTCGTTGATTGGCGCAAGAATCGGGCCTGGAAATACCTAAGTTGGCCGCCGCTTCTTCCATAGCCGTGAAGAGCGTTTTGTATAAATTGCAATAAGGATCTTTCCGGTAGAGGTCGCCGGTAACGGTGTATGCTCTTACCGGGCACCCACCGTGGCACAAGGTCAGATACAGGCAATCAAGACAATCTTCGCCTTGAACCAAGAGACCGGGTCTGGCCTGGAGGCGTCGGCGGGCCTGGCTGTTCCGCAGCAAATCAGATAAGTTGTCGCAATCAAATATGTTGCCGAAGCGGAATTCCGGATAGCTGGTGACCCAACAGTCGCATTGGGCGACGTGACCGCGGGGATCAATGCACACGAACTCATTGACACAGTTATCCCGCCAGATGCAGAGCAGATCCTTATTTCCGTAAAGGAAATAGTCCAAGAGCTTATCAAAGGGGCCGACTCTGATTCCATTGGGCCGACCCCGGTCAATCCAGATGCCGGCCAAATCCACCATAAACTTGCTGAGATGCTTGATGTCCAAGGGGTAACCCTGTTTCACCGTTGAGGGGAGTCCGCCTGGGAATGGTGTGTTGATTTGAAAACTATTCAGCCCCAGCTCCTCTACAAAATGTGAATAGAATCGGTCCGCCCCCATTTCCAAGGTTTGATTATTGGGAATTGATATAATCCCAACCTCGATGCCGGCTTCCTTGGCTTGGAGAATCTTTTGTTCCCATATAATTTCATATTCTTTCGGGCTTCCGCCTTTAAGTTTTCGGTGGAGATTGGGAAAATCCATGGACGAGCCGATATTATTCCCAAACATGCTCGAAATAATTCCATTCCATTGTCGGCCGTAGGCCATCATGTTGGACTGGATGTAGTTCAGGACCTGCTTATGCCTTCTTTCAGCCGCCTCCTGAACCACGTCGTGGGCTTGTTCAAACCAGGCGGGCGGCATGGTCATAACCTCGCCTCCCTGCCAATATATGGACAAAGTTTCCAGGCGGCGTTGGTCCATGTAGTCCATGACCTTCTGGATGACCAGGGAAAGTTGTTCCATGGTCAGGTCATAGTCACTTTCGCGCTCGAAGCAGTAGCCACAAGCCGCGTTGCACCTTAAAGTCGGCAAAAGGATGAGCGAACAATTTCCTCCGGTCATGATCGGTTTTCACCCCTTTCCCCGAGTTGGGCCAGGTCCTTCCTCAATTCTATGGCCGCATCCTTTAACATCCGAAACACGGATTTTGCTCCGTCACAGTTGTAGTCTGGCCGGGGCCATTTGAAATACCCGGAGCAATTGACGCGGAACTCACAGGCATCACATTCTTCCTGGAAGGCTGCCCGCGCCTCAATGAATTTTCTAATGACCAAGACGCTGTCGGGTGCCGGTCCCATTTCGGTGAATCTCTTGGATACGGCCTCTTCTCCCTGATCCGTGATATACCTGATTCTGGTCGGGTCTTCCTCTTGGATGCTCCAGAGCGTAAGGGGGGTGTTGTGATAGAAAGCCAGAAACAGACTATGAAAATACTCTATCGGCTTTGAGACTGTTGACTGGTGCAGGTAATAGTGGGCCAATTGGATCATTTCTTCGAATAGTGTCCGCCCCGGCTGGAGGACCTCGAGTTTTACAGAGAAATCCAACGAAATAGCCAACTTCGCCAGATTAAGGAATCCGGGGGCAACGGGCACCGACACTCTGACGGCATGATTGGTCAGGAGAGGAGCGTATTGATAGAGCAGGGGCAGGTCCGTCAAGGGGTTCTGCACGGCCAGATCGATTGGAACTGCATACTCCCAACCCAACAGGTCGTCAATTCCGACACCGAGAGTGTGGATTTGAACGTACGAGAGCTTATCCAGGTCTTCTTCGTTCAGTTTCTTGACCAGTTCCGATGGATCGTGCGACCTGACGATCAGGTTTTCTCCCCGGTATTTTTCGATCATCTCGACCGAGATGTTATAAACAATAGAATCAGTCAACGCACTTCATCCCGAAAAGATTTTTGGATTGAAATTATTGCGGGGCAACCCGAGGACCGCCGGAAAGTCAGGTCCCCATTGCCCCGCAGTGCCGGTTCGACAAGAGATGCGAATCTCAGGCATCCGACTAGGAGTTAAGACCGAGTTGATTTTGCCACCTAATACCGGTTTATCCAGGCTACTCCGCCGTTAGCCCAGGCCACTCCACGATTGGCCCAACCATTCACCCAGCCTGATGCATGATTGGCCCAGGCGCCGCCACCGCCGGCATTCTTCCAGGCTGCCCCTCCGCCTCCGGCCCCATTGACCCAGCCCGCGCCTCCTCCTCCGTTCTTCCAGGCTCCGGCACCTCCTCCTCCATTCTTCCAGGCCCCGGTTCCACCCCCACCAAAGCGGTTGGCCCAACCCCGGCCACCACCATTGGCCCACCTGCCTCCTGCTTCCACCTCGCTGCCGGAATTCAACAGCGCTCCTCCCACCAGGGCGCTACCGATGACGATTTTTGACCATTTCTTGAGACCGACCAGAAAACTCCTTCGGTCCATTAATTCTTCATCGTGATCAAAGCCCTCTTTGCCCTGCTGTGGCTTGAGGTCTTCATCCATAATTAACCTCCAGTTTTTACTGGGTTAGATCTGCAATAAAAAGGCCGCGTGGACTATTTTATGAAAAGGACTACTTGTTAGGATCTGTCGGGCCTGATGGTCTATTTCTTCGGTTGAGGTTGGGCCGTTTGATCCATGGCGCCCAGCCTGGAAAAGTGCAGAGTGACGAACCGCCATTGGCCGTTTTCCTTGATCGCTGTACCGGAAAGATTTAATGAGCGTTCCTTCTTTTCTTTGTTCACCATCTTCGAAAGGGTTTTCGTCACGGTGAACCAGGCCGCATCACCTTTGGAACCGGTGGAAATCCAGTCATACGCTGTAGTTATTTCACCGGCTTTAAATGAGTTGAAGAATTGGCTATAAGCAGATTCGATCCCTTGTTTTCCCAAGTAGGTTTCACCTGGGCCGGTCCCCATCACGACGATTTCAGGTCCTGAAGAGAAAGTCGCCATGATGCCATTGGCGTCTTGGGCGTTAAAAGCTTTATCTTGCTGTTCCACCAAAGCTTTGATCTCAGATCCAATTTTGTCGCCTCCCTGCTGGGCCAGACATGGCGAGACCACTGCAAAACAAACTAGTAATGCAAGTATAAGACTCCGTTTAATGACCATGTTTTCTCCTTTCGTGTAATTTAAATTGGTTAATTGATCATCAATATCCGTCGCTCTTGCGCCTGTCGTCAAACCGGCACAGATAACAAGATGCGTACGGAGAAATTCAAGGCATCACAACTTGGTTGTTGATTCTTGTAGCCATTGGAACATAGGATCCAGTATTCCATTTTATTCGAGGTGCTATGTCTGACCGATACTACAGAAAAGGACGTTTTCTTATGGCAAATACACTCTGGGATAATTACATAATAAACAACCAATTATATATTGGCCTGAGGTTTTGTCCGTACATAGTAGACAGCCTTTCATTTTGGTAGAGATATGCCACGATCTTTGTATTCCCGCCAAGACCCCACGTTAAATCCTCCTCCACCTTTCTTAAAAGATTCTTTCATTCTTTGTGACCATTCTGAAAATTCTTCAAGTTTGACGGCGGGGTTGCGGCCTTTTAAGGTATCTTCTCGACTATACCATTTGATGTAAATGTGAGATGACCATGCGATTGAACAGATGGTTGCAATTATTATTATAGAACTTGTCAATATGTTATATTTTTTAAAATTATAAAGTCCTTGGAGGAATAAAGCAACCAAGAAGAAGATGGATGGTAACATGCCCAACCCACGTGCCGCATTAGGCGGATCGTCAGAAAAGAAAATAATCAACCCTGAAGTAATCAATGCAAGCATCCAGAATAACGATTTCTTAAAATTTAATATGGTTAAAATGAGACCAACCAGAAAGGCAAAACCGGCGATACTGTATAGTTGAGGTTCACCCGGCAGGTTATAGTTCGATGATTTGCTTCCGGCTATGTTGATCATGCCCACGGTTTCAATCGTTTGTGTTTTCATCTTATGAATTAATGGCTCATTATTGAGATTTTCTTTTGAAAACGCATAAACGTCCTTGATTCGAGCACGTCCAGCTTCCGAAAGAGTGCTTTTCAGTTGTGGTGCGAATACGACAAAGCTGATTAAGATACATGCGATTAATTTTGTAGGGTTTTTATATCTATGACTAAATATGAAATTGAATCCAAGATATAAAATCAGGGTGAAGGCAAAAATTTTCCCAGCGTAATAGCCATACGCTGTAAGAGCCAAGAAAATACCGGATAAAATCCATCTGCTCCATCGATCCTTCTCTAATGCCTCTTCAATATAATAGAAAGCCAGCAATCCGGGCAGTAAAAATTGAATATTCTCCCAACCGCTCCTTGAGAAATTTAATGACCAGTAACTGAATGTGAACATCGCTGTTGCTGCAATTGATGGAATGATTTGAAACCAGCGGCGGAGTATTATATAAAAAATTATTAGTGTCCCTACTGAAATTAACGCCGTGGGAAATCTGATGGCAAAAATGTTATCTCCGAATATCTTCATGGATTCTATAATCATGTAGTTGACTATCGCCGGGCAGCCATTCCAATTTAATTCAAAGAATGACGGATTGAGCCCTGCCTTTATTCGGTAAACAATCCAAGTAGTGTCTGCTTCATCAAATATTAAACTAGCCGGGAAACTGCCTAAATATAACAGCCGGGAAAGTAATCCAACTACCGTTATCACCCCAATGATCCAGACATCAAGTTTTTGTAATTCTTGAACGTCAGTGATTTTAAGATGCTGTAATATTTTTTTTATTACTTGCATTTTCTCGCCGCACTCCACTTTCGCATCAAAGAATAGGTATCGAATACCACCAGCAAAGAAATAGTAATTCTACGATAATTTTAATTCCAGGACAAGTAATTTCCATTTGTGGGGATGAATCTATGGAAGGGGCAAAAAATAAGATATTCCCTATATATTAAAGAGTTATCGCCTGCAATATTTCTTTGTACTTGACTAATTTGCTTGCCTGACCTTATGAAATTATGATATATAAATTAGAAGGGTAACCTGACCCTGATTTTCCCGACCGGCGGTCAGACCTTATGACTGCAGACTTGTTTTACCTTTATTTAAGAAAAGGAGGTTAGTGCTTTGGCAAATGGTATCGTGAAATGGTTTAGTGAGAAGAAGGGATATGGCTTTATTAGTCAGGAAGACGGGCGAGACATCTTTGTTCACTATTCTTCCATCAATATGCCCGGCTTCAAGAACCTCAATGAAGGTGACCGGGTAAGCTTTGATGTGGAAGACAGCAGCCGGGGACCTACAGCCAAGAACGTTGTCAGGCTTTAATTTAACCTTATAAACATAGCCTTTTTTAGAGCTTTCTCGACCCCAGTTCGCCGCCTGGGGTCTATTTTATTTACC
>JADFYN010000340.1:0-491 GCA_015233055.1 Deltaproteobacteria bacterium
CTCTCGGTCTTGATTACCGATGAGTTTATGGATGCAGTCCACAAAGGCGCCTCCTTTGAACTAGTTAGCCCTCGGACAAAAGCCGTGGTCAAGGCCATGCCGGCGGTAGAGATATTTAACCATCTGGTCAGCGCCGCGTGGGAAACCGGAGAACCGGGCGTAGTCTTCGTCGATACGGTGAACCGAAAAAACTTCACCCCCCAGTTGGGTGAGATCGAGGCCACCAATCCCTGTGGCGAGCAACCTCTGCTGCCCTATGAATCATGCAATCTGGGTTCGATCAATCTGGCCGGGATGGTCACGCCGGCCGGTCGGATCGACTATCCCCGGCTGGAAGAGACGATTAAAACGGCCGTCCATTTTTTAGACAACGTCATCGACGTGAATCAATTCCCCCTTCCCCAAATCGAAAAGATGACCAAAGAAACGCGCAAAATCGGTCCTGGGGTTCTGGACTTTGCCGACAGGCTCATCCAACTGGGCATCCCTTA
>JADFYN010000340.1:541-3709 GCA_015233055.1 Deltaproteobacteria bacterium
GTTTATGTCCGCCCAGGCGCGTCAGGCTTCAGCCGAGTTGGGACGCATCCGGGGCAATTTTCCGGCTTTTCAGGGGAGCACCCATCCCCGTAACGGCTTCGAATATATGCGCAACGCCACCACGACCACCATTGCCCCGACCGGGACCATCAGCATCATTGCCGGATGTTCCAGCGGCATAGAACCATTGTTCGCCATCAGCTTTTTCCGCCGGGTATTGGACGATGACCGGCTCCTGGAGGTCAATCCCCAATTTGCCCAGCGAGCCAACCAGATGGGGTTTTATTCTAAAGAATTGATGGAAAACATCGCCAGGTCGGGCTCCATCAGAAACCTGGCCGGGATACCAGACGAGATCAAACGCCTGTTTGTCACTTCCCACGACGTCAGCCCGGAATGGCATATCAAGATTCAAGCGGCATTTCAAAAACACACGGATAATGCCGTGTCAAAAACTATCAACTTCCCGGCCGCGGCCACCTTAGAAGATGTGGAAAAGGCATTTTTCATGGCCCACCGCTCCGGATGCAAAGGCGTAACCATATATCGCTATGGTTCAAGACCCCACCAGGTCCTCAATATCGGCGACCGGAAAGCGGAAGATTCCATTACCCCGCGCGCGCGACCGGTCCGGACCCGAGGCGCCACGGAGCGCATCATCACCGGTTGCGGCAAACTATACGTCACGGTCAACACCGATGACTACGGCGTTTGCGAGGTCTTCGCCCAGATGGGCAAAACCGGCGGCTGCTCCGCATCTCAGATTGAGGCCACCGGGCGGCTTATTTCACTGGCCTTGCGCTCCGGGGTTCAGGTTGATGCTGTTCTGAAACAACTCTTGAACATCCGGTGCCCCTCCCCCACCTGGAACAATGGCCAACAGGTGCTGTCTTGTTCCGACGCCATCGCCAAGGTACTGAAGAGTTATGTCAACTCGGATATCGAGGATTCCGACGATCTGCCCAATTTTTGCCCGGATTGTGGGTGTAAAGTTGAGCATGAAGGCGGGTGCCTATCCTGCCGCTCTTGTGGCTATTCCCGATGCAGTTAGCGCGGCCCGGCAAACAGGCTGAACGGAATTACTTCATTTAACCGCTCATGAAAGGAACCTGCCATGAAGAAAATCCTTGTAACAACCACCATGGTCCTCGCCGTCCTGATCTGGGCGATGGTGTCTTTTGGGCAAACGTACAACGAGGGAGATGAGGGAGGAGAGAAGAAAAAAGGCAAAAACAAAGGAATCATCAAATTTGAAGAAAAAGTGGTTCAAGGGGACGAAAAAAAACAAGGTGACTTCACCATAGAATTCGAATGCGGCCGACCGGAAGGTGAGCAAGAAGTTAGAACCGGAAGAAAGTGCCGGGTCTCCAAGAAAGGAAGTGAGTATTTCATCAACACCGACACCAGCAACCCCTATGAATCGGAATTCATGGCCTGCTGGGTTTGTTGTGAAAATTATTAGATGATCCTTAACCTGGGCCCAGTTCATTTTTACTTCCCAATCATAAGATGACCCGATGATGACCTCGCAGGTACGTTTTGTTGGAACCTCAGGGTTCTATTACGATGTTTGGCAGGGTGTTTTCTATCCAAAGGATCTGGCCAAGAAAGACCGGTTGGCTCATTATGTGAAACACTTCAACACGGTGGAACTCAATAACCCGTTCTATCGGTTACCCCGGGAAAGCACCTTTGCGGGATGGCGCGATAAGGCCCCGGCGGGATTCGTCTTCAGCCTGAAAGCCTCCCGCTTTATCACCCATATCAAAAAACTGGTCAACGTGAACGATGCGGTGGTCACTTTCTTCGACCGGGCCGGACATCTCAAAGAACACCTGGGCCCGGTCCTTTTCCAGTTTCCGCCCACCATGAAACGGGATGCGATCTTATTAAAAGATTTTCTGTCGTCTATTCCCGCGGATGGCCCCAGTGTGATCGAATTTCGACACCCGTCTTGGTATGATGACACCATTTACCAGATGCTGGCCGAGCACAAGATGGGTTTCTGCATTCACGATGCTGTTGATGCCCCCACGCCTGTGCAACTAACTCTGGCCGACATGATTTATCTCCGGTTCCACGGCCCGGCCAAGGGCTACCGGGGGACCTACGGCCAGACCGGTCTGTATCACCCAGCCGCCTGGGTCCGGGAAACCCTCTCCCACCACCCCCATATTCGACTATATGCCTACTTCAACAACACCGCAGGCGGGGCCTTGAACGACGCCGTCATGTTCAGAGATTTAGTCTTCAATCCCTGACCGGATCTTTCCAGCGCCTCGATGAGAGACTGAGGTATGCCCTACCTTACACATAACCTGGTGTTACAAATCGACAAAATACAATTATCAACAAAGTAAAAAGTATGTCTTGACACTTTGTACTATGTAGTATATCTTAAAGCTCAAACACCCTCCGCGATTCTCTTCAATTTGCTCGGAGCGATCATCTACTTCAGAGCGATAAGGACTAATTTGGAGAAAATAAAAAAGACAAAGCGCCCAAAACCCGGCTTGCGGATGAATGAACTCATGGACCTCACCGGGTTACCCAAGTCCACCATCCTGCATTACGCCGCCCAGGGGTTGTTGCCGGAACCGATTAAGACCAGCCCCAATATGGCCTATTACGACCCGACCTGTGTGGATCGGCTCAAATATATCAAGATGCTTCAGGAGAAGTATCGTCTTCCCCTGGCCAAAATTAAGACGCTTCTTAATCTACAGGATCAGGGCCGGGATGTGACGCCTTTGCTCGAACTGAGCCAGGTTATCTTCGGCCATATGGGCGGACCGGTATTAGACGAGGACGCCCTCTGCCGGACTGCCGGGCTTAGCCCGGATCAATTAACCGGGCTTATCCGGGCTAATCTAATTTTGCCACTGGAACCAGGCTGTTACAACCAAGACGATGTTAAGGCGGCCAATGTTTACAAGCAAGCTCTGGCCAATGGATTAGACATCTCCGACCTCATCTTTTACCCGGCCATGGGAAAAGAAATCGTCGACCATGAAATGAGGTTGCGGAGCCGTCTGACCCGTCATTTGCCGGATGACCAGGATGCCGCCTTGTCCAGGCAACTGGTTATCAACGCCAGGACTTTACGTGGCTACGTCATAGACCGCCTTTTTCAGCATCGGGTCGCGGCGGCCGGGAACTTAAAAGACG
>JADFYN010000341.1 GCA_015233055.1 Deltaproteobacteria bacterium
ACCGACCGACTGGTCTATGCCTCTGTCAACTGCCATTTCCTTTATGATGAGGATGGGACCACTATCGGGGTGGAAGGCTCCTTAAGGGATATTACCGACCGAAAACTGGCCGAGGAAGTCATCCATCAGAATGAAATACGCATGCGGGCCATCACCGATTCCGCTCAGGATGCAATCATCATGATGGACCCGGATGGTCTTATCTCCTATTGGAATCCGGCCGCTGAGCGAATCCTCGGTTACACCGACGAAGAGGCGGTCGGCCAAGACTTGCATGTGCTCATAGTACCGTCACGTTATCATGAAGCATACCGCTCCGCCTTCCCGGCGTTTCTACAGACTGGACAGGGGGCCGCCATAGGTAAGAAACTCGATGACTTATATGCCCGTCGAAGAGATGGGGTTGAAATCCCGGTCGAGCTTTCTCTTTCCGCTATCAATCTTAATGGCGGCATTAACGGCGGCTGGCATGCCGTGGGGCTTCTCCGGGATGTCACCGAGCGCAAACAGGCCCAAGAGGCCCTCCAGGAGACCGTGGATGAACTGGCCCAGACCAACAGTTACCTTGAAGAAGCCACGGCCAAGGCCGTCGACATGGCCGCCCAGGCGGAGAGAGCCAACTCAGCCAAAAGCGAATTTCTGGCCAACATGAGCCATGAGATCCGCACTCCCATGAACGGGGTGATCGGGATGGCCGGTCTTCTCCTGGACACGGAACTGAATCCGGACCAACGTGATTGTGCTGAAACCATCAGAAACAGCGCTGATCTCCTGCTGTCCCTGATCAACGATATTTTGGATTTTTCAAAGATTGAAGCCGGCAAACTGGAACTGGAAATGTTGCCGTTCGATCTCCGCACCACTTTGGAGGATCTGAGCGATCTGTTGTCTTTCCGGGCTCATGAAAAGGACCTGGAGTTCGCCTGCCTGGTGGAGCCGGAGGTTCCGGCCTGCTTGAAAGGAGATCCGGGACGGCTCCGCCAGATTTTGACCAACTTGATCGGAAATGGGATCAAGTTCACTACCCAGGGCGAGATAGTGGTGCATGTCACCTTGGATCACGAAGATGAGCAACAGGCGAAAATACGCTTCGAAGTTCGTGACACCGGACTCGGCATCCCGGCCCAAAAGGTAAGTGCTCTTTTTCAGCCTTTTACGCAGGTCGATTCATCCACGACCCGTAAATTCGGCGGTACGGGCCTGGGTCTGTCCATCTCCAAACGACTGGCGGAGTTGATGGGCGGGGAGATCGGCGTAGCCAGTTTAGAAGGCCGGGGCTCGACTTTTTGGTTCACTGCCTTACTTGAGAAGCAACCGCCGGACAAGGTCAGCTCTCCTGGTCCACCGATAAATATCGACCTGACCAAGACTAGAATCTTGGTCGTGGATGATAACTCTATTAATCGACGTGTTTTTGCCGGGATACTGAACTCCTGGCATTGCCGTTTCGATGAGGCCGCAGATGCCGTGACGGCCATGAATCTACTTCGTGCGGCTATTGCCGCGGGAGATCCTTTCCAGCTAGCCATCTTGGACATGCTCATGCCGGAAATAGATGGTGAGACTCTGGGCAAGATGATTAAAGAAGACTCTCTACTCAAAAATACCATCCTGGTTATGATGACCTCGGCCGGGAGACGAGGTGACGCGGCCCGGCTGGAAAAGATCGGCTTTGGCGCCTATCTGACCAAACCGGTCAGGCAATCACAATTACTAAACTGTGTCATGACCGTGTTGGGCGGAAAGGCTCCGGCGGAAACATCCCCCCAACGCATAATCACCCGGCATACCGTGGCCGAAAACTTAAAACGTAAGATTCGTATCTTGCTGGCGGAGGATAATATCACCAACCAGAAGGTGGCCATCCGGTACATAGAAAAAATGGGTTACCGGGTCGATGCCGTAGCCAATGGGAAGGAGGCCGTGGAAACCCTGAAGACTATTCCCTATGACCTGGTGCTGATGGATGTCCAGATGCCGGAACTGGATGGATACGAAGCCACAAAAATGATTCGAAATAATGATGTTCCGGTGCTTGATCACCAGATACCCATCATCGCCATGACGGCCAACGCCATGAAGGGAGACCGGGAGAAGTGCCTCGAAGCCGGGATGGATGATTACGTTTCCAAACCGATCATGCCTGCTGATCTGGCCCAGGTCATTGACCGCTGGATCTCAGCCGAGCCGGCTGTTGAAGATAAACAGACCGTCGAAAAGGAAGATGAACTCAAGGTCAGCCTGGACCGTTCCATATTAGTGGATAGATTTGATGGTGATGAGGAATTTTACGCCGAGATACTCGATGTGTTCCTTCAAGATGGGGCCGAGGAAATTGCAGCTTTAGAAAAAGCTGTGGCGAAATCCGATGCCCAACTGATTCGCGAACTTGGTCATAAACTTAAAGGCGCATCCGGGAATGTGGCGGCGATGAGACTACAGGATCTGGCCTTTAAAATGGAACAGGCCGGTAAGGCTGGTCTGATAGATAATGCCTTGGAAACATTTAAAAAAATTCAAGAAGAGTTCGAACTGCTGAAACAACTCATTCATTCGAATAAGGATATTTCATCTAATGATCTATGAATATAAGACGGCAATGCGAACAATGACTTAACGTAACGTTATACAATCAAAAGGCTATCCAGATGAACGACTTGACAAAAATGACCATTGTCGCTGTGGATGATGAACGCGTCAGTTTGAGGATCATCAGCCGGCTTCTTCAGAACCACGGGTACACCCAAATTCAGTGCTTTTCTTCCCCTATCCAGGCCCTCGACTATGTCTTAGAGAATCCTCCGGATTTGTTGTTGCTCGATCTGATGATGCCGGAATTGGACGGGTTGGCGTTTTGCCGGAAAATAAACAGCAGCCAGGCCGCCGGCCACGTCCCAGTTATCATGATCACGGCCAATAACGATGAACAGACTTTGAAGGACTGTTTTGAGGCGGGAGCAACTGATTTCATCGGTAAACCGCCTGGTCGTACGGAGTTACTGGCCCGGGTCAAGTCCGCTCTATCCCTTAAGCGAAGCTATGATCAACTTAAAACCCAATTTGTCGAAATTCAAATACTTAGCCGGCAGGTCCAACGCGATCTGGACCAGGCTGAAAAAATATTTAACAATATCATCAGGCGAGAGGTTCCTGAGAGTCCTAATATCAAATTCATGCTATCCCCGGCCCAGAATGTGAGTGGCGACATCCTGTTAGCTGCCACCACCCCGACGGGGATACAACATATCCTACTGGGAGATTATACCGGTCACGGTTTGTCCGCCGCCATCGGAGCCACCACGGTGGCCGGTGTCTTTAACGCCATGTCGGCCAAAGGGCGCCACATCGCGGACATTATGTCCGAGATCAATAACCAGATGCGCTTAGTCCTACCCATCGGGATGTTTTTCTGTGCTTGCCTGATTGCCTTGGATAATCTCAAAGGTAAAACTTGGGTGCTTAATTGTGGTCTGCCGGATGTCCTGGTCATTGATCGGCAAGGGGGGCTAACGAGACGATTCCCGTCTGAAACTACTCCCCCGGGCCTGGCGCCGGCCGATTATGATTACGCCTCGGTGGAACAAATGGCCGTAGAAGACGGTGATCACATTTATGTTTATTCCGACGGAATAACAGAGGCTCACAACCCTCAAGGTGAGCTGTTCGGCCAAACGTTGCTGGAAGAGGCACTGACCGG
>JADFYN010000342.1:0-478 GCA_015233055.1 Deltaproteobacteria bacterium
TGGGGCTTATTCGGAATTAGCTATTTATTAAACTTAGATCCGATTGTCGCACCCTTAAGTCAGTGACGTTGAGTTGTAAGATAGAAATTCATCCGCATATTTCGCAGACGGACGCAGGTATTTTCAGGCAAAACACCTCAGAGGAACGCATGCCTACAGAGCCGACATTCAAATATGTGCCGGGCAAAGACCCGGAGCTGGATGCCTATGTGACCAATTTCTTGACCGAGAACCACTTAGACTACATCGCTTTTCTAGATAAGGTGGCCCCTCCGGAACAGGTCAGGTTCATGGTCGCTCTTAAAGATGATGAATTCTATTATCCCTGTTCCGACCGGATGTTTGAATGCCTCGTTTTTGGTAAAGATCCGGACTATGTGCGGCATCGGTACCAGCAGGTCAAAGACCGGATCGACCAATTGATTTCCGACCGGATCACTGATCCTTTTAAACGCCGTTTTTTTAGAGCATTAATTCA
>JADFYN010000342.1:549-3152 GCA_015233055.1 Deltaproteobacteria bacterium
AAAGCGGCTGTATAAGATATTCATGGACAAAAGTCAGATTCGGGATCCCTATTTCCAACGAAAAGTACGATTGAATCAGACGGCCTTAGACCTGGTCTCCGCCGCCCCATTTGAGTCCACCCTGAACTTTATAGACCCCGCGGATTGGAGTTCATTCACCAACCTGGATCAGTTAAAGTTGGAGCTGGATCTGATTAAGTTGGGACGGCTGATAGCCCTGTCTGTGGCCGATATGGAACAGATTAAAAGCATATCCGATCACCCGACCGCGGCTGATATCCAGGCCTTGTTTGACATTCCAGCTAAGGGTCGCGGCCTGGAAATGCTGAGCAAGTACTTAGTGCAACATTCCAAGAAGAAGGCCGGCGGGGCGACCATTCCCTTGAAAATACTTTATCTGGCTAACGAATCCGGTGAAATTATTTTCGACCTGGCGGTGATGAACCATCTCACCTCCATGGGGCATATCGTAGCCATGGCCTTGAAAAAGGGGCCGACGTTTACTAAAGCCGCCTTTTCAGATGTTTATCAAGACAGTATCATCCGGGAAGCCACAGCCGATTTCTTGGTCATTCGGGATAGTAAACTGACCAGGAATAGTGTCGCCCCTCTCTTTCGAGGCGGCCAAAAACATATTATCTTTTCCGACGGAACCCACGAGGACCTTAACTTCAAACTCACGTCCGTCACTTTTGCCCGGATTTTTAAGGAGGTAGACTTAGTCATATCCAAGGGCCCGGAACAACTCCGGCGGATCACCGAAACCCATTTCACCTTTACCCAGGATATCATCAATTTTTCCAGAGATGCCGAGGGGCGGCTCCTGGCCGGGTTTAAGGCCATGTCTCCGGACGTGGTCAAATTTGACAGTGAGGATCTGGCCGCCCGAGCCTATAGGATCATTGATCAGATGCGGCAGGCCAAAAGAGATAAAAAACGGGTCATCTTCTATTCCGGGATCATTGGAAGTATTCCGGGGCAAATCGATGTGGCCAAAAAAATTATGACCGTATTTGTGACCCACCTGTCCTCCAGGCTGGATAATACGTTTATCATCGACCCGTCTCAATATTTCGAACCGGGAATGGACGCGGATGATTTAATGCATATGTGGGAGATTGTCCAGCGCAGTGGGTTGATCGATATCTGGAGATTTCAAAGTCACGAGGATATAGAAGAGAGTTTCAGTTTGTTGAACCAGAAGGTCCCCTATGAGTGGGCCGGGAAGGATTCAACCTTCAGCACCGGCTGTACCAAAGAAATGAATATCGCCTTAGACATCAAAAAGAAAAATCCGGAAATGCAGATCATCGGCCCCCCCCCTGGATCGGTTCCTGCGCCGTAGCGAGTACGGGGTCGGGAAACTGCACGACATCCGGCTGCCGTAGGATGAACGCAGATGGATGAGACCCACAGGAGCCTCGAGCATTCGTCCTTTTTCGAGATGGCCTGTTGCCGGTTACTCATCCCGGTCGTCTTCAACCAGAAACGAGCAACCAGCAACAAGGCAAAAACGACTAGCGGCCCTGACTGCTGACGGGGGTAAGCCGCGGTTGCGTCTCGAACGGGTCTTTTATCTCTATCTCGGGACGGAATTTCAATTTCTTGACGCCGCGATCATTAAGGTACTTGGCCATCTCCAGGTTGATATCGGCTGGTATCTCCACCCCGGCTTTGGCCAGGGCTTGGCGGATCCAGGACTCGGCTTTGGAGGCCATGGCCACGGCGTCGGCGCAGATTCGACCGGCTTCAGAAGGATTGTGGAATCCCACCGAGTTTTCGGCACCGATAAAGATCACCCGATAAAATGCTTCCAGGTACAGATCCTTAGCCCGCTGATACAGGTCGGCGTCCAGTGTCTTGCCTGCACCCTGAGCTTTATGGGCCAGTTCGAACAGCTTGGCCGTGACGGCCACGGAGTACCCGGCCCGGTTGATCACGGATACGGTCCGGTCTTGAATGGCGAAAACTTGATTCATCAACCAGGTGGGTGTCTGGCTGTGGCATTGCTGGCACGCCTTCATGTCATTTTTTAACGGGCTCATGACGTTGTGGTCGGAAATTTTGTTAGTGCCCACCCGGGTGTAAGGCATATGACAATCCGCGCAGGCCAGTCCGGCTTGATGATGGACGCTTTTGGCCGTGAAGAATTCATATTCTGGGTGTCGGATAAAGCCGACTTTGAAACCGGTGACTTCTTGTTTCCACTCCAGATGGGATGGATCACTTCTGATCACCTTGATGATATTCTCAATGGAGATATTCTCCGGCTTGCTGCCCTGCCAGGGGAAGAAAACCATTTTGGATTTCATCTTGTCGTCTTTCTGGACGATATAGGTCACATGGCATTGGCCGCAAACGGCGCTGCGGGATTCCTGACGGGTCAATTGGTCTGGATCTTTGCCGATGTCGGTTAGGGCCTTTTTAAGGGTCCAGCGGGAAAGCTTGAGGCCCATGTTTTTGTTGTCATGGCAATCTCGGCAAGATACCCCCAGCTTCTGGAATTCCTTAGGAATTTTGCCGTGGACGTCTTTCCAGGGCTCGGAGTAATAGGCATACCCCATTTCCTTTTCCATCGTTGGGGCAAAGGGCGTCTTACAGGT
>JADFYN010000342.1:3196-3679 GCA_015233055.1 Deltaproteobacteria bacterium
TCCAACTGATCAATAAGCATATACCAATGCCCCCGTGGTTCATTATACGCAACCCCAAAGCCCCAGCCATTGAACAGCAGCGGCATAAAAGGGAATTCGCTCAGCTTGTCGTAGGTGACCAGATCCGTGCTGTATCCTCTTTTGTACTTACTTTTGCCGACAGGTCTGGGTTCTTTGGTTTGGAGCCACGAATCGTATTCCAGCGGGTAGGCTTTACCCCAATTGGCCGGATCATATTCTCCGTCGGCGATGGTAACTGGTTTGACCGGTTCAGGTTTCGGGGGGGCGCAGGCCATAAAAATAAAGCCTGAAATAAACCCCAATGTTAGTCCGACGGCGAGGATTTGTTTCCCAGTCATAGTCATCTCCTTATAGCTTTATCACACAAAGTTAAAAGGTTCCGGTAGTCTTGTGGGACAGGCGACGGTGGCACTGCCAGCAGTTCCGGTCTTCTTTAATCAGTGATACCATTTGTTCGTGGCA
>JADFYN010000343.1 GCA_015233055.1 Deltaproteobacteria bacterium
TGTTCAGGGCATTGGTCAGGATGACCACCCCGTCCCGTTTGTCCGGAATGGTTCCGCCGCTGAGGTTGGTCCCGGAGCCTCGGACGGTGATGGGCAGGCCGACTTGCCCGCACAAATGGATCGCCCGGCCCAGGGCCTGACTGGATTCCGGACGGACAACCAGGGCCGGCATGACCGACGGCAGCACCGCCGCATCGTAGGAATAGGCCTGACGGTCCACTTCACTGGTCAAGACGTTGGCTGGCCCCACCGCCTCGGCGAATTCTTTGATCAGCTTGTCTTTGATCATGGGTGTGATCCTGTTTCGGGTTTCGGGTTACGGGTTGCATGTTGCTCGTTGCATGTTGCTCGTTGCATGTTGCTGGTTGCATGTTGCATGTTGCTGGTTGACGGGTACCGGACGAATTTCGTTAAAATAGACAATGCCGAATAAGCCTCAACGGGGCGCACTAGGCTAGCCCAGCGGCAACGCCCTGAGAAATCCGGCGGGGTGAATCAGGGACCATGATTAATTTGAGTTCTTGTGGCTTCGCCACCCTCATTAATTCCGGGGCATTGGGGTGGTGCGGACAACTTGTTGTCTGCACCGCGAAGCGGCAAGAAGCAAGGCAAAAGCGCCAAGTGAGGCCGTTCAAGGTATAACAATGAATCACATCTTCCGCCGTTTTGCGGAACCGGGCGCCCCTTCAAGGGGCCCCGCTTTGCTTGTCCGGGACTAACCACAGGCATCCCTTCGAGGCTTTCTTGCCTTATTTATTCAATATGATAACCCTGATACAAAAGAATAATTCATGCCTTTGTCCTGAGTTAGGTGACAAAAAAGTCTTTCTTTTGTCGACAAATTGTGATATCCTGCTACAGTTAGCATATAATTAAGGCTGGATATAGATGCCGGCGGATTAACGCGCGGCAGGCATATCCAAGGTGGAGAAGAAATTGAACAACAAATGTCATCATCGTCATCAGGACGGGTCTAAATCCTGGTCAAAAAACAGATCAGAGGCAACCATCGGGGCAAAATGCCTGCGCATGGTTACGGCAGTGCCCCTAGCTCGGGAGGGTTATCCTTTTATTTTTATCGGGCTGGGCCTGGGTTATCTTTCCGCCCTGGCCGGTTGGAGCTGCCTGGCGGTGTTCTGGTTGCTGGTTTCCGGGTTTTGCGGGTGGTTTTTTCGCGACCCGGAACGTCATACCCCGGCCGATCCGACCGCGGTGATATCACCGGCCGACGGCAAGGTCATCTATGTGGGGCCTGATTCCAGGTTCCCAGGGACGATCAGGATCAGCATTTTTATGAACGTTTTTAATGTACACGTTAATCGGGCGCCCATTGCGGGACGGGTCCGGGAGGTCAGATACCACCCGGGGAAATTTCTTTCGGCGGATCTCGACAAGGCTTCCGAGGAAAACGAAAGAAACACCGTGGTCCTGGTTGACGAGCAGGAACGGCAGGTGATCGCCGTCCAGGTGGCGGGATTAATCGCCCGGCGCATTGTCTGTTATCTTAGGGCGGGGGATCAGGTGACTAAGGGCCAACGTATCGGCCTGATTCGCTTTGGGTCCCGGCTGGAGGTATATCTTCCCCAGGATAGCAGAATGGTGGCCGTTTCTGGCCGGCGAGTTACGGCGGGTGAGACCATACTGGGGTATTTAAATGAAAATAAAGAGAAGGAAACGGCGGCCCAGGAATAAACGGGGCAGAGGCATCTACGTGTTGCCCAACCTGGTGACCACGGCCAGCATGTTCTGTGGTTTTTTTGCCATTGTGTCTTCTATCAACGGAGAATTTACTCACGCCGCGGTGGCCATCATGATCGCCATGATCTGTGACGGCCTCGATGGGCGACTGGCCCGGTTAACCAACACAACCTCTGGGTTCGGAGTGCAGTACGACTCATTGGCCGACCTGGCCTCCTTTGGGGTGGCGCCAAGTGTGCTGGCTTTCCTCTGGGCACTAACCCCTTACGGCCGGCTCGGTTGGTTGGCCGCATTTTTGTTTGTAGCCTGCGGGGCCTTGCGCCTGGCCCGGTTCAATGTCCAGGTGGGCACGGGGGATAAGCGTTTTTTTACCGGCTTACCCATTCCCGCCGCGGCGGTTATGGTCGCGGCCACGGTTCTGTTCTGCATGCTCCTGGGATGGACCGAGGGAGGGAGTTACGGCTGGGCCATCTTGGCTATGATTTACGTCTTGTCATTCCTGATGGTGAGTAATCTAAAGTATTTTAGTTTTAAGGACCTGAGCCTGATCAATCGGAAGTCGTTCAATCTGCTCGTCGCGGCAGTGCTGCTGCTTATCTTGATGGCTCTCAAACCGACTTTGTTCCTCTTTCTGATCATGGCCTGCTATGTCATTCACGGGCCGATCTTGACTATCGTCATGATGAGGAAAAACCCTACGGAGGAAGAAGGCGCCACACCACCGGTTCTGGATGATTCGCCAGGCTGTCATCCTCTCCCGGAGGGGAAAAACACCTTATTATAATTTAAGGCCGGGTTCTATCATTTGAAAAAGACATTACCTGAGGACGCAGAGGTCACAAAAGAACATGTCGATTTATCACGGCGCTAACGTGCTCATATAAATCGCCGTATTCAACTGTTGAAAAATCTCTGCGTCCTTTCTTTTTTCCGGGTAAACTACGGGTTAGGCTTTTTCAAAAGCTGCCTTCAATCTTCTTGTATCCGAGCAATTTTCTAGGATAATTAATTCATTGACAAAAATGTTTTTCAATCGTAAAAATACCCAATTTCAGCGGACTCCATCCCGCATCGAAATCGGCGTTAACTTGGTTTATAACCTGATTAAGCATAACCGGGGAGATTGACTATGGCTATTATAGAGGCCATTCAGGCCAGAGAAATATTAGATTCACGGGGCAACCCTACGGTAGAGGCAACCGTTATTTTAGAATCAGGCTTTATCGGCCATGCCGCCGTCCCTTCCGGGGCTTCCACCGGCACCCACGAAGCCCTAGAATTGCGTGACGGCGATTCCAAACGCTACGGAGGAAAAGGGGTCCTCAAGGCAGTCGAGAATATCGAAAAAGTGATCGCCCCCAATTTGGCCGGAATGCACGCCCTGGATCAATCTCTTATCGACCGGACGATGATGGAGATGGACGGGACGGAGAATAAAAGCAAACTCGGAGCCAATGCCATTTTGGCCGTGTCTATGGCCGTGGCCCGTGTATCTGCAGAGTACCTGGGTATCCCCCTGTACCGGTATCTGGGCGGCGTTAAGGCTGACATGTTGCCCATGCCCATGATGAATATTTTGAACGGCGGCAGTCACTCGGATAACAACGTTGATGTCCAGGAGTTTATGATTATTCCGGTGGGGGCGGACAAGTTCTCCGAGTCTTTGCGGATGGGGGCGGAGGTTTTTCATGCCTTAAAGAAAGTATTGTCGGCTAAAGGATTGAACACGTCCGTAGGCGACGAAGGCGGTTTTGCCCCAAAGATTTCTAAAACAGAACAGGCTTTATATTTGCTCAAAAGCGCAATTGACGGCGACGACGTGAAAATTGCTTTAGACGCAGCCGCCTCACAATTTTACAAAAACGGAAAGTATGATTTAGATGGCGCCGAACTGACGAAAACAGAATTATTGGAATTTTATGAAGAGCTGGTGAAAAAATTCCCGATAATTTCAATTGAAGATCCGTTTGCAGAG
>JADFYN010000344.1:0-1468 GCA_015233055.1 Deltaproteobacteria bacterium
CAGTGGGGTGGACCATCCGAAATGACGATGCAAATTTGTCATTCCGAGCGAAGCGAGGAATCTTCTCTCATCCAAAGAAGGTCAGGCGTGCCGCTAATTCAACAACATTGGGGCAACGCCCTGGGCTAACCTAGAGCGCCCTTTCAGGGCTTATTCGGAATGATCTATTTTAAAAAAGTTAGCACGATTGTTCGTCGCTTAAGTCAATGACATTGCCGAGCAACCAGCAACAGGTGTTGTCAGAATCTTCAGTTATCGCCGTCTCAAGGATAACCTCTTTAGCAAGGGGTTGTCTCCGTTTCCACATTTACCAGGTTACGGCCTTCCTTCTTGGCCCTGTAGAGCGCCGCGTCGGCGGCCTGGATGAGTTGACAGGGTAACGAATTAACCGACGGTATCTGGCCGGCGACACCCAGGCTGACGGTAACCAACTGATTCATCTGCGACAAACTGTGGGGAATCCCTAACCCCTGGACAGCGTGTCGAATACTTTCAGCCACATGTCTGGCGCCCACCAGGCCGGTACCCGGCAAGACCACAACGAACTCCTCCCCGCCATATCGGGCCACCAGGTCAGCCGGGCGTTTGACCAACTTGGCTGCGGTTTGGGCGACCCGAATGAGGACCTCGTCTCCTTCCTGGTGTCCGTAGGTATCATTAAAAGCCTTGAAATAATCTATGTCCATCATGATCAAAGAAACGGGGTGGCCCTCCCGGATGGCCCGGCGCCATTCCATCTCCAAAAAATCATTAAATTTGCGACGGTTAGCAACCCCGGTGAGTCCGTCCCGTAATGACAGATTTTGTAGATATTCAATGTCGATACGAATTTGTTTGACTGCCGGACGAAAAATGAACAGCGCTTCCATGACCAGTACCAGCAGGATGGCCGCGGTCAAGATCAGGCCGATATAACGCAACATCGTCACCCGTTGATGTGACTCCCCATCGTAGCGAAAGACGATTTTTTCCATCTTCTCGGCAAATTCGCGTTCATGGGATAAAATGGCGGCCACCAGATCGGACGGAACGAACCTTTCATGGCCGTTCTTAATGGTTCCAAGGAGTTGAATAGAGGCGCGCACGATGGCCAGGCGGCTGGACTCCAGCTCGGCAAAAAGAGCCTGCGTCTCCGGGCTGTTATCACCATTCAGCCCCAGGGCCGCGTCCCCATTCAGCAGTCCTTCGTGAACTCGATTAAATTCCTTTAAATCTGTTCTTAACCTGAAAGCCGCCTTATCGAGCATCGATCTGTTCGGGGCCACCTCGATGGCCAGGGCCTGGCGGCAGATAGCCTGAAAAAGCATCCGTTGCCGCCCCGCCAAATTTATGGTCCTTGAATCATTTTCTTGATAAAAAATAGTATATTGGACTACAGCTTGGCCGACCATAAGCAATGCCGCGACGATAGCCAGGGCCACCACATATCTTGCGGTTAAGGTGTGCGGTGTTGACGCATCACTGCGAG
>JADFYN010000344.1:1496-3658 GCA_015233055.1 Deltaproteobacteria bacterium
AAAATCAGGTTCATCGGAAACGGGATTCATGATGACTCTAGTCTTTCTTAGCCGTCTACCCTGCCGGCAACGGCTCGTGTGCGTTTGATTTACCTGAATAGACACCTCCTCCGATGATCTGGTGGTATTCCAGTATCTCGGAGATCTCAACCATTCGGGTGGACAGGTATTGAATAAACAGCGAGGTGAAAGCGACAAAGAAGATGGTCGAGGGACCAATGAATCGGTAAGCTTCAGCCGGGGCGTAAAATACTGATGATAGAGCGTCCATCAGGGTCAGCACGGCGATGGACAACCAGGTCAGCCACCACCGGCCGCCATGATAATAAGAAACCAGCCCCGGTTTTCTCAACACAAAAATGAACAAGCCGATCAGGCCCAGATTAAGTGCAATCAGCACCGCAGGTTTCATATATCAGCTCTTTACACCTGTTGAAAAAACATAGTCTTTCACCATTCCGGCATCTTTTGCCTTTGCCGGGAAATACGGTGTATCCTCATTAAGATTGACGTCTGGCCTGGCGAATCTTGCCGGCCTGAGGCTTGGCTTTCAGTTTTTGATAGGTGAGCCTGGCCGTCTTTGTTTTCTTCTGAATGCTCACCGTCCGATTCTTAGACTTAAGCCGCTGGGAGGAGACTCGAATATTCTTGCCCCGTTTTTTGGCCGCCAGGGAGATCCGCTTAGATCCGGACCGGAGCGAGAGGATTTGCCTCTTTTGGGCTCGGCTACCGGCCGACTTCAGCCTGATGGGCCGGGGTCCATCCGGGATGGTCAGGGCCGCCATTGAGCCGGGTTCATCAATTGTCACATTTTTCCATTTATTTTCCGGCGGGGCTGACTGGGCGTTAGCCGAATTGATCTCCGCGGCGCCCAAAAATTTGGCGTAAAAATAAAATTTTTTGAGATAAACCAGGGTTTCGGGGAGAATACTGCAGAAGCTCTGCTGGTAATCTTTATCGTTCGGAGCGCAGGTGTAATGCCGGTCCATCCAGGTGTGGCCCAACTGCTCAATACTCCGATTCACCCGCCCTGGTCCGGTGTTGTAAGACGCGGCCATAAAGGGATGCATCTTAGCCGGATTATTGGCCAGCCATTGCCGCTTGATCTGTTGGTTGCGTTCCTGGTCAGAGGTAAAAATTAGTTTTTCCAGGTCATAATCCAGGAGCATGGCCTGGGCCTTGATGGCCGTCAGATGATCCAGGGCCCCCGGATCAAATGGCCGGGTTACGACATGTGGATAGAACCTTCTCATATCGTCCCAGCTTGGCCGGGTAAACTGGGCCAGCCCCCAGGCCCCGGCATGGCTCCGCCGGAATCTGTAGGTGTCTTTGCGGTTGGCGCCCAACAGAACGAGCGTCCGGTGCATTAGATTAATCCGCTCTAGCTGGCTGTTTTGCTGCTGAAAGGCGAAAGGGTCCACATGTTCAATCATCAGAATCTCGAAAACCAATTCCGCCGGCACCACTCGCGTGACCAATAGATTGGGAAAGGCCAAAGAATGGATCTGGTTCCGATCCAGCTCGGCATAGGCCTGATTTATCACTCCATCGAGGTATTTCACGCCTTCCCGGACCAGCTCCCGGCAAGCTATTTCTTGGGAGAAAGGGGTGTAAACAAACTGGATGATGTCGTCCCCTTCTCTCATGGGCCGCTTAATGGCCAGGCAGGCGTACCGGGAAGGGCCGGAAACGGTGTAATCCGAGTTTATTCCGTTGCGTTTCCGCTTGGTCACAGTTATCCGCGAGTCAGGAACCTGAACGCCCGTCTCCCGGATCTCCCCGTCGGGGTCTTCCCAGAAAGATAATAGAAATATCTTCCTGGTGGTTAAATCCAGGACAGCCATCCTGATTTGTTTCCCCGTGATTAAAGAGCCGTGTTGCTGGTACTGACAGGTCGGAGCAAGGGACGCCAGACGTCGAGCTTCATGAACCTTGGTAATGAAGTCCTCTCCCAGATAGGGCAATCCGCTTTCAGAAGCATAGAGCCGGGCGGTACTGATTCCGGCCTCTGCCGGAAGGCCCCCTACCAGACAAAGAAGGAAAAGAACCGTGAATGAGGCCCGAAATGCAGTAACTAGCCAACCTTTATTAATAAATGACATATAGACCATCCTTGTATTTCTTTCAATAACCTGAGTTCGACGAGTATGCTAAGCGATTAT
>JADFYN010000345.1 GCA_015233055.1 Deltaproteobacteria bacterium
ACGAAAATGATAAGGGATGGAGCGAAGAGCCGTCAGCCTCGACCTTAGCTCAACTAGTTGATATAGATGAAATTCTTGGTGCAACCAGCCAATCGGAACACCCCCCCAAAACAAAGCCGGCTGGAGATAAACTGCCTGGTCTGACCAGGGTGGTTATTGTTGACGATTCTGCCTTGATGTGCAAGGTGCTGAAGGAGGCCCTGGAGTCCGATGGTACGGTCAGGGTGGTGGGCATAGCCAAGAACGGTCGGGAGGCACTGGATAAAATTGAGCAGTTAAAGCCGGATGCGATTACCCTGGATGTCAACATGCCGGTGATGAGCGGTGACACCACCTTGAAATATGTTATGATAACCTGTCCCTGTCCCGTGATTATCATTAGCGGGTTCGTGAAAGGCACACCGGAGAGAATTTTCGAGTTCCTGTGCCTGGGCGCTGTAGATTTTCTTTTTAAGCCTAGAGAAGGAGAAGATCGGGCCACCTTGGGGCATCGCTTGATCAAAAAAGTCAAAGACGCGTCTTTCTCCAAGGGGCGCGGCTTTCGGCGGATTCGCCAGCCGAATTTGGTCAATAAGCCGGACTTGACACCGGCATCAAGAAAGCCCGCCGGACAACTCGCCGTACTGGCTTTCCCAGCCGGAGGATATCAAGAAATCATCCGATTACTCCCAACACTTCCTCCAGATCTCAAAATGGGTCTGGTGGCTTGTCTGGATATGGATAACGAATTCATTGATATTTTTGTAGATTACTTGAACAAACGAAGCCTTATCTCCATCCAAAAAGCGCATGACCGGGCGCCGCTCCTAGAAGGAGTATGTTATGTCGCGCCCAACGGATTCATGGCCACAGTGGTGGAAACCATGGGATCAAATGTTATTGCGCTACGAGAGAAGACGGCCGCCACTTCGGAGATGTCTCTAAACTGCCTGCTAAATTCAGCGGCCAGCGCCTACTCCGATAAAATGGTCGGCATTTACCTGGCCGGACGAAGCGGAAACCTGGTGGAAGGTTTGAGCGCAATTTCGGCCAAAGGAGGCCAGGCCCTGGCCCTAACTGCGGACACCTCTCCTTCCGACACGTGTCCCTCGGCGGACCGGACCTCGGGATTGATCTCCACTCATGACTTGACTGACTATCTAATCAGGATCACCCGCCGTTCCCCTTCTTGAGTCGACCGGTCATTCACCCCTGGTCCATCTCAGGAAGGCGGCCAGGGCGACGACATCAGCCATCGGCTTATCCGGCGAAGAGGTATTGACCACCATATCAAAGTTAAATGGATCATTCCAGTCGGACTTTGACATCAGCCTGGTCATGGCGCTGTGGTCGGCGTCTCCCCCGGTTAAAGGCCGACCGGACCCGATCCCTTTAGCCCAATGAGCTTTCATGATCTCTTTGATCCGTTCCGATGGTTCTGAAACCAGACGGACGTGATAGGCCGTGGGGTGTTTAGCCAGGATCCGATTCGCCACCCGGCCAACTATGACACCGTCACCTTTCTCACCCAATTCTCTAACAACCTTATCCATCATCTCCAGGTACTGGTCAAATCCGTCCTTGCCCCGGACATGGCTCTGTTTCGGGCCTGCTCCTTTCCTGCGGCCGACCGGGAGAGCCTGCCGGATGGCCGACCTTTCGATATCTCGCTTGTCATACACCGGGATATCCAGCTTTTCACCCAACGCCCGGGCAAAGACCGACTCTCCCCCGCCGACCTGCCTTGAAACCGTAACCACGTTTCCCTGCCCTGAGGCCCCATAATATCTTGAAAAATTATGATCGACCACGGCCACAAGCAACTCGGCCAGGACCTCCAGACTGGTGCGGGAGGTGTTGATCGTCAGGTCATACATGTCCGGCGTCGCCCGGTCGAGGCCAAAGAAATAAGATAGAAAAGCCTGCTGATGCTGTTCCATCTCAATCATATATTCCATGATTTGGTCGGGGTCGAGGTCCATGGCCTGGGACATCCGATTGACCCGGTGCTCAAGTGGGGCAACCAGGCGCACATGCCACCCCGGGATTTCATCTCGCAACACCAGGGCCGTTTGGCGCCCCAAGACGACCATGTTTTGAGATACGACTCGCGACAGAATAGCTTCTTTGAGATGTGAAACATAAAGCTGAGCCAAGACAGGTGACCTCAGCCGAGTCATGAATCTGGGAGCCTTCTCATCGAGCCGGCTTATGTCTCTAGCTTTTACCCCGATATCCTGGGCGATCCAGTGGATAAGCTGGTCATCAATCAAAGCCCAGCCAAGACGGTCGGCAATCATGCGACCCAGCTCTTGTTCTCCTGAGCCCAATTGGTAACTAATCGTTAGCACTTTCACAGACGCCTCCAAAACAACTGGCAAAAGTATAGCAGCGGTACTTTAGGATAGGCCAAGGTGCAGATGTTTCACGAGTGTTTTCATGCCGATAGGGAATTTTCGCGTCTTCTCCTTCTTCCGCGGCCCACAAGACTCGATGGGTGGCTACTATAACCTGAGTTCGACGAGTATGCTAAGCGATTATCGTCAAGAGCCATAATTCAATCCACAGATTGCACCGATTTGCGCAGATTAGTGCCAAAATAGGTCTGTGGGGCTTTTCCATCTGCGTTAATCTGCGAAATCTGCGGATACATTTCTGGTGGTTAATTAATAAACCCGTCGAACTCAGGTTACTATAACATACCCATTTTGTAGCTTATCACAATACGGCTGAAATATGCAAATCATTCTCCTCGGCCGAAAATGAACCGCGTGTCCCCAAAAAAACCGCCTTACCCATTTTTAACCAGCCACAAAAAAACGATTGCTGCATAAAATGCCTTATGATATAGTAAAAAATATAAGTCTGCGCATGAGATGCTTTTTGACCACCCAGGTCTTGCCAAATCACCTGCCTAGTCACGTGGATACTATTAGATTGGACTAACCATGGCCCTGATCAACCTTAAAAGCAAAGAAATCTACTGTAAAATAGTTTACTACGGTCCTGGGAGATCAGGTAAAACCAGCAATTTAATCTACATCTACAACTGTCTGCCCGAGCATCTCAGGAGCAACATGGTCAAGATTAACACGCGGGGAGACCGAACTCTGTATTTTGACTTCTTGCCGCTCCAACTGGGCACTTTTCAAGGCCTGGCGATTAAAATCCAACTTTACACCGTTCCCGGCCAGGTAAGATATAACGCCAGCCGGAAATTGGTCCTGCAAGGAGTGGACGGCGTGGTTTTCGTGGCCGATTCACTCAAGGTCAGACGCGGGCACAATGTCGAGAGCCTCAAAAATCTGAGAGAGAATCTGTGGGAAAAACAGATCGAACTGGCCCAAATTCCCCTGGTCATGCAATACAACAAGCGGGACCTGGAGGAGGATGACGTCCCCCTGCTGCCCATCCAGGTGATGGACGTGGACCTGAACGCCGACCTGAAATCTCCCGCCTTTGAATGCAGCGCCCTAAACGGCAACGGAGTATTTGAGACCCTGCGCCAAATATGTAAAATGACCGTCAAAGACGTCTCATTAAAACTGATGAAAAAAATGCAAAAGACTCTTGATACCTGATAGCGGCGGGATACTAAACGTTTGATTCACCCGGAAGGGTGACCTTTCCCCGTGTTGCTTATGATTCTTCATCGCCGTCATATTTCATGC
>JADFYN010000346.1 GCA_015233055.1 Deltaproteobacteria bacterium
CAGTCCGCGTCTCGGTAATTTCATCTTCTTCATCTTCATCGTCATCCAAGAGACCAAGATCTGAGCCTCTGTCTTCTTGCCGCATTTCCAATTGAAGGTTTAAGGAGACAGCCGCCAGATTTTTTCGAGTGGCCACGGCCAAGGGTGAATCCTTATCGCGATCATCCAATCCCATGGCCAGAGCTAATGCACACGCAGCCTCTTTTGGCCGGCCCAGACGGAACAGATAATAGGCCAGGGTTTCGAAGTAGGCTCGTAGAACGGAAGTCAGTTCGGGAGTGAAAATCTCCTGGGCGGCTTCAGATAACAGGTTTTCAAACCTTTCTTTCTCTATTTCCGGCGGAAGATGTAGAGGGATACGATCTAATTCCTCAATCTTGTCCGCCAGCGGGGCGATTTTTAATCCCGCCGCCACCAGGAAGAATTCGGGCGTCTCGATTAACTCATCAAGCGTTTCGACTAATGAGAGCGCCTCTGATGCCGGGATTTCCAGGTGCTTGTAAATAGGTGGTCGCTCCAATGGGGCGGCGACTTTACGCAACCAGGTGATCAAGGCCCGATATTTGGTCCGCTCTTCCTTATCTAATTGTTCAACTAAAGGGGCGGCGTCTTCTAAAATATATCGCGCCGCGTCTAAATCCAATTCGGCTGAATTGGTCTCCGGGCTTTGAATCCGGAATTGTTCCGACAAAAAGACTTGAATCTTTTTCTTAGACGTGACAACGGATTCCAAAGAGAGGAACTCGAAAAACCGGTTAATCATTACATGATGCAATTCGGGCGGGGTAAGCGCCGGCTCTCTGGCAATAGCCAGTTGAAAGACCCCGTGCTCGGGAATGGTACCGATATAGCCGTAGATCCGTTCGGGATTGGGCGGAGAAAGTATCTTTCTGGGTTCGTCTCGGAATATGGTTTCGTCGAACGCCAGCCCCCGCCGGCGCAAGAAATGGATAGTCCGACGAATTTCTTTTTGGATGAGAGGATCGGGCAAACTGGATTTAAGCTCAGCCAGTAAGGGCGGAACTCCTGGATGAGGCAGACCGGCCAGGCCGCGGATGACTGCCCCGGCAAGTTGCGGGGATAAGGCGGCCCGGTTTACCACCACCGCGGCGAGTGATTCAGGTGAATCCCCCCGGTCCAAACCGGCTTTCACTTCGGCCAGGATTTGATCAATCTCGACTTGTTCCCCGGAGGGTACTATCCGGCGATTAGTGTGTTCGCTGTTTTTTTTGTCTTTTTTCGTTTTCTTCTTTGAAGACACCGGAAACCCTTTCTTCGAGATTTAATTTTAACTCGTCGCGGTCAGTCGGTTATAGAAAAGGCCTGATGCGTTTGAAGGCCGTTGCGCCGGGTCGCGGGAGTTACAAAAGTTGAGAAGCCCAATCTTATTGGATTAGATGGCGCACTTGCTCAGATAATTGGTGATGGCCTGGTCGTAATGGGCGGTTAAGGCATAGACTTTCTTAGCCAGAGCAAACCTGGTGGTTAAGAGCGTGGCGCCGACATTGGCCGACATTTCGGCTATGATCAATTCATAGTCGGCCGGGTCCACCACGACAGTGACATCCTGGTAGTTCTTGGCTGATGCCCGCAGCATGGTCGGGCCACCGATATCGATGTTTTCGATGGCGTCGGCCAGGGTGCAGCCGTCTTTGGCTACGGTTTTTTCGAATTGATAGAGATTCACCACCACCAAGTCAATAGGTTTGATGTCGTGCCGGGCCATCTGGGCCAGGTCTTCGGCATGATCCCGGCGGGCCAAAATGCCCACATGAACTTTGGGGTGGAGGGTCTTCACTCGACCATCCATCATCTCGGGAAAGCCGGTGTAAACTGAAATCTCAGTCACCGGGACGTCATTATTGAGGAGTAACTTAGCCGTTCCTCCAGTAGACAGGATATCCACGCCGAACCGGACTAATCCTTTGGCGAAATCCACCAAACCGGCTTTATCGGTCACGCTCATTATAGCTCGGGCAATTTTTTTCATATATTAACTCCCTGACGGGTTATTAACTGAATGATATGGGGCCATAACGGAAACTGTTTACTCATCCGAAAATATTACGTCACATTCTGAAACCAATCCTTAAACATCAGGTAAAGCAAGACCAAACGCGGTTTTGCCCGTCGGGCGTTCGGCCCAATTCTCTTTCTTGATGACATCTTTTAACAAAGCATGTATTATACACCCCATTTGGGCCATTGCAATAGAAAAGGTGAGCCGCGGCTTAAGCTTTTTGGGCATTTCTTGAGCCGGCCACAAGGCTGCCGACCTCCCCTGGTTCCCAAGCGGGTAACATCTCAGGGAAGCCCACACGCCGGTCCACAACCTCCAGACCCGCTAACTGAGAAATTCGTGTTCGTCATGGGTTTGGTTTACCGATATAATCGTTGGCGAGAAAAAATGAATAAACGCACTGTAAGCCTGCTGCTTTTGGATTCCGACCGAGATTTTTCCGGCGTAGTAGAGAGAATTATTCAGGACCAAACTCAGAGCGGCCAATCAGATTTGCTTGTTAAGATGTTTTGGGCCGGTAATCTCTCTTCGGGTCTGGATATCTTGAAGGTGTCTAATATTGATGTTCTTCTCGTAGACCCTGATCTACCTGACGTTGGTGATGGCGACATCTGGGCCAAGATCATGGCCGGGGTAACCGGCCCGACTGTGATTGTGTTGGGGAGAGAAGACGATGACCTGACCGCCGTTCAAGCCCTAGAAAAAGGCGCCCAAGACTATCTGGTCAAATCTCGGCTGACCGGCGACCAGTTACTCAGGGCCGTCAAATATGCCCTGGCTCGGCAGGGTAATCGCAATCTCCACCGGGAAGAGAATCGTCGTCTCAGAACGGCTGAGTCTCGCCTCGGGGTTATCATTGCTAATAATAGCGATGGGATCATTATTGTAGACGGTCACGGAGTGATCAGGTTGGTCAACCGCGCGGCCGCGGCCCTTTTGGGCTGGCAGGAAGCAAATATCATTGGGGCCGAATTTGGGTTTCCGGTGGCGGCGGGGGCCATCACGGAACTTGACATTGTTCAAGTCAACGGTCGGCGCCTGGTGGTGGAAATGCGGGCTACGGAAACTGAATGGGAGGACGAAAAAGCTTTTCTTGTGTCGCTCCGGGACATGACCGAGCGGAAAGCTATGGAGCAGGACCTGGCCCGGGAACTGGACATTAATGCCTCCATCGCCGAGCTGTTCAAGGCCATCCTGACCGCCGCGTCAATCGAGGACATCTCTTACCTGGTCTTGGAACAGGCCAAGGAGATGACCGACAGCAAATTCGGCTATGTTGGTTACATCCATCCAGAAACCGGCTATTTGGTCTGCCCGACCATGACCAGAGACATCTGGGATTCCTGCCAGGTGCCGGAAAAGACGATAATCTTCGACCAATTTGGCGGGTTATGGGGTTGGGTCCTGACTAACCGTACCCCTCTTTTGACCAATCAGCCGGCCCAAGACTCCAGGTCGAGCGGGGTGCCTCAGGGCCACATTCCGATCAAGCGATTCATCTCTGCCCCGGCGATGATCGGGAAGACCCTGGCCGGACAGATTGCCCTGGCCAATTCCACGCGGGACTACCATGGAGACGATCTGGATCTATTGTCGCGACTGGCCGCCTGCTATGCCCTGGCCAT
>JADFYN010000347.1:0-521 GCA_015233055.1 Deltaproteobacteria bacterium
CAGAAAGATAATGGGAAAACTGATTATGACCTGAGTCCGACAGGTTCATAGATATATCCAACCGCCTGGGAGTTTAAAGGTTATTTTACAAGAAGAGAATCATTTGTAAATAGGTAGTTTTCATCATTTTTGTGGGATAATTTCCCAGTCACGCGGGGGATTCTGGTCAGGTGGGAACAACGCGAAAGAGCCGGAGCAGAACGAATTTGCTATCTCGTCCCGGTCCGGCTCTCAATGCTCAAACAACTCCAGATCACTCCACCTTTTTCCAGGTTTCGTCCGGATCAAATTCTTTCATCATCTTGACGGCCTGGTCGGTGTTCTTCCCCAGGTCCTTCTCGTAAATAAACCCTTGATGATTAACAATTAAACTCATTATTCCGGAGACGCCGTACCTGGCCGGAAAGGCGACCAGAGCAAACCCCAAGGTCATCTTTCCTTTAACCACGTAATCGAATTTGCCCCCTTCGGCATGGTTGCCCTGGGCACTAATAACCTTGTAGTAGTACCCATAATATGGG
>JADFYN010000347.1:532-3644 GCA_015233055.1 Deltaproteobacteria bacterium
TCGCCTTTCCGTCCTGCGGATTCAAATTTAGCCGCCCTGGCCGCGTACAGGCCGATGGGGCTCTTAACCTCCCCTCCTTCCGTCTGCCAGTAGAGGCCATCCCGCATATCCGGATCACTGATCAGCTTTCGGGCAAAGATTAAGACATGATCTCCGGCCAGGTCTTTGCCGGCATATTCCCGTTGAGCCTCGACATAGGCTTTCATGAATTCTATGGTATTCAATTCATTCCGGCCTATCCTCCGTTTGAGTATCTCTTGCTTGCCGGCTTTAGTGTCAAAAAACCAGGCCTTACCCTTCTTGACAATCGGAATCGGGAAAGGCCAATCCTCCGAACCCACATGGAGGACAGCCTGTTCCGCTGTTACCTGTTTAAGCGTGTTTTTTTGTTCATAGGACTTAATAAACTTCTCCCGGTCTTCTTTATCCTGCAAGGCGTCCCCCGAGGAGATCAATTCTTCGCCTTCATGACTAAGTATAGCCAATAATTCTTTCTTGTTATAGACCCTGGTCGCCTCGATTACAGCCTTCACCGCCGCTTCCGGGGAGGCAAACGATTTTTGTTTCGGCGCGGCCGCCTGAGCGGAAACGACACAAGAAAGCATGATGCCGCTGAACAGGAAAGTCATGGCAACAAAAAGAAAGAACGACTTGTTTCCAGTCATTGATTTAAGATGAGCCATATTCATTACTCCATCTGATTGGGTTTGAGCACGTCTGTCAGTTGTCGTCGTCGGAACTTGAAATTCCAGATCAAGCCGGCTCCCTCCTTATGCTGCCATGGGATCCGCCGCTGCGTCCGCCGCTTGAACGTGATCCTATGCCGGAATGTGATGATCCACCGCCGGCAGGTTGACCGCCAAAGCTTGGGGCATAGCCGCCCTTCCCGGCGCTTCCGTAACTGGACTGGCCACGTTGACTGGCCATGCTTTCCTTTTTGCCATTACTTACACCCTGGTAGGCGCTTCCCGTGCTTCTGCCGCCATAGCTCTTGAATTCAGACCGAGTTTGAGCCCCCTTGGAACTTGTCGACCGACCGGAAAAATCACTTCTGGTCCGACTTGTCCCGGTCATTGATCGACCGGACCCGTCATGAGTATATCCTCTAAAATCACGCCGAGCTTGATCCGTTCTTATGCTCCGGGAGGCCTGACCATACCGCTGGGCCGTACCCGGATCCCGGTAGGCCACACCCCGCCGATGTCCGGGATCGTGATTCCAATGCCCGCCGTGTGGATCTATATGCCCATAATTATGGATATTATTGAAGTGATAGGTTTTGTTGATGTAAACGTTGACATGGTGGCCGCGCCAACCGAAACCGCACCAGGAGTTTACTGCCGCGCCCACAAAAAATCCAGCCGAAAATCCAATCAAACCGGCGGTTAACACATCGCCCGGCCAGGGATAATAATAGGGCGGATAAGCGGGATACCACCAGGGTCCGTAGACTACCGCGGGATTATAAACCGGCACGTAGACTACCTCGGGTGCGACCGGTTCAATCCGGACAATCTGTTTTTCCACAATCACCTTTTGTTCCTTGGTCGTATTCAGGGTCCCTGCGGCCTGGGCTCTAACCCGTAAATCCTGGACAGTATCCATCACCTCACCTTGCTGGGACAAAAACGCATTGCCCAGTTTTGACGTCCAGTCCAGTTTGTCACTCATCATCTGGAGCACCTGAGGAAAATGAACCAACGATTTGATACTGACGTCCCACCTTTTCTCCATCAAGGCGGCATCCAGCTCCGGTCCCTGCAATTGCGGATTTTGAGCTATCCAGCGAGCCGACTCCACCACTTCCAAAGGATAGGTCGCGGCCATCAGCACCTGGGCCAGCAACGAATCCGGATACAACGCAATCGGAGCCAGCATCTGGGCCAGTTCTTCCTTCTTATAAGTCTGCGGAGATGCACCCTGACCCCAGGTGATGACCGGAATTATCAGCATCACCAACAACATCCCGGTAAGTACCTTCGTCCACACGTAATGTTTTCTCATTAGATCTCCTTTACAGGTTACTTGTTGCCTGTTGCCGGTTACGGGTTGCCGGCCTTGAGTTGAGAAAAAACGAGCAACGGGCAACGGAATTTCCAAAATCACAATCTATGGCCGTTCAAGACATGTTTCAATACTCCTTCTTGCGACTAAGCAGGTTAAGGGCGTTCTGGTAATATATGGCTTGCCTCTCTTTCAACGTCAGGTCAAACACCTCCATCAGGCCACGGTAGAGCTGGGGATGGCCGGTGGGATAATCACTGCCGAAAAGGATCCGCTGCGGTGATATATATTCTATGGCCCAGGCCAACACCTGCCACCGGAACGACCCGGTGATGTCCACGTACAAATTAGGCCGACCCAGGTCCCGGAGATGCTTCAACCCCGCGGTCCGGTCAACAAAGGAGCCCCCAGTGGTATGGGCCAGGACGAAATCCACTTCAGGAAATTTTTCAGCCCAAGGCAACACTTTGAGATAAGAAGACATCTCTTTCCATGCCCCACAATGGACCAGGATCGGGACAGCCAGGTCTTTGGCCAGAGTCACCAAAGGGGCCCAATCAGGGTGATCGAAAGGCACCTGGTCAATGGACGGATGAACCTTGAATCCTCGCACCCAGGCCCGCCGGCTGACGACGAAATCCAGCCATCCCCGGCCCCGCATGTTGGTCCAAGGGAAAAAACAATATCCGGGCCGGGTTCTTATCTGATTCAGCAAAGCTTCATTCCGGGTGACGGCATCTCCCGGCCCATTGGTAGTGGTCACCGCGGCTCCCATAAGTCCATAACGGGCACAGACCGCATCCAGATCGGCCACGGTAGCGCCGATGTTTTGGAAATCCGGCAGACACCAGACACCTAAGTGCACATGAAAATCAAATACCGGGATAGTGTTCAAGCTCTTTGCCGCCGTTCTTGATATGCTGATACAGGGCCGACCATCTTCCGGCGCACTTCTCCGGTTGATAATTTTCCTTGACCCAACGCGCCGATTTCGCCTTTAAATCATTCATCCGGGCCCGATGGCTGATAACGTCCTTGATGGCCTGCTCCAAATTTGCCAGGCCGGCCGGGATAACGGGAGCCTCGGGGTTTAAGGTATAATCCAGCC
>JADFYN010000348.1 GCA_015233055.1 Deltaproteobacteria bacterium
AAGAAAACCCGGTCCTATTCTTATTACTGATCAATTTAATCATCTGGTCGGATATTTTATTCATTTTCGCACCGCCGAGTAAGGACTATTTCCTGGTTGGGCCTTGACTAGTAGCTGGCCCAGGCTGTTCCCTTCCATCTAAATATGCTTGCCCCTCCGGATAGAGAAGGCACAATTACGGCGTAAGCCCCATTCTTGACGTTGGCCAGGTAGACGGCCCCGGATTGGAGCACGGTTCCGTCGGGACGGAACACCAGGTTGGTCATTTGAACCATAGGAGTGCCTGAAACGGATATCTGACTATGGCCGCTAATGCCGTAGAAAACGCTGCCCTTATAGACCGTGGTCAGGTTAACGGTTCTAAGGGTGGTTCCGCCGGTGGCGTTTTGAAGACATCCTGAGACCACGCTGTATGACTGACCGGCCGTGTTAAATATGATGGCATAGTTGCTGTTGTCTTTGATGGCGCCTAATTTGGCCGACTGGATATTGTTAAAGACATCCCGGGCCGCATCTTTCAGTCGCGTTTCGGGCAGATCGTGGTTGATTGAAGTAAGCGCCACGGTGATGATCACGACGAGCAAGCCAACGGCGACCAGAAGTTCGAGCATGGTGAAGCCGGGGCGGTCCCGGAAGCCGGCTGGTCGGGCTTTGAGCTTATCAGGTCTGGATCTGGCCAAGCTGGACCTCCTTGCGGCAGAAAGCCGGATGGGCAAACAGCCCCCCCTGATGAACGTCGGCAGCGCCGGAAGGACTATAAAATAATTTTATAGCCGACTTTGGCCGCGGCCAGGGGCTTATTAAGCAACAACTTAATATATCATCATGTTACGCGAAAAGGCGGATAAGGGTTACTTTAAAGTACAGCAGTATTCATGCCAACACAACCGGGCATTGTTTTGTCTCGACATAACCGGCTGGAGAGTCGGGCCGGGCGATTTCAGCTATAAAATTTATTGATAGTTATAGAATCATTTGATACCGGAGTGTGAACTGAGGCTGTTGGATCACGTGCGGCCTGGCCTGGAACCCGCCCAATTGTCTGAACTGTGATGGCCATGATTGATTGATGGACTATGATGGTTATGGGAATTCATCAGTCGTGGTAGGGGCGAGGCATGCCTCGCTACAGGTGAATTTTCCCTCGGCTACCCGGCATCCTAAGACGTGGGTATTCTGCCTTAATCATAGCCTTTCATTTAATCAGCTTAATCACGGTTCAGACTGGCCGGCGACCGCAAAATCTGTCGTGGGGTGATGTGATCAGATCGGGTGAAAAAAGTAGCCTTGTCAATCCGTCTATGGTATAATAAACGTTGAAGGAGAATACGTGAATAATATTAAGTTATTATTAGATTATCCAGGGTTATCCTTAAAGACGATGAGATGAGGACGGCATTTGACCCCGCGACCCGAAGAATGGCTCCTCCAGGCTGATTACGATTTGAGCACCGCTGAATATATGTTCAAGGGTGGGAGGCTGTTTTATGCAGTCTTCATGTGCCAACTGTCCTTGGAGAAGGCGCTGAAGGGTCTTTATCAGATGAAGCTAAATACTGCGCCGCCACGGATCCATAACTTGATTTATTTAATGACCAAACTGGGTCTAAAACCGTCTGATACGATCGGTCGTTTTTTGGTTAAGTTGAACGAGGCCGGCGTAGCCAACAGATACCCCGAAGATCTTCGCCGAATCGAAAAAGAATACTCCCCGGCAATTGTTTCAGCCACACTCGATCAAGCTAAGGAGTCCTTGGAATGGATAAGAAAGCAGTACTGATTATTATCGACCGTTTTCGGCAGGCGCTCGAAGCCAGACAGATCAGGATAAATAAGTTGATTCTTTTTGGCTCTTATGCCCATGGCGTCCCCAAAGAAGAAAGTGATATCGACTTAATCGTAATTTCCGACGATTTCGAGGATAAGGGTTTTTGGGCGCGGATTGAGATCTTGTCCGATGCCATATTTGAGCTGTTTGAGCCGATTGAAGCCCTGGCTATGACCCCGGCCGAGTGGGCCGCGGGCGGCTCTGACCGGGTCTATCTGGCCGAAGGCAGCGAAGTAGTTTATGCGGCCTGACAGCGGACGGCCGGCTGACATTCTTAACCATAATGGATAAATTGAACTACTTAACCTGTCGGCGGGCGGTTTGTCGGTCGATCCAGCTTTCTTGACTTTGGCGAGTTATATCCATGGGAAATCAAACGAACGCTTTTTCGCCGGAAAACATCTGTCAGGTCTTGGTCGACCAGGAGCTGATGACCAAAGAAACGCGCCGGGCAATCTTAAGAAAATACGAAGCTCAAAGGAAATGGCTGGCCGGGACGATGGCTGGACGGAGTCAGTTGTCCTCAGCCGATGAACTGGATGGCGGCGTTTCCCCGATTGAGGTTCTGGCGTCATTTAAACTGGTTTCCACCGACCCCAAAGGCGGCGTCTTGACCGAAGACGCAATCACCAGCGCCATGGCGAAGGCATTAAATATAGAATATAAAAAAATTAACCCGGTGGAACTGGACCTGGACGCGGTGACCAAGATCATCCCTAAACCCTTTGCCATCAAGTATCTGACCGTTCCCCTGGACGTGAACAACGGGACCCTCAAGCTGGCCATGTACAACCCCCTTAACCGGGTGGCCTTGGAAGATGTCAGGCGGGTGACCAACCTGACCGTGGCTCCGGTTATGGCCAGCAAGAGCGACATCGAGAAGCTCATCTCCGAATTCTATGACTTCCAGTCCTCCATCAAGGCCGCCGAAAGCAAGATCAGCTCCGTGTCCATCGATCTGGGCAACTTGGAACAATACGTTAAGCTCTCATCCATTTCGGAGATCACCTCGTCCGACGAACACATCAAGCGGGCTGTGGATTATCTTTTTCAATACGCCCTGGAACAGAGAGCCAGCGACATCCACATAGAACCAAAAAGAGATAATAATATCATTAGGTTCAGAATAGACGGCGTGCTTCATACGATTTACAAACTGCCCAAGATGGTTCATCCGGCCATCATCTCCCGCATAAAGAACCTGTCCCGTTTGGACATTGCCGAAAAACGGCGGCCCCAAGACGGCCGGATCAAGATCCGGGGGAGTGATGACAAAGAAGCTGAAGTCCGGGTGTCCACTATCCCGGTGGCCTTTGGGGAAAAAGCGGTTCTCCGGATCTTGAAATCTGAAGTTTTGATGCAGGATTTGCGGCAATTGGGTTTTTCTCCATCTGATCTGATCAAATTCCGGTCCTTTATTGAACGCCCCCACGGCATTATTTTGGTCACCGGCCCCACGGGCAGCGGTAAATCCACCACGCTCTATTCGGCCTTACGGTATCTGTCCACGTCGGAAAAAAACATCACCACGGTGGAAGAACCAATAGAAATGATCCATGAGGATTTTAACCAGATCGCGGTGAACCGGGCCATCGACCTGACCTTTGCCAATGTCCTCCGGGATATCCTGCGCCAGGACCCGGATATTATCATGGTCGGTGAGATAAGGGACAAGGAAACCGCGGACAATGCTATTCAATCGGCTCTTACCGGACATCTGGTACTATCCACGCTCCATACCAACGATGCCCCTACGGCCATAACCAGGCTAATGGACCCCGGTGTGCCGTCGTTCCTTA
>JADFYN010000349.1:0-393 GCA_015233055.1 Deltaproteobacteria bacterium
GACAAGCAGCTAGACACCCTATATAAAGATGCTTTTGGCGTCGGGTGGGGCGTTGGAGTCGAGGGGGGCTATCGTTTCGCCGAATTTTTTAGCGTCCAGGCCGGCATCGGATACGAAAAGTATGTGGGCAGCACCTTCGAGGGGAGAACTTTTGACGATCTGAACATTATCCCGGTCTATGCCGGTGGCAAGTTCCATATCCTGACCAATAAATTCCTCTTGGATCCCTATATCCGGATCGATCTGGGCGCCGCCCGTATTAACTCAGTCGAATCGACCTATAACGGATTAAAATATAAAAACTGGAATGATAGCTGGACGTTCCTCTTAGACGCCGGCGCCGGGCTCGAAGTTCACTTAGAGCCTGTGGGGCTATTTGTAGAAGTCAAAGGC
>JADFYN010000349.1:513-3619 GCA_015233055.1 Deltaproteobacteria bacterium
GATTCGGGCTGACCCCAATTTTAGTCTGCCAGGGCCGGTTGTCGATAGCAGTCTCAAACAGGTCACCAAAGATGGTCTGATCGTCTTTGATACGAAACCGCTTGTCTTTGTAGGTACCACAAAAACTGCACTTATTGTGTGAGCAACCGACGGTGGCCTGGAGGAGAATACTGTAAGCTTCACTTGGGGGGCGGATGATCATTCCCTCATAGCTTATGCCGTCGCGTTCTTCAATACTACAATCCATATTAGATTCCTTTGTTTCTGGTTACTTGTTGCTTGTTACTTGTTTCTGGTTGCAGGTTACTTGCTGTTTGTTGTCTGTTATTCTTGTATCAATAACGCGAATCCAGTGGCGTAAGACCGACAACCATAAATCAATGTGCGCAGATGAAAACGTTAGCCATGTATCTCCAGTATGGAATTTTCAGGTCCTAAATTCGTACTAAGCTGAAATCAATGTTGAATAACCAGCAACGGGTAACGAGCAACACTGATGTTAAGCCCCCGCAACCCGGCAGGGGACATAACGATGCAAGGGCGTGGCGGCAATCCGGTCTCGGTGTTTGGCTGAGGTCAGGGTATTCACATTGACGCCGTGTTCCCGGCCGTTGAACAGCATCCCAAATCCATGGGGGATAACTACCACGCCGCGGGCCGGGATGTCGGAGATCTCGGCCGGGATGGTCACCTGGCCGGCCGCGGTGGTCAGGAGCACCGGTTGGCCGGTCTCAACGCCCAGGGCCTCGGCATCCTCATGGTTGATCAACATGGTACACACAGTTTCATGGCCGTTCCAGGCCGGATCCCGCATGATGCTATTGGCGGTGTGGGGGAAATGCCGGCCGGCCATCAGCACCAGGGGAAACTCTTCGTCGGTCAGGGCGGCCCGCTCCAATTCGGGTTCAATCTCATCCATCCAGCCTGATAACTCTTCGATGTATAGATTTATTTTCTTATCCGGAGTCCGCAATTCGCCGAGATTATCGTCTGGATCCAGACGGCCGATCAGGATCCCTTCGGGATGATCCAGGAGTTTTTGAAACAGTTCTTCACCGAGGAGGGGGGTGACCTGATACCCGGCCCGGGTCAGTTCCCGCCCGGCATGTTGCGGATACATCATCATGATCCCCCAAACAGCGGCCAAATGGGCCGACCCTAAGCTTTTACCCAATGTTTCCGCGGCCATGAAAGGCATCATCGCGGCCGCCCGTTTATCCCGGCCGGTGACGGTCATCAATTCCATGGCAAAGGGCACCCGACCGGCTTCGGCGGCCTGGCGGAGGGAGTCGGGAATCTCCGGGAGAAGTCCCATGGCCGCGGCCAACCTGGTGTAGATTCGGCCTTCTTCCCATGGTTCCCCGAGAGGTTCGCAGGCGGGATGACGCAACTGGAAGTAGATGTCAGGAAAGGTGATACTGAACAGGGTGGCATCCCATTTCTCGTAGGCCGACTTAGCCGGCAGGACATAATGGCTCAGTCGGGCCGTTTCGGTCATGGAAATCTCAATAGTAACTAATAATTCAAGTTCCTTAAGGGCTCGGGCATAGCTTTGGGAATCGGCGTAGGAGATAAGGGGGTTGGACCCGCTGACAATCATGGCTCGGAGTCGATCTTCTTGGGTAGACAGAATCTCTTCCGGGACTACATTGGGTGGAAAATAGCCCATGATCTCGGGGAAGCCCGTGGCCATAGTGCGCCAGGTTTTAGGGTCCCGTTCGTCGATATGTGACCCCATGGGCATGACGTGCCCATAAAAGACATTCCCGCCGGGAGTCCCGATCCGGCCGCATACCGCCATCAGGATCATCTCCAGATATGAATTCATGGTGCTTTGCCGATCCATGAGCAAACCCAGGTCGGACCGGATGGCCGTGGGCCGGGTGGCGTAAAGCCGGACCAGTTCTACGACGTCGCTGGAGTCCAGTCGGCAGACCTGGAGCGCCGCGGCCACGTCAAAATTCTTAAACCAGGGCGCGATCTGGTCAAACCCACGGCAATGCGCGGCAATGTAGTCCTTGTTCTCCCATCCTTGTTGGATCACGATGGCGATCATGGATTTCAGGAGCAGGGCCACGGTGCCCATTCGTGGTTGCAGGTGTTGATTGGCGTGAGCCGCGGTCTCACTGGTCAATGGATCCACTACGATCAGCCGCTTATCCGGATCATGAGCGAATTGATCTAAGCGCTTCCGGGCCCGGTTAACCCCGGCGTTGCTGACATAGCCATTCCAGCCAATGGCCAGGAAATTCTCGGCCCGGTCAAGGTCCGGACCCAGATGCAGGTTTTGTCGGCCAAAGGCCCGGCCATTGACCCAAAATAAGCCGGTCAGCTCCTGGGCCAGGGGAGAGTAGTGATACCGGGAACCGAGGGCGCCCAAGAACCGGCGGCCAAAGGCGGTCTCCATGTGGCTGCCCTGACCTCCACCGCCCATGTAGGCTAAAGCCAGCGGGCCGTGTTTCTTGATGATTTCACTCAATTTACCGGCGATTTCGGTTATAGCCTGGTCCCAGGAAATTTGGGTGAAGGTGTTGCCCTCCCGGCGCATGGGATGGGTCAGCCGGTCCTGATGATCCTGGTACTGGGCGATTTTCAATCCCTTGCGGCAAACATAGCCTTGGGTCCGGGGGTGATGCACATCCGGACGGACTTTGGTGATTTTGTGTCCGGCAGTCTGGACCTCCAGGCCGCAATTGTGGTAGCACAGGGCGCAAAATGTTCTCTTCCATTCCGGCATATTGACTCCTTGCTCCGACGCAGGGGTGAGATTGTGGGATGATTCCATCGAGGAGAACACCTCGGCCAACCGGGCTTCACCGGGACACCTCAATTTTTCCCCAATATGTGATCGGGAGAAACGCTCTTAAGTCTATCTGCTTCAACTTTTAGTTGTTCCAAATGTGATTTTACTCCGGCCAGATCATGATCCAGCGCGGCCTTTTCAAGGTTAGTGGTCGTGTGATTTATCGCCGCGGCACTCATAACTGCAGATGTGCCTTTTAAGGCATGGGCTAGTAGAACTACTTCTTCAAGATCGTCTGTTTCAACGGCGGCACTAATCTCGATTATCCTTTTGGGCATGGCGGTCAAAAATAAATCAAAAATT
>JADFYN010000034.1:0-16015 GCA_015233055.1 Deltaproteobacteria bacterium
TCCACGATGGCCAACCATTTCTTTAGACAATCGTTGAAGATGCGTTCCGCTTGTTGCAGGTCGAGGCGGTATTTTTCAGGGATAAATGAAATGTCTGTGACATATACGCCGTCCTTTCGGGCTAAGAAGGGACAGGCATCGAGTCGAGCCTGAGTCAGATTAGCTAGATGGGAATAGACGCGGTTGAGGAGCGGTTTGCAACCCTTTATTTTGACTCCTTGAATAGTGTAATTATTGGCGAACAGTCTGACTTCAAGGGACAGGTCTTCCGAAAGTTGCGGGCCATTGACGCCGTCTCGTTTTAAGAAGAAGAACGGAGCCACGATGGAGATGCAAGAGGTCACTGAGTCCTCCTGAACCTGGTTTCTTTTTATCTCTTGGATGACCGAGGATAGCCGGTCAATGGCGGGGTCAAAATCCCAAAACCGGCCGAATCTTTGCAAGCCGGGGAACTGGTGTAAGAAAGCCTCTTTGACTTCCGGCAAAAACAGGAAAACGCATTGGCACATTTCCCAAAATGCGTCATTCAGGTTCTCAAGATATATCTCTGAGGGCTCTTTGGCGTACAATAACCGAAAACAGGATCCGGGCGCGAAACAGCTTTTGATTGACGTTTCGGCGACTGACCGGGCATGAGCCACAAAGGGGCCGTCTAATGAGTCAATCACATTCTGGTCGATGAAGGCGATGTCCGCCGCTTCGACAATATGATCTACTGCCACTACCTGGAGGACATGATGATGATAATCAAAGGGATCATGAACCCCTTTCCATTCCTGGTAGGTCAGGACTTGCAGTTCTTTTTTGAGGGCATCGGGCAATCTTTCGATTCCTTCATCGCCCAAGAGATTATCCCTGGGAATAATTAGGGTCTTGCACCCGGCATCACAGGCTGTCTCCAGCTTCACATCTACGGCGCCCACTGCGGTGATTCGTCCCTGGGTATCTATTTCACCGGTCATGGCCACATCCCGTCGAACGGCCCGTCCAGATAGGACCGAAGCCAGGGCCAGGGCAATGGCTCCACCGGCCGACGGCCCATCTTTTCGGGAGGATGCGCCCATAAAGTGGAGATGGATGGGGGCGTCGGCCTGTTTTAGGTCGAGGTGCAGTCGATCGGCGCAATAAAGAATCCCGGTGGTGGCCACTTTCCGGCTTTCATCCATGACCTTCTCGATGTTTCCAGTGGCATGGACCATGCTCATGAATCCTTGCCGCCGCCTTTCACTATCTTCGATTGAGCGGATTCGGGTGGCCTGAATGGGAATGACCGATCCCACACCACGGGCCACGTCCACGCCCAGTCCCAACATCTCGCCCACCCGGCTGGTGTCGTTGATTTGCCATGGCCGTCTGGGCAGGTCCAGGTGTTCTTTTATTTTAGCCCTGGTAATTCGGACGGGATGCTGACCTTTGAGTAAAACATCTTTCCGGAAAATGCGGAGGAAAAGAGTCCGGATGATCCGTTCGAGTTCCCGTACTCCCGGTTCGTAGGTGTACTCTTTGATCAACATCCGCAACAGTTCCGTTTGCTGGGTCCGGTCAAAGTAGATTTCCTCTTCGCTGATCTGGTGGTTTTCCCTTATTCGGGCGATCAAATATTGTTCAGCGATGGCCACCTTTTCTTCGACGCTATACCGATCCAACAGGATCACTTCGCACCGGTTAATGACTGTCGACGGGACCGTTTCCAGTGTATTGGCGGTCAGGACAAAGTGACAGTTGGACAGGTCGATATCAACGGTGGTCTCAGTGTATTTATCGTGGTATAGGTGATTTTGCTCCGGATCAAGTATCTCGAGAAGGGTGGCGATGGCGAATTTTTCGGTTTTATCCGCCTCATCCATAATGAACATGCCGTTCATGATCCCCGTTTTGATCAGCCCCTGCACAATCGCGCCTGGTTTGGAGCCTTCATAGGTGAACCCATGGCCGCGGATGTCGGCTTCATCCCGCATCCCGCCCAGAGATATTTTATGGTAGGGGATCCCGAGGTTTTTGGCGATGGAAATGGCCAAAGAGGTCTTGCCGACGCCTGGAGGTCCCACAAACAGGAAGGCGCTTCCGGTTTTATGCCAGTGCGATACGCTTTCTTCGGCGAAGTTTTTGTATCGCCAGATCAGATTGGTAAACAGGTCACAGACGATTTCTTTCGGCCGCCGGAGTCCGTAGTGGGTTCGGTTCAAGCCTTCTTCAAACCCCTGGGGCGTGACGCTGATTTTTTGGATTTTCCCCCAGGGAATGGCCAGCAGGGTCTCAATTAGTTCGCTGTATTTGGCGCCGCTGTGACCGACCGCATTGAGCTTATTCTTGTCTATGACTTCAATAACATACCTTGGGAAAGCGGGGTTTTTGCGGGCTTCCTCGATGCGGTCTTTAAGGCTTTTTACGGCGGTCTGACCGGTCTCGGGTTCCATTGGGATCAGGCGGGGCGGTGCCGGAGCCGGCTGCTGAGTCAATGGGCGTTCCCCATCCTGGGTCAGTTTTTCCAGTCTTTCCTTAAAGAGGGCAAATAATTCACCCGGGTCCACATCTTCCACACTACTTTCGGGAATATCCAGCTCATGAAATAGAACGACCAACCCCCAGTGGTCTTTGAAGGAGTTAAAGACGATCTCGGCCTCTTTTTCATTGGTCTTGATGGCAAATTTAAACAACCGCAACGTCTTTTGAACGAACGAACTCCGGCGGGATAGAGAAAAGACGGTACTTCGGCTCCGGCGGGCGCATTCGCCCAAGACCCTGGCCTTGATGTCCGGATCGAGGACCGGAAATATTTTATTTAACATTTCTTCCGGGATATCGCCGAGCATGATGACCTGGGTTCGGAGTATCCGCGAAATGTGTGATTCATAGCCTCGTTCCTGCTCGGCGGCATCAAACAGGGCCAGATAGGGTTTGCCGCGTAACCCCGACATTTCATCGTCTAAGGCGCTTCGGAGCGTCCGGTAAAAGGTGGGATCATCATTGCGGCGGTCCATGGCGAAGACAACATCGGAGTGGATGACTTCACTTTCGGTTTTTTGGGGATACAACACGTGCTCGAATTCGTGACGGAGCAAGAATTCAGCATAAGCCAGCATCTTACGTTCTTCCGGCGTCCGCTCGCCCAGCCGGGACTCAGGATCGCTGGGGATGACGAAAACGAAATAGTCAAAAACCCGTTCATGAATATGAATGGTCCATTCAGAGTCGGACCGGGAGATCATGCTGACGACTCGGATAAAATTCAGTTCGTCTTCCAGTCGGATTGTCTTAACATGTTCTCCGGCTTTGACAATGTCTACAGGATCGGCACCCCGCTTACTTTTAAAGTAAGGCATGATCCGCCGGCTAATGATCGCCTTTAGAATCAAGGTGACTCTTTTAATTCCTTCTCCATCAGGGAATGGAAGAGTGTCCAGCGCCTTATGATCGAATTCCATTGGAAACATAGTTGAATCCCCTGCGGTTGAGGTCTAGAGCAAGTCTATCTTCAGGACGCTGTTGACTTAGAACCGGTAAAAAAAGGCAGGCCGATTGAGCCTACCGATACCTGAAAACCAGGGTCCGGGTCCAGTCGTTTCGGTTTCGCTCCACGGTTGTCCTTCATCCATCGGTGGACAGGATGAGCGGACCAGAGCCGTTCCTAAGATGCCGTTCGGGGACACCCGCCGCCATCAATAGCCGGCGGAACCCGTCCATACTATTCGTGATATATGTCTTAAGGCAATCCACCTGCCCATTTGCAGGTTCCAGAGTAAACTCAGTCAGACCGGCCGGGATGATGACCGTGATGCCCGGCGCCATATCGGCTGTTCGGTGGTCGTTGTTCTTAGTCAAAATCCGCCCGACACCGTTGATCCCGGTTAGGGCCACGAATGTCTCGCCGGTTAGTTCTTCGCGGTAAGGCTGGTGAGTGCTGATCCGTTCCATGACAAATCGTGGGCAGGCGACCAACACGTCTTTGACTCCACCCTCAAACTCTAGGCTGATCCGGGGAACTCCGGCCTGGGTAAGGGGCTCCAGGTTAAGTACGTCCAGGCCCCGGCGGATATGTAGCTGTCTTGGCCGGCCGTGACTATCAAGCCGCCCCCAGTCAGAAAGCCGATAGGTGATGTCGCAGTTGTTTTGGACCTCGAACAGGAGGATTCCCCGGCCAACGGCGTGAATCGTTCCTTCGGGGACAAAAATTACGTCGCCCCGTTTAACCGGGATGGAATCCATAAGTTCATGAATGCGGCCGCTTTGCAAGGCGTGCTCGACCTCGGCCCTGGTTTGGCTCTCCTTGAATCCCAAGAGGACCCGGCTTCCTGGTTCGGCGTCTAAAATGAACCAGGCTTCTGTTTTCCCCCAAGGAATATTTTCGGTTTGTTGGACGTAACTATCCGAAGGATGAACCTGTATGGACAGATCTTGAGAGGTATTAATAAATTTAAGAATCAGAGGGAACCGGCCAAACTTCGTGGTGGCGCCCATCAATTCTTCTCCCAATGTCTCCATCACCTGGACAAAGGGGCGCCCTTTTAAAGAACCATTAGTGATGGTGCTGCCGTCTGGTACATCATTGATGCACCAAATTTCCCCGACCTGCTCCAGCCCGCCCACCTGATGTCCGTAAAGAGCAGAATAATCCGATTTCCCCCAGATTTTTTCTTTGAACACCGGGCTTAGTCGGATTGGATATAATTGAGAAAACGCCATAGTCGTCGCCTTTTGGGATTGGGATGATTTATGTCTGATCTGGTTTATGTCTCATCTATTCGGAGTTCAACTCCACCGGGTTGAGGAAATCAAACCGCAAAAGACGGGGAGACTTTAAGAATATCTCAGCAACAGTAAAGAAAACTTATGTCCCTTTCCGGTTTCCTTCGGGCTTTGTTCTTTCCATGGCAAGGCGAGGCTAAGAGAGCAATATATCCCGGTTAGTGCCTGGTCGTCAAGACAAATTCGCCGATTATAAGAAGAGTATTTGCCGGAGATGGCATTTGGCCGGGCCGGACCCTCTTCACCATAAATTCATATATGAATTTTCACCTCGACATTATAGCCGAAATATGCGATAATAAAAAATGAAGTGAGTTTGACGACGATGGGACAATTAGGAAGATATCATATGACAACGGAGTGTTAAACATGAAAATGTCCACCCGGGGACGTTATGCCGTTCGGGCGATGCTGGATTTGGCCATAAATTGGGGACAGGGCCCGATTAACCTGAAAGAGATGTCAAGGCGGCAAGATATCTCCGTCAAGTATCTGGAACAGATATTTATTCCGCTAAAGGCGGCCGCATTGATTCGGAGCACCCGCGGACCCAGTGGCGGATATACCCTGGCCCGGGCCCCTGAGCAAGTGACGCTCGGCGAAATCATTACCGCCATTGAGGGGCCGGTGGCCATTGTGGATTGTGTCCAGCAACCGGAGAAATATCCCCGTAGCCAGACCTGCGTCACCTTTGATGTGTGGAAGCAGATATCCGAAGCAATTTCCACTATTCTAGATCGGACAACCTTGTCCCTTCTGGTGACCAGGCACCAGGCCAAGGTCGGCGCCCGTTCGGCTTCCTCAAAGTCCTCCAAGTAGAGGCGACCGCTACTAATAATTATCAAAGTTGACCATGGTCTCGTCGGCGTGGGCGGCTTTTCTCTGGGATAGGTTGACCACCCAGGAGACCCGGTCGTGGTAGAATGAATTTTTACAAACTCAACAGGAGGCCGAATCATGGGACTTGTTTACGCCGATATTGAGTTGACCAGTACGGATGATCTGGCTCTATGCCGAAAAGGATATATCAAGCCGGACCAGATTAAACGAACCCAAGTCAGAGCCCTGGTGGACAGCGGCTGCTACATGTTGGCCATCAATGAGGAGATTAGATTACAATTGGATTTACCAAAAGTGGATGAGCAAATATCCGAGTTGGCAGATGGAACGTTGAAGAAGTTCGACGTGGTCGGCCCGGTGGAAATCAGGTTCCAGAACAGAAGAACGAGCGCCGATGCCGTGGTTTTGCCCGGAGACACCGAGGTATTGTTGGGTTCCATCCCTTTGGAAGACCTGGATGTCATAATTGACCCCAAGAAGCAAGAACTCACCGTGAATCCCAAAAGCCCTTACCTGGCCAGGAAGAAAATGAAGAAATCAGCCGTGACGGCCGGCCCCTCTCATGAATGAGGTTGAAATGAACTCCTATGGAAAAGATTCTGGCTGTTCAGACCAACTATCCCAAGGCGACCGTCCTGGTGGCCCTGGGCCTGGCGGTGCTGGCCGTTTTATACACGGTCATGAAGCTGGAATTTCAAACAAACAGGGCAGATCTGGTTTCCTCTGATCTTCGGCTAAGCCATCTGTCCGCCCAAGTGAATAAATTTGGTGACCTGGACAACTTTGTCGTAGCCATCGAAAATCGGGACAAGGAACGCACTCTAAAATTTCTTCAGGCCCTGGTGGCTCGACTGGAGGCGGACCGGAAAAACTACGCCCAGGTGTTTTACCACATTGACCCCGACTATTTTCGGCCCTGGGCGCTGCTTTACCTGGATGCGAAGGATATTAAGACGATAAGTGAAAGGTTGAGGGAGCATCGGAACTTTATGGTGAATCTGGCTGGCTCCCCCGGCTTGACTAGTTTATTTAAGGAAATCAATGAAGAGATGGCTTCCCAGATGATGGGCCGGCTTTTTACCGGGTTCCTGGATGAGCCTGAAACCGGGACCAAAGACAAGCCTCTGAATCTTGATTTTCTGATCAACGTCCTTCAGTCCTTGAACAAGCAATTGGATGGGAACGCGGCGGCCAATACGCCCTGGGAGTCATTTCTTGCTCCTGAATCCTATCAAGACAAGGTTGGCGGCGGATATTTCTGGACCGAAAACAAGCGTTATCTTCTCCTGTTCGTTACTCCGGGCAAGACGGACGACGGTTTCGCCAAGGCACAGGGCCCGCTCCAAGCCCTGAGAAAGGCCATTGCCCGGACCCAGACCGAGGTTCCCGGCGTCCCGGCCGGGGTGACGGGTCAGGAAGCCTTGAACATGGACGAAATGAGCGCCGCTCTTCAGGATATGGGCCTGGCAACTGGCATCTCTCTGGTCGCCCTGACTCTCCTGCTGACGTTGGCCTGGCGGGGTTTCCGGAGACCTATCCTGGCCATTATCCAGATCGTGATCGCCCTGGCCTGGACATTCGGCCTGACGACTCTGTTTATCGGTCATCTTAACATCTTATCGGTGTCTTTCACCCCATTGCTCCTGGGTTTGGGCATAGATTATTGTATTCACTGGTTTGCCCGGTATCAAGAGGAGGCTGAAACCAAAGCCGCGTCCCGGAAAGAAGCCATCTGCATCGTTATGTTTAAATTAGGGCCGGCGATTTTGTTGTCCGGGTTGACTGCGGCGCTGTCATTTTTTCCATTGGCCCTGACTGGATTTAAAGGTTTGGCTGAGCTGGGGATCATCTCCACCATTGGGATGGTTATGACCACCATTACCACCCTGGGCGTTTTGCCGCCTCTGGCCCTAGTGCTGGACAAGCCGTGCCGCCGGACAAAGGTGGGAGGAGTTCCCGACCGGATCAGGCCGTTTTTTGGGCTGACCAATCGCCGCGCCTGGGCTATCTTGATTCCATCGGGCCTGGTGCTGGTTTTGGCCATCTGGGGCGGCGCCGGGGTGGCCTTTGATCTGAACATGTTGCGGCTGCAGTCCAAACATGCCGAATCGGTGCTCTGGGCCAAAAAGCTGATAGAAGACTCTAAACACACGAGTATGCATGGGGCGGTTCTGGCCCGTTCGCTCGATGAGGTCAAACGGAAAACCGCGGCCCTGGCCGCCCTCAGTTCAGTCGCCGAAGCCCGGAGTGTGTCCAGCCTGCTTCCCGGCGACCAGACCTCAAAGGTGGCCTTGCTGGCCGAGATAAGGCCGATCATAGACGGGGTCAAGTCCTTTCGGCATCCGGACGGGGCGGTTGATCCGGCCGAATTGGATCAGGCCCTGGGCAGAATCCGATTCAAGATGGTTGATCCGGGCCAGGCTGGAGCGATTGACCGGTCATTGCTCGGGCAAATGAAGCAAGTCAGGGATCTCATTGATCACATTCGACAAAGAATCAGTGCTCCCGAACGGGCTAAAGTCGAGTCCGCCCTGCAATCTTTTCAAACAGAGTTTTTCAATCAACTCGACGGGATGCTGGATGTCCTCCGCCGGAATGCCTACGCTTCACCCATACAGCCATCCGACCTGCCCCAGTCGATCCGGCATCTGTTTATGAGATCCGACAACCTTTACCTGATTCGCGTTTTCCCGGCGTTGGATATCTGGCAACCGGAGATGTTGGCCAGGTTTGTCCAAGACCTTAGAACGGTGGATCCAGACGCGGTCGGTGATCCGGTCAGGTTGTATCAATTCACCCAGGCCTTCCGCGACGCCATTATTCATGCTTCGATTTATGGAGGAGTAATTATCTTTGTCCTGCTTTGGATCATCTTTCGCCGCCTTCAGGATACGGTGATGGCCATGATCCCGTTTTTCGTCGGCACCGCCTGGACCGGGGGGCTGATGTATCTATTCCATGTCGATCTGAACTTAGCCAATGCCATCTTTTTGCCCCTGGTCTTTGGGGCGGGGGTGGAGTATGGAATTATTATTGTGCAACGGTGGCGCCAGGAAGGCCGCGAAGCGGGAACAGCCATGCTGCCGGTCAGCACGGCCAAAGGGGTGATCATTGCAGGTTTATCAACTACGGTTGGTTTCGGCAGCCTGATCATCTCCGACCACCAGGGGATCTGTAGCCTGGGGTTCTTGTCCATGATGGGTAGTCTGAGTGTCTTAGTCGCAGCCGTGGTTTTTCTCCCGGCCCTGTTACAGGTGGTCGCTGGAACGGCCGGGGGCGGCGTCCCGATAATCCCGGACTGTTCCAAGATACAGGAGGCCCCGGATAGAAATGTTTCCAATTTTAAGTCCTTAAGTCGTGAGGAAATATCATGAGAAGAAAGACCGTCGTCTTAATTAGTTGCCTTTTGACCCTTGTTTTCTTTTCCGGTCTGGCTCATGCCGGCCCGGCCACGGATCGCATCCGGGATATGCTCCAAAAGGTCATGTCTATCCAGACCGACCCTCAACTTCAAGGACCGGAGCAAAGGGAGCAGCGGAGAACGGCGACCAAAGGGGTTATCGCCGCCAATTTCGATCTTGAGACCATGGCTAAGAACGCCCTGGATCAATCCTGGCCAAAGCTTACCGGTCCGCAACGTCTGGAATTCAAGAGTATTTTTCAAGACCTGTTTCTTGATTCTTACACCCGGTTAGTGCTGGATTTTTTAAAGAAGGAAGAAATCCGCTACACCAAAGAAGAGCTTAACCAGGGCCGGGCCTTAGTCAAGACGACAATTATTCGGGCAAGCGATGAAATCCAGGTGGAATATTGGGTGGCTTCGGTGAAGCAGGAATGGTTGGTCCAGGATGTGACGATAGATGGGATCAGCATTGTGGAAAAGTATAGAAAATCATTTGCCCGGGTGATTGCGCAAGAGTCCTATGGAGCCTTGTTGCAGAAAATGAGAACCCAACAAAAGGCTACAGGATCATCATCCTGAGGTCCGATCAGGTCTAACCGATAGATGTTACTTTGGCTCCGAAGGCAAGTCAACCCCGCCCACGGGGGTATCCTCTTCACGCAACCGCGGCCGGCCCGTTTTTTCGGGATACTTGCCCCGAATGCCGCCATAAAAGGCTCGCAACCTGTCCATGTCGGCCCGGACGTCGCCGCTGGGGAAGAAGAAGCCTCCGAACCCGCAGCGTTTCCGGCCATAGTCCAGAAAGCCGAGACCTATCGGAACGCCGGCTGTCCGGGCAATATGGTAAAAGCCTGATTTCCAGTATTCGGTTTTCCTCCGGGTCCCCTCCGGGGGTACGGCCAGTATCAGGTTCGTCGAGGCATGGAATGATGCTGCGATCTGTTGGACCAGGTTCTGGGGCGCCTGCCGGTTAACGGGAATGCCGCCTAAGGCTCTCAGAATCCGGCCGCATCTACCCTTAAACAGACTATGTTTACCCAACCAAGAAATGCGTATGCGCAAGACATAAGCCGCGGCCAGCATAAACGGCACGTCCCAGTTCGAGGTGTGGGGCGAGGCGATAAACACAAACTTTGCGGGTAACTGTTCTGCACCTTCGATCCGCCAACCCCAGAACGCCAGCCAGAGCCTTCCGATCCAATAACCCATGCTTCATTTTCCTTCTGATGCGGCTTTCTTCTCCTTGATGACCGAGTCTTTGATGGCCAGTGTCGGATCGCCGAATAGGGAAAATCGGAGCCAGTTCATCCCTAACTTCAGCAATTCGAGGTCATCGGTTTTCACCTTTTCGGCCAGATCAGCCGGCAAATCGAACAGGGTCAGGAACCGGCTGCCCAAAACAAACCGGCGGAATTCATCCAGGTTGTATGACGCCATGACAAACATTTGAAATTTTTGGGGATTAAATGCGGCTTGCGGCCCGGGAACCTTTCGAGTAATGATTTCCATCCACAAGTCATTATAAAAATTATATTCGGTCAGGCCCTGATTGGCTTGCCATTCCGCCACGGTCCATTCCCGGCCTTGTTCAAAACCGGTGCAATGGGCTTCTTTGACAAAGAAGAACTGCTCCTTGACGCTCAGTCCGGGGTCTGGTTTGGTGGCGGCGCGGCCCAGCGGGTACATCCGGCAGGCTCCCGGCCGATCTTCGTAGATGGAGCACCCCTGGTCGGTGACGAACGGGCAACGCTTTTTTTCGTCATCGGTCATTCTCAGGAAAGCCATGGGCAGGCCATGATGTCCGGTGGCCCGGCTGGAGGTGTAATCATCGAGGAAGACCTCGGAAGGAATCTTGAGATGGTTTTTCATCCGCAAGACATCATAGGGGGTCAACATCAGGTTCAAGTCACCGCAACAAACGTTGAAGCAAGTTACCTTGGAATGGCAAGCAAAGACGAAGCTATCGTGTTCCAGGGGTATGAGGGCCTCGGGGTTGTGATCATTAATAATTGTTTTTAAGTCCATAAATTATTGCCCGTCCTCTTCCGCTGCGATATCCTTGGCGTGGGCCTCGACGATTTCATCTTTGACCTTGAGAACTATTCGTCCCAGCAACCCGAACTTGATCCAATCGAAGGCCAGTTTGAGCAGTTCCACGTCATTCCGCTTTATTTTTTCCACTCTGGTCTGGGGGATATCAAACTTGGACAAGAAGCTGCTGCCGAAGACGAACCGCCGGAACTCATCGATGTTATAGGTGGCCATAAAGACCATTTTTTTGATGGCGTCATTATCTACTTCCACATCCCGCAGACGCTCGTTGGCGGTAAGTTCGTTGAAACTATCCTCCACGTCCCGGAGGTTGATCAACCCCTGGTCTTCCAGATATTCCGAGAGGTAGTATTGCCGGTCTTCATTAAGACCAAAACACCGGTCGGCCACGTCCATGGTGAAGAAATCACCTTCCTGGTCCATATCTATGGGATACATCCGGCAGGCCCAGGGTCGGACATCATAAATCTCGCATCCCTTGTCGCCGACAAAGGGGCATTTCTTGTCGGTCTCATTCATTTTGATGACTAACAGTGGAATAATGTGCTTGGCTCCGGAAACAACCTCGGTGTACTTATCAATGCACTCTCCTGAGGATATGCCCAATTGGTTTTTCATCCGGAGGAGGTCATACGGGGTGAGAAAAATATTTATGTCACGGCAACAGGTGGTGAAACAAGACACCCCATGGTGACAGGAAAATCGAAAGGAGTCTTCCAACATCAGTTTTTTTTGTTCCCAGTTCTTGTTTGGTTCGTTCATTCAGTTCATCCTCATAATTATAGTTTTCCAAATCTGGAATTTTAGGTATATATTCAGCCATATTAAAAGCACAACGCATAGGACGCAAAGGGAACAAAGAAAACGCAGAGATCTTGGAAGCCATATCAGAAAACTCTGTGTCCTCTTTTTTCTCTCCGTGTCCTTTGGGTTGTGCTTCTTTTCAAAAGACTGAAATTCAACATTGGATTAGTGTAGTTCGCTCAAACAATCAAGTCAACAGAATTTCCGGTTACAGCTTGGAACATACGGTTTTTATTGTATTACGTTTTTGTCCGGGATAGGATTGATCAGGTCCGAATATTTTTTTTCCACCACCGGCCAGGTGTAAGCTTCTTTAACGAATCTCTGCCCCTGGATACCCAATTGTCGTCTGGTTTCCTCATTCAGGTGTTTGACTGCGACCATAAACTCGGTCGGATCAGAATACCATAGGCCGCCTTGGGAGCGGCGACATTGCCCTACCAGGACGCGGCATTTTCCGTTGACCAAAACCGCCTTGCCGGCCCACCAGGCCTCCAGCAAAACGATAGACAGGCTTTCGTATGGAGACGGCATAACCAGAAAATCGCAGGCGGCCAGCGCGTTCCACTTGGTTTGTTCATCCACAAAGCCCAGGGTAATGATATCCGGATGCTTCGGCACATCCATGGCCGGCTTGCCCAACAAGACCAGCTTTCGGGGCGCCCGATTCTGTTTTTGCAGCTCCATGAAGTTATGGAACAGGTCATCACACCCTTTGGACGGATCGATCCGCCCGATGTACAGGATGAACCTCTCATTGATGCGGAATTGACTGCGAAATCCGTCTCCGTCAAGGGTCTCCGGGGGGTCTAAAGCCATCCCGGCCACTGGTCCGTTCAATCCGGCCCCGGGAAATCGGGTTTTTAGAAAATCAAGCTCTTCCGGGGTGTTGAAAATGAAACCTTGCGGGAGTTGGAAAAACTTGTCCCACATGCTCATGTAAATCGGCCATTCGTCGTGGGCCAGGGGAGCCAGATAGGCTTTATCCTGAACCAGCGGCAGGGCAAAATAGGTGGTGGCATACAAATATGGAAAGAAGATGAAGGCATCGAATTCCGCGGCATGTTGCCTGACGTAATCCAGGAGGGCCGGGCTCCAGGGACCTTGAGCGCGCATCCATTTCTCCTGCTCTTCTATGGTGGCGTTTTTAACGCGGGGGGCAATCCTTTCCGAAAGCCGATTAAATGAGTTGACGTTCCGGGGCGAGGCGACCGGGAAGCGCCGCACTCGGGTTTCTCCGATCAATTCTTCACCGGGGGGGTAATAATTCGCCCAGGTCATGTAATCCAGCGCCGTGGTGGTGAGCACTTCCGTGTGCCAATACTTGGCCATCTTCTGAGCTATTTTAAGGCAAAGAAGCTCCGCCCCGCCGTTGACTTCCAGGCCGCACCTCTGAACGACGAACGCCACCCTCGGCCGCCTGGTTGCCCGGTTGTCCGGGGTAGGAGATTCTTGCTTGACGGCATCCTGGGAATACCTTGTCGGCATGTCCTGTTTGCTCCCTTCGGTCTATAAAACCGCTTCTCAAAATCTCCAGTTGCGGATCAATGTCATTGAGTTAAGGTGCAGGGGAATCGGATAGGATTTTAATAAATGGCCGATTCCGATCAAGCCCCAACGGGGCGCGCTAGGTTAGCCCTGGGCAGCGCCCCAATGCTGTTGAATTAGTACAACGATGCCATGGGGGTACACCTGTAGGGGCGACGCATGCGTCGCCCCTACGGCACGCGTTGCCCCAATACCCAGGGCGTTGCCGCTGGGCTAACCTAGCGCGCCCTTTCAGGGCTTATGTGGAATTAACTATTTTAAAAAATTTGCATGATTGTTCGGCCCGTAAGTTAACGACATAGCACCGCAACCGGTAACCCGTGACGGGATTTAAGACTCCGTGTTGACCACAGGGGGAGGTGCGGCGCCTTCAATAGATCTGATGTGAATATCGCGCTTAGGATATGGGATTTCTATCTTTCGTTCCCGGAATAGGCGGTCAATTTTAAATCGGAGTTCCGATTCGACCCCTACGGCATGTTGGACGGAGGTCCACACTCGAAGCTTGAAAATAAGGGCGCTGTCTCCGAAGTCGGCAAATAGCACATCCGGCTTTGGCTCCTGGAGGACCAGCGGATGTTGGTCGGCCGCCTCCAGCAGGGCGTCCTTGATTGCATCCACGTCGGCCCCATAGGCAGTGCCTATGCTGATGTTGCGCCTGACCCGCATGTCTTTGAAACTCCAATTTGTTAATTGGTTACTGATCAAATCCGAATTGGGGATGATCAGCGAAGCGTTATCCCAGGTCTGGACCACGGTCGACCGGACCCGGATATTCTTCACCGTTCCTGTAACACCCTTAATTTCTATCACATCCCCCACCTGGATGGGACGCTCGAACAGGAGAATAATGCCGCTGACGAAATTGTTGAAAATAGTCTGCAGACCAAAACCGAGCCCCACGCCCAGAGCGCCGAAGGCCACGGCCAGAGAAGTCGCACTTAAACCCAGGGCATAAAATGCCGAGATGATCCCAAAGGCCCAGATGGCATAACCCGAGACACTGGCCATCGACTCCTGAACGCCTAAGGCCAGGCCGCTCTTGGCCAGAAGTGTTTTAAGGAAGAATCTCCGCCACAATCGTGTCGCCGCGTGGGTAAACAACAGGACCAGGAAAGCTTGCACAAATCCCAAAAGACTCAAATTCATGCCGCCCAGCGGAATGGCGTAGGTCATCACCTGGACAAAGCCCACGGCCACGGCTTCCTTTCCACCCCAGGCCAGGATAATCCAAGTCAAGACGGTCCCCAGCCAGGCCACCCAGCAAAGCCGCAATGCGAGCCACCGGATGGGCAGGGATTTTTCTTTGTCTTCGCTGGTTTCCGATTCGGACATTTTTTTGAAGCCCCGTTCCTCCTCTCGAATGATAAAGAATATCAAGCCGCCCCACAGCAGCACCGACGAGGTTAGACCCCAACTTATATACCAGCGCAAGGCCAACTGGCCATACCCGGATAGTTCCAAAAAAGCACCCGCCCCGACGATAAAGTATCCCAGTCCGGCTAAGGTGGTTCGCCAATTCGGTAAGTGTGTCCGCTTTTCGGTTGCTGAAGCATCGCCTTCCTGAATCAAAACCCGCCCTAGATAGATACTCCATCCCAGTAAGCCGAATTCAAAGAGCAGCCGACCCAACAGGAGGAGAGCCCCGGCGCCGCCCAAGAGGCTGTAGGCTGCAGTGTAACCTATGGCAAAAATAAAAGAAATGCGTAACATCAACCGTAACAGGCAGACCAACCTAACCGACACTCGGTGGTGTTCACCTTCATTCCACAACGTCAGGAAGTCGAGCCACCATTTACATAATATCCAGATCAGCAGGACATGGCAGACTGCCCGAAGAAAGGGAACCGATGAAGACACAAAAGGCAGCATTGAGTATAAATATAGGGCCAGGGTGGTTCCCAATAAAGGGAAAGAACGGTAAAATATCCGCAGCGCCAATAATCGCCAGAGGTCCCGGCCGAAAAACGGTTGTTGTTCCAAATTGACCAAGACCCGGACCAGCCGACGGAGAATGGCCAGGGTAATGATCAGCAGCAGGATGGTGGTAATATACAAGAATCCGCCGGAGACAAAAAAATCTACAATCTTTGCCGGCTCCAGATCACGAGTCAAGAGCAATCGTAGCCGCTTGACCAATCCATCAATCTCTTCTTGAATCTTGACCCAACCCAAGGCCGCGGCCGGTCCATCTTTTCTCTTAAAAATTTCTTGTTCTTTCCGTTCCTTAATGACTGCATCGTATTTTTTGGACATGGAGGCAACGGCATCTCGCGTCTCTTCCCATTTAACCGTCTGGATAGTGTGGGACTCGGCCAGTTTTTGAAGTAGTCCGGTCTTCTTAGCCAGGATATCTTTAAGGGATTTGAGTCGTTGAATGAGGGTGACAATGGCCTTATCCTTGGAGTTGAGGGCACTGACCTCCAACAACTGGTTTTCGTCGAGGTGATATTGCTCGTCGGTTTGCTTGCGTAGCTGTTCAATCTTTTGATTTTTTTCAGCAATTTGGGTAATCCGCCCGGTCACCGTGTCCAACGCCTGTTGCTGTTCCACCCGGGCTTTATCCAGCTTTTCGACCTCCATATCCGCGGCCAGGAGCATGGCGCTGTGAGTCAGGACCAT
>JADFYN010000034.1:16147-19414 GCA_015233055.1 Deltaproteobacteria bacterium
GGTTGGCCGGATTTACAGGGGTAGCGGTCGGGTCCGCGGCCATGGTCGGACAGCAGTCGCCGATGAGCAGCATTACCACCCAGCAGGCTAGAATAATTATTTCTAATCGGCAGCGTCTATTACGATTCACCGGAAAGACTCCTCCCAAACAAAAGTAACAATCTTAAAGATTATGATTAAAGAATCAGTATCCAACTCAGCCGTGACGGCTAGTCCCGTCCCAGGTAGATTAATAGTAATCCGATGATCATACAAATCAGTCCGGAAAATCTCAATTCCTTATCCGGCTGTGCGATCAATTTAACTAACCAATTCCGCAAGGTATTGGGAAAGGCAAAGTAAGGGAGCCCCTCTAAAAACAAAGCCAACCCCAAAACCATCAGGAACAATTTCATCTTTTGACCTCAATAGAAATGGAAATACGAGAAGCATCATGCCGGGTGACTATACACAAATTTTGTCGGGCTGCAAAGATTTTCTCAGATATGGGGACTGTGCCTGGAGGGGAGCCGCAGCCGAGCCGGCCGGTTTGGGTCAAAGGTTGCAATGGGCGTTTGGGGTGTGGCTGGTCTGGGCCAACCGTCCGGTTAAAGACTAACTCCGTCACCCGTAACGCACCACCCGTAACCTTTGGCATGGTTAAATTTGAATGGTCATCACCGGTTGCCGCCTAGGCAATGGGGATTTTCGTTGGGATGGGTTCATCGAAATTGGCCGTCAAGATCAGGCCGACATCGTCGTAAGCGCTTTTGACTCTAAACGGCAGTCTCTTAAATAGTTTGATCATCCCCATATTGTTGGTCGTCGTATAGGCGACGAGACCTCTGATGCCGTGCTCCCGGGCCGTCTTGGCCAGTTTCTCCTGGATGATGGAGGAGACGCCTTTGCCCTGCCAGTCTTTGGCCACGCTGAAAGCTACCTCCGCCATGTTTCGGGCGGGTTCAATAAAGTAGCCGCCTACGGCAATGATTTCCTCGAAACCGACCTCGCCGATCACGGCCACGATGGTCATATCATGAATATAATCAACTTGATAAACATCGGCCATCTCGTCGCGGACAAACGACGTTTTTTCGTGGAGAAAGCGGCGAACCACGTCTTGGCGGTCCAGGTTATAGAAATGTTCTTGGATTTTCCGTTCATCCGTGGGCTTGGCCGGCCGGAATAGCACCTGTTGGCCTTTGATGACGCGAGTTTCCTCGATGTTTAGCGGATAAACGCTCCGGATGGAATCGGCCAACGTCCGCTCTTTCCCCAGCAGCCCCATTTCCTTGGCCTTGTAAAACAACTCGTCGCGGAAGTTGGGGTGGGCAATGCTGATCATGGCAATGGCCCTTTCCTGAAGGTTCTTGCCGAACAGGTTGACCACTCCGTATTCCGTGACCACGTACTGGACCTCCGCTCTGGGGACGATCACCGGAATGTCTTCAAGACTGGGCACGATCCGGCTGCTTTTGCCGTCCATGGTCGTGGATGGGAGCAGAAGGATGTTTTTTCCTCCCGGTGACAGACTGGCCCCCCGGATGAAGTCCATGATTCCGTTGACGCCGGAGAAATGGTTGTAGGGGAGGGCATCGGCGGCCACCTGCCCGGTCAGGTCCATGGCCATGACCACGTTGAGGGCCACCATCTTGTTGTGCTGGGCGATGATCGTCGGGTTATTGACATAATCGGAAGGGTGGAACTCAATGCTGGGATTGTCATGAAGGAACTCGTAAAGATTCTTTGAACCAATCGCTCCGCTGGCCACCAGTTTTCCTTCGTTAAAGCCTTTCTTGCGGTTATTAATCACGCCCATGGACACCAGTTGCATAATGCTGTCACTAAGGAATTGAGTATGGATGCCCAAGTCGTTTTTTTGGGACAGGCCGGTCAGCAAGCCCTGGTGAGTGGTGCCCAGGCTCATCTGCATGGTGGACCCGTCTTCAATCAATTTAGCCGCATACTGGGCGATCAGGTGGGCTGCCTCAAAGTCGGGGACATGGCCGATGGTCAAGAGTTCTTCTTCATGCTCGACTATGACGTCAACTTCGTTGACATGAATAAAACTCCGACCCAGGACGCGCGGCATTTTCGGATTGACCTGGGCAATCACCAGGTCGGCCGTCTGGGCCGCGGCCAGGGTCACATCCACGCTTACACCCAAACTCATCCAGCCGAAATCGTCCGGTTCGGAGACCTGAATTAAGGCCACGTGAATGGGCAATTGCCGGCTCTTAAACAGGCGGGGGACGGCCGATAAATTTATCGGGGTGATGAAACGTTTGATCTGGGCCAGGCTGTGAGGTTTGGCTGAACCCAGGTAGAAGTATCGAACATTAAATCCTCCATAGGCCTCCTGGTTATCACCGGTGCCCATGAGGGAGACCTCCTGTCTCAAAACCCGGACGATCTCTAAGTCGGTAAAGTTAGAAGCTTGGTTGTTAAGTTCTTTGCTCAGGACCAGAGGTTCTCCACACGAGGACCCGATAAAAATACGTTGTCCAGGTTTGATTAGCTTGATCGCATTTTCGGCGCTCCGACGCTTGGCAATGTAGTCGTCCGGCCAATAGTCGGCGGTAACCTTTCTATAAGAATTCATTTCATTATCTCCTTTTTTCTCAAGTAGTCCATCTGCTTCCAGATCGGGATATCCCAGACATAGCCCCAACCCGGCGACCAGGTATGGTCGAAGAAACGCTTTTGGAGTAGATGCCCATTGATTCCTATAGTGATGGAGATCAAGCGGGCGCCGATAATCAGACATCACGGTGGTCCGCTGAGGTGGTCCGGGCGGCTGTTTGAAGATATTCCCCAAGAGGCGCTATTTTATGAATTTTTAGGGCCAATTGTCAATAGAAACGGTTTGCTTTGGCTGCGATAGGAATCCGATAGATTGATATTACTCCTTAAATCTTATTATTATTACTCACGAAACTGACTATACTCGACCCGGATATAATCGGCGCTTCTGAGCGCGCCTGTTGCCGGTTGTTTGTACCCGGTTACTCGTTGGACCTAAGTTCGACGAGATTTTCAATTAACTACCAGAAATGTATCCACAGATTTCTCAGATAAACGCAGATGTAAAAACCCCGGAGACCTATTGAGGCCCGAATCCGCGCAATCTACCGGATTTAATTATGGCCCTTGATGCCAATCGCTTAGCATACGCGCCGAACTCAGGTTGTTGTAGAGATGGTCCGGTTGACCCTGGTGACTCCGGCGCGTCAAGGAATGGTCGGTAAAACTGTGGATGCGGGCCTCCGAGCATCTATAATTTCTTGC
>JADFYN010000350.1:0-3099 GCA_015233055.1 Deltaproteobacteria bacterium
AGGAGATCCTTGAGGAGGTCCGCCGCCTTGAGCATGATGTCGACGATCGCTGAGGTGGGGGTCAGTTCCTTCTTGCGGACCAGATTCAGAATACTTTCCCACTCATGGGACAACTCACGGATGTTATTTAGGGCGCAAAACCCCGCCGCGCCTTTAACCGAATGGATGGCCCGGAATACTTTATTAACCAGGTCCAGGTCGATGTCGGCGCCTTGTGATTCGATAGTCAGCAGATCTTCCTCGATATTTTCCAGATGGTCCAATGATTCGACGACCATTTCCTGGATTAGATCATCGGTCTCGATACCCATGCTCGGCCTCCGGTGGGGGTGGTTTGCCCTAGAGATCGGCGAAGACATCTCCAAGGATACATACAAGTTAGTCCCGCCCCTTGAGTTTCCTGCAAGTGGTGTCTTTAGCTACTTGATAAGGGCGGGAAAGTTCTTCTTTCAGGCTCCAGGATAGGCTTTCAGTCTGTGAGACTAATTCCTACTAACTAACATAATCTGCCGACAATTGTAAACTTGTTTTTGTTTTATCAATGTTTTTCTATAAAGCCACAAAATCTGGGTTTCGGGTAACCCCTAATCGTCATCCAGGACGTCCCTGATCGCCGTGAGCATTTCTGCGGCTTCGTAGGGCTTGCTGACGAAGCTTTTCGCCCCCAACCGGATCGTGTCTTCTGAAGAATCAGTGCCTGGGAAGCCACTGGCGATGACCACTTTGGCCTGGGGGTTAATCTTCATAATTTCTTCCAAACATCGTATGCCGCCCATCTCTGGCATGATTAAATCTAATATTATCAATGAAATGCTCTCGGCATGCAGTTTATAAAACTCGAGGGCCTGGTGCCCGTTGGAGGCGCTTACAACGTCATAACCAAACCGGCGGAGCATTTTTTCACCAAATTTTCGGATAAATTCTTCATCATCTACGATCAGAATCGTCTCCTTGCCTCCTTGCGGCATTTCCTTGACGTCCGGCTCTTCGGTGTATTTTAGCTGTTCAATTGCCGGCATATAAATGTCAAAAATGGTGCCTTCGTTCAGAGCGCTTTGACAATAAATATACCCTCCATGGCTCTTAATAATTCCATAAACCACCGACAATCCCAGCCCCGTGCCCTTGCCCAGACCCTTGGTCGTATAAAATGGTTCAAATATGTGGTTCTGTACATTTTTATCCATACCCAGGCCATTGTCGGTCATCTTGATAAGCACGTAGTCACCGGGAATTACTTCCGCATGCGTCTTGCAAAAAGTTTTATCCAATGTCACGTTTTTGGTGGAAATGATTATTCGACCGCCGTCGGGCATGGCGTCCTGGGCGTTGATGGCCAGGTTCATCAGAACCTGTTCAATTTGGGCCGGGTCGGCATTGGCAATCTTCAGGTCTTCAGCCAGTTCCAGGTCGATGGCAATCATTTTAGAAATGGTCCGGCTAAGCAACTTTTTGACCTGCCTCACCTCTTGATTGAGATCGACGGGACGAAATTTGTGTTCCACTTTTCGGCTAAAGGTTAATAGTTGCTGTGTAAGTTCGGCTGCTCGCCGGGCCGCCTGCTCGATCGCCGTCAATTCTTCATGTTCGGGATCATCGTTTTTTTTGTCCAACAAGAGCAACTGGGTATACCCCTTGATGGCCTGGATAAGATTATTGAAGTCATGGGCCACGCCGCCGGCCAGAGTGCCTACAGCCTCCATCTTTTGGGCTTGAAAAAGCTGGGCTCGGAGTTTTCTTTCAGAACTACTGTCAATCACAAAGCCCAGGATGGCCGGTTGGCCGTGATAATCAATAATAGTCAGGCGCAGGTCGACATCAAAGGTTTCCTCGTTTTCTTTGATTCCCTTCAACTCAAAATGGGCCGTGGGCTGGTTAGAGGTGGAGCCATTCCGACGGCAGTCGTCCAAGAGATCTCCGTCACTCATGTCAACCAGCTTGTCTAGGGGCATATCTATGACCTGGTCGGAATCAGCGTAACCAAACATCTGAACAAAAGCCGGGTTGGCATACAGAACACAGCTTTTTTGGGCAATGACCATCCCAATGGGGGAGGACTCGATAACCAGCCGCATCATTTCTTCCGAGGCCCGCAAAGCCTGTTGGGCCCGCTTTCTTTCGATGGCATAACGGATGGACCTGGCCAGCAGTTGTCCGTCGACCTGACCCTTAATCAAGTAATCTTGGGCCCCATGACGAACGGCGCGGTAAGCGGTGTCTTCATCGTCGAGATTAGTGAGTACGATAATAGGGATATCCGGAGCGTTGGCATAAGCCTGAGTAAAGGTACTGATTCCTCGGCTGTCTGGTAGAATCAGGTCCAATAACAGCACGTCAATATCACCTTTGGCCAGCAAGGCCAGACCGGGCAAGAGCGCCTCAACGCTATTCAAATTGCAGGAGATCCCTTTGGTCCTCGTCAGCATTTCTTTAATGAGACGAGAGTCAATGGGGTTATCCTCAATTAGGAGAACATTAATACATTTGTAGTCCATATTCGTTGACTCCGACCAACGGCTTGACCCTGTGAAGCCGTTAATTTCAACCGTCAATCATCATAAATCTGCCGGTTTTTATTAAATCATTTTAGAAATTTGTTGATTATTTCTTCGTAACGTCCACTTGCTTTAAGAGCCTTCAACCCGGTGTTAAAGGTTCCCACCATGTCCGGTTTAACAGACTTCCGGCTAAACATGAAGAAGATATCTTCAGAGGTTATATCTATATGATAAATATCTATTTTACCCTCCAATCCTTCTTTCCGAATATCTATGACGGTCCCGGTCTGGTCAGATAGAAACCCATCAATTTTGTTCGTCAGAAGTTTGTGGTAGTTACTTAGGTCATCACTTGCTTCTTCTATCTGCTTGACGAAATTGGGATTCTTCATCAACAGTTGAAAATCTCTCCCATAGTAATAACCTTGGGTTACCCCAAGCTTGAAGTTGCTCCCGATCAGATCGCTCAAGGTCTTGAAATGGTATTTCCCTGATTCCCCTCGGCGAACGAAAAGGGCAATAACCTCTTTGCGGTAAGGATCGGAAAAAAAGGCGAATTTCTCTCGTTCGACCGTCTTCGACGCGGGAATTGCTATATCCA
>JADFYN010000350.1:3219-3614 GCA_015233055.1 Deltaproteobacteria bacterium
TGATACGGCGCCGAAGGTTCCCAGCCTACTTTCAAGCTGCTCTGGGCCTGAACTAGATCGGGGCCACAAAGTATAACCATGAAAATAAATAAGCAATTCAATATATTCGATATGGAGCCCGGCCGACATAACAGCTTCATAATCTATCCTTTCAAGTGGTCAGGCGTTCAATGACTTCTATCAAATGTCCGGAATAAATGGGTTTGGCCACATAATCGTCCATCCCGGCCGCCAGGCACCGTTCTTTGTCACCCTCTATGGCGCAGGCCGTCATGGCCACGATGGGAACGTGCCGGCCTGTCGTTTTTTCTCTTTCCCTAATCTTCGATGTGGTTTCCAGGCCGTCCATTCCCGGCATCTGAACGTCCATCAAGATCAGGTCGAAGGACTCGGTT
>JADFYN010000351.1:0-471 GCA_015233055.1 Deltaproteobacteria bacterium
CGGAAAGCTGGCCACGCGGGGTGATGCGGCTAAATTCGGCGGCGACTTCGGCAAGATCGTCAAGGGCGTTAACGAGACCCTGGATGCGGTCATCGGGCCGTTAAACGTGGCTGCCAAATATGTGGACGATATTTCCAAAGGCGACATCCCAGCCAAGATCACCGACCAATATAACGGCGACTTCAATACCATCAAGAATAACTTGAACGCCTTGATTGACGCTCTAAATGAGGTGACCAGGTTGGCTCAGGAAATTGCCAACGGCAATCTCATGCTCAAAGTGGAAAAAAGATCCAAGAAAGACGAATTGATGATCGCCCTGGAGAAGATGGTCAAAGATTTGACCGAAATAGCGGTAAACGTACAACAATCTGCGGATCAAGTGGCCTCTGGTTCGCAAGAGATCAGTTCCAGCGCCAGTGAGATGTCCCAGGGCGCGACCGAACAAGCGGCCAGTGTTGAAGAAGTCTC
>JADFYN010000351.1:522-1057 GCA_015233055.1 Deltaproteobacteria bacterium
GTAGCCCAAAATGCCGATAACGCCAAACAAACCGCGGCCATCGCCCAAAAGGCAGCCAAAGACGCCCAAGAAGGAGGAAAATCCGTGGCCGAGACGGTCAAGGCCATGAAGAGTATCGCCGAGAAGATCGGCATCATAGAAGAAATCGCCAGGCAGACCAACATGCTGGCTCTGAATGCAGCCATCGAAGCGGCCCGGGCCGGGGAACATGGGAAAGGATTTGCGGTGGTGGCGGCTGAGGTGCGCAAACTCGCCGAACGCAGCCAAACTGCGGCTAAGGAAATTAGTGTCCTGTCTGGTTCAAGCGTGGAGGTGGCCGAGCGGGCGGGGAAACTTATCGAGATGATTGTGCCGGATATTCAGAAAACCGCCGAACTGGTCCAGGAGATTAATGCCTCCAGCAGTGAACAGGCCGACGGTATTCAGCAGGTAACCAAGGCGGTTCAACAACTGGATCAGGCTATCCAGCAGGGGGCCAGCGCCACAGAGGAAATGGCCTCCACCTCTGAGGAATTGTCCAGCCAGGCGGAGCAAC
>JADFYN010000351.1:1231-3611 GCA_015233055.1 Deltaproteobacteria bacterium
AAAAAGGAGCCGCCTTGAATATGGATGAAGTTGAAGCTGATGACGATGGATTCGAACGTTATTAAACTATCCGACATAACGTCTTGATCAATTCAGTCCCTTTGGCAGCTCCGGATAAGGCTTTCACCTTATTCGGGGCCGCTCTTATCCGTTGCAGGCCGCGGAGGTCAATCGAATCTGGAGGTAATCATGAGTGCCGCCGTTATAACCGAAGCAACTCAATACCTTACCTTTACTCTTGAGGAAGAGGATTTTGCGCTCGAGATCGGCAAAGTTAAGGAAGTATTAGACTACACGACCATCACCAAGGTACCGCGGATGCCCGAGTTTCTGCGCGGAGTGATCAACCTGCGCGGCAACGTGGTGCCGGTGATTGATTTACGACTGAAGTTGGGCATGAGTGCCATCAAAAAAACCGTGGATACTTGTATCGTCATCGTGGAAATATTCATAGATGGGGAACTAACCCTGATGGGCGCCTTGTCTGATTCGGTCAAAGAGGTGATCGACTTAGACCCCGGCCAAATTTCTCCACCACCCCGGCTGGGCACTAAATTGGACAACCGGTTCATCAAAGGAATGGGTAAGCATGGGGAAAAATTTCTGATTATATTGGATATCGATCTGGTGCTGTCCTCCGACGAACTGGCTGTGATTAAGAATTCGGCCGACTCGTCGAATGCTTCGCTGCTGACCGAGGTTGCCGCCCCCGGTGTCTCTACCGGGGACCAGAGATAGATGGATTTATATGCCTACAATATTCATTCATGAGGGTTATCGTTTCTTCTTTTTCTCGAACGAAGGATATCCCTTAAAACCACCGCACGTGCATGTGCGTCGCGATAAATCTGTCGCGAAGTTTTGGTTGGAACCAGATGTTAGGTTGGCAGAATCATTTAAAATGACTTTGCGTGAAATCCGATACCTAACGCATCTCATTGAAAGAAATAAGGAATTAATAAAGAAGGCTTGGAATGACCACGTTAGGGACTAAACCATTAGCGACAAAGCTAACCTTCGATTCGGACTGCATGTGGGTAGATCTGGCCGATGGGCGTCAGCTATCAGTACCGCTGGCCTATTTTCCCCGCTTGTTTCGCGCCGATATGGCTCACTTGGAAAACTACATCATCAGCGGTGGAGGCACCGGCTTGCATTGGGAAGAGTTGGATGAGGACATCTCGGTAGACGCACTACTACTCGGTATTTGGGATAGAACGGGATTTAAGCCGGCCTCGGAAACATCACCCCAACGGATGAACGAGACCCCGCCGCCTGGTAGTAAAGCAGAAAACCTGGATCAATTCTCTGGAATTCAGGCCAATAATGTTACGTCAACCTCCTAACCGGGAACAACGATACTCCAGCTATGCAGGATAACTCTTCAAAGAATACACGTGATTTGGGTAGTTCCATGTCGGACAAGGATTTTCGTGATTTCAGCGTCCTTGTGTACGACCGATGTGGTATCCATTTGACGCCGATAAAAAAGACCATGCTGAGCATGCGTTTGGTCAAGCGGATGCGCTATCTTGAGATGACTTCATTTCGGGAATATTTTGACTATGTGTGTACCCCCAGAGGTCAGGCTGAAGAACTGATCCATATGATCGATGTGGTCACCACCAACAAGACGGATTTTTTTAGAGAACCGAAGCACTTTGACTTCCTGACCAAGGAGGCCCTGCCGACCCTGCTTAAATCTCGACGTCAGGCGGCATTGGGCAGATTGTATGTCTGGAGTGCGGGCTGCTCCTCGGGCGAAGAGCCTTATACCCTGGCCATGGTTTTGGATGATTATTTATCCAAGAATTCCGGAGTGGACTTCTCCATTCTGGCCACGGACATCTCCTCCAGGGTTTTGGCCACCGCCCAACAGGCCATATATCGAGAGGAGACAGTGGACCCCGTTCCGGTTGCATTCAAACGCAAATATCTGATGCGGGGTAAAGGAAGCCAGGTGGGGTTTTCCCGGGTAGTGCCGGAAATGCGTCACCACATCGGGTTCCAACGCCTAAACCTCATTGAAGGAGATACCTTTGATCTCAAAACGCCGATGGATATAATATTCTGTCGCAACGTGGTGATCTACTTTGACCGCCCCACTCAGATAAAACTTTTTGCCAAGTTTTACGCGCAACTTGTCCCCGGAGGGTATATGTTCATTGGTCATTCCGAAACCCTCAACGGGATTAACAACCGATTTGTTCCGGTCTCCATTTCGGTTTATCGGAAACCAGGATAGGAGTTACGGGTTGCGGGTTGCGTGTCAATGTCGTTGACTTAAGCGAAAGACAAACGAGCAAAATCTTCTAAAATAGACAATTCCGCTTAAGCCCCAACGGGGCGCTCTAGGTTAGCCCAGGGCAACGCCCTGGGT
>JADFYN010000352.1 GCA_015233055.1 Deltaproteobacteria bacterium
CCCGACATGGGCAAGGTTTACGAACACGGCTGAAAAAAGGATCATGGAGGCCCCGGCCATCACCTGTAATCGGGCGATCAGTCTCTCTCGGGCCAGGGCGGGATCGACCATTTTGATAACCTGTGGCGATAGGATGCTTGATTCCAGCCTTCAGAAGAAGGTAGGACCTCGACGATACAGATATTTTTGGGGTAGACCGCTTAGTCCCCGGCGGTTTTATGTGATCATTATATGGCATTTTGTGTGGTCGCCATCTCTACCCAGGGCGTTGCCGCTGGGCTAACCTAGATCGCCCCGGTGGGGCTTATTCGGAATGGGCTATTTAAAAGAAATTCGTGCATCAAACCGTAACGAGCAACGAGCAACGAGGAACCAGCAACTATTTGGCCGCCTTTTTTTTGACCGCCATGAGATTGTCCACTTCGTCAATGACCTGGCCTGTAATCGAGATGAATTTGAGCGATAGTCGAGAGGCGTCGGCCTGAAACAAGAGATAGCCTCGCTGCAACGACATGACCGCGGGCGTCCAGGGGGAATCTTCAGGAGCATGATAGGGCGCTCCGCCGGTGCCGGCGGTGATCTGCCAGATGGGTTGGACGAAATCCGGGTTGGCCGAGATCTGGTCTAATTTTCCGTCATTATTGGCGTCATCGGCTGGGAAAAGACCCACGGGTGTACGCTGGTCGATCAGGGTCCGGTGGTAAGAGTGTTCATGCCCGGTCAGGACGGCGGCGACTTTGGTTGACTGGGCCATGGATTTCCAAAAACGATTCCGGACCTCGATCATCCCCAGCTTCTCCGGTTCCAACTTTTGACCTTTCCTGGAATATGCTTTGATGTTGTTGTTCCCTTGCCACCACATCCCGTCTTGCATGTGCCCGCCGCAGGGGAAGACCACTTGTTGGCAATAGACAACGATATAGCGGACATAGGCGTTTGCCTCGGCCTGGGTCAGCACATTTTCAAACCAAGATAGCTGATCCTCAAAGATATAACCCTGAGGGGATCCACCATATGTGGAAATGGCTTGATCGGTGGTCCACCAGTAGTTGTTGTTGACGCAGATGAATAGTACCGGTCCGTATTGGAAATGGTAAGCGTTTTTCTTATAGGTTGGCCGGCGTGGGTCGGAAGGTTGCGGACCATTGACCGGATTGCAGAATTCATCGGAAAAGACAGCCTCGGCGCTTTGTTCATTATAGGGCCATTTGTCCATATGGATCCCATGAGGACTACCGTCATCATAAATATTAGACAAAGCCTCATGGTTGCCCATGGCCGTGAAAACCGGTCGACTTCGCCAGAACCCCGCCACAGATTGCTTCCACCCTTTCAGTTGCAGCCTAAAATCTTCGATATCAGAGGTAAAACCCTTGACTAAGTTTCCGCCCGCGCCCCCTGGGACAACACCTCTCGCCGGGAAGAATCCATAGCTTGCCGTTCTACCCGAGACGTCCTTAGACGTTTTGGCAAATAATAGATAATCCCCACGACCGACCAGGCCGCCAGGGTCAGCCCCGTGGTCAGTATCGACCAAAAATAGATACCCACAGGAAACACAACCCATTTCCGGGCCCAGAGGTCCAATGCAAAGATGGATGGCGACCGGAACAGTATCCACAAAATAGATCCATTCAACACCACCATCGGGATCAGCACGATCAAGGCCCGGCGGGGAATGCTCATTCCTCCGGCCGTCGGCGTCTTAAAAAAAACCAGCCACCAGACGATTACCTGCAGACCAAAAATTGCGGTCAAAACTATATAGAATAGCAAAGGCATAGCTCAACATTACCGGGATAAAGGGTTAAAGCAAAACACCCAGGGTGCCCTCCGGCGGATTAAGAGACGGTCCCGACACCGAAGTGTGTGGAGATAAGACGGAAAAAGACGGACGCAGAAGACCGGCTAATATTTACCGCGTTTTTTCCCGGATAGCAAGTAATATCAGAGCGGCCAGGCCGATAGGACCATATTTCAGGACCAAAGGTCCAATCTAATCGACAGGCAACCGGATCAAGTAACCTCATCGTTCTTCTCGGTTTGTTTGCCGCCTTGACGGTCTGGCCGCATCTGTTGATTCCCCGGTTTCTTGACAGGACGGGACAACTGTGCTATGGTACGTCCTAGATGAACCTCCGTTTTTTGTACTGAAGCCAATTTCAGGGTCCTTTCAAACGACGTGGCAACTGATCAGCCGTTTTGGCACCCCAAACATTCCATCAAAAACCAAGGAGGAACCTATGAGCACCACACCTCAACACTGCCCGGGTTTTGAACAAAATAAGACACTGCAATCATTCACTTGCAAGTGCCCAAACTGCGGTAAGGAAAAGGAAATTTTCTCCGACGAATTCAATAAGACGCACACCTGCTCCGGGTGTAGCCAGGCCATCGACTTCACCAAATGCACTCTGGAAAACAGTTAGTATTGATCCCCAGAGTGCGCCACATTTGTAGCGGGGGCGGAGTACCTCATGGCCGTCAATGGTTTTTCGGCTCTTAGAGCTATGATGCTCCCCGTCATGTTTCCGGACCACAACCTTGTCAACACACGGAACCAGGATTATATCGCCGACCGATAACCCAATAACTTACCAGGGCTTAAAGACAAATTTAAGCCCTTTATTTTTGAGTGGGTAACCACCACTCAATGCTTAACCGGCAGCTCACATTTTTCGACATTTCTGATCCCGGCCCGACCTGATTCTATCCGGCAGGGCTAACGGAATGATATCTTTTCATAACTAATCCAGGGAGGCGTCTTGAAGCTTAAGAGCGAAACATCATTCTTAAATATCCTGGCCGTTCTTGTGCTGGTCTTCCTGGCTTGTTCAGCCTGCACTGAAGAACCAACGCCGCCCGCCGTTCAACCGGACCTGCCGGTGATCGTTCCGGAATACCCCATACGCAAAGGAACCATCCGAAACCCGGTGACCATTGCCAAATTGAGACACGTCACCAGTGAAGCCGGTAAAGATAAAGGACTGATTATCGACCTGGGCGACAAATCAATGGAAGGGATCACCCTAACCAGTCCCTACCCCTTTGAACCCGGGATAGCCGATTATCCCGTAATTCAGTATCAGAATCGGGAAATATTGACCGGCGGCCGCGGGTTGCTCCACATCAAGGAAACAGCCCAAAAAAAATCAAGCATGTATCACCGCTTACCCGGTGTCTTCCCGCCGGCCACCAAAAGCATCGCCTTCCGGTTATACCTTCTTCGTCCCCAAGTCACCCGTGACGAACAATTCGGTTATTATGACGGCCTGGTCAATTACCGACAAACAAAGGAGACGTTCGTCAAAAACCTGTCTCTGGTGGAAGGCCCCCAGATCATCGTTACGAGCGATTCCCCAAATCAGGCGAATATCATCTGGGAGACCGACTTACCATCGTTAGGCCAGGTTTTTCTGGCCCGGGTCATTAGCCCGGCGCCCAAAACCACACCACAGTCCGGCCCGGCCGTCAAAGTCGGCAATGTGGACTACCTGGTCGACACCGTTGTCTCCTTTTCCGAGGCTTCCCAACTCTCCCGCCATCAACTCGCCATCAGCGGTCTGCAACCTGGGGCTGAATATATTTACGTGG
>JADFYN010000353.1 GCA_015233055.1 Deltaproteobacteria bacterium
CGACGCCTCAACAGCATCTTAAAATCCATTCCAAAGACATGGAACAAGCCCACATTTTCCTCGGCACGCCCGGGCCCTCCTACATGGACGAGGATAGATATAAGTTCTACCTTCTCAATACCATCCTCGGCGGCAATATGAGTTCCCGGCTCTTTCAAACCATCCGGGAACGCGAAGGACTGGCCTATTCCATTTATTCCTTTATCGCGGCCTATATGGATGCCGGGGCCATCAAAATTTATGCCGGCGTGAACCCGGATATGGTGGCCAAGACGGTTTCCTTGATTCTAAAAGAAGTCAAAAGACTGATGGAAAACTCCATCCTCCCCGAAGAACTGGAAGAAGCTAAGGACCACATCAAGGCCGGGTTGCTGCTCTCGGCCGAAAATATGGACGCCCGGATGAACCGTCTGGTCAAGAACGAAATCTGCTTTGGCCGCGAGTTTACCTATGACGAGACCATTCAACGCATCGATCAGGTGACCATGGCCGATTTATCGGAACTATCCGCCCGGGCCCTGGACCCGCACGCTTTCTCCATGACCGTGCTCGGCCCTATTGACGAGTCGGCTCTGCCCAACCGGATCGAGGATTTTCTCGGCTCTTGACCACATCTATCCGAAAAAAACCGCAACCCGTAACCCGCAACAGCAATCCAGGTGTTCCATGTCTCCATCGGATTTATCCTCACCGTTGATCGTTCGGATCAAGCGGGTCCGTCCCGACCAGGACGGAGATCTGCCTATCCCTCGATATATGCCCCCGGGTGCCTCCGGGGTCGACCTATCTGCCGCGGTCCCCGAAAATATAGTCATCGCTCCGAATGAAATCAAACTCATCCCGACCGGGTGGGCCGTTTCCGTGCCCCCGGGATATGAAGCCCAGATCCGGCCCCGCAGCGGCCTGGCCTTGAAACACGGCCTGACTCTGTTGAACAGTCCCGGGACCATCGATGCCGATTACCGGGGTGAGATCGGCCTGATTGTGGTCAACTTCGGACCCAATCCCTATACCATCCGCCGGGGCGACCGAATCGCCCAGATGATCATCTCTCGGGTTTTTCGGGCCGACTTTGAAGAAAGCTCCGATCTGGACGATACCACTCGTAATGCCGGTGGCTTCGGCCATACCGGCGCCTGACCGGAGCCGCCATGATTCGCGTTTGCCTGTTAGCCAGTGGCAGCAAAGGAAACTGCATCTTCGTCTCATCCGAGAAAACCAGTCTCCTGATCGATGCCAGTTTGAGCGGCCGGGCCGCCACCACCCGGATGGCTGCAGCCGGAATATCCTCCCGCCGGCTGGCCGGGATTCTGGTCTCCCACGAGCATACCGACCATACCCGCGGGCTGGGGGTGTTGTCTCGAATGTACAACTTACCGGTCTATGTCAACGCCGGGACCAGGGACGCCTTGCCGGGCCGTCTGGGTAAGTTTTGCGGCACGGAAATATTCACCACCGGCACGGCCATGACCATCGGCGACCTGACCGTTCATCCTTTCTCCCAGTCCCATGACGCGGCCGACCCGGTCGGATTCGTCTTCGAACATGACGGCGTCAAAGTCGGCCTGGCCACCGATCTGGGTGTGGCCACCCGGCTGGTCACCCAGCGGCTTCAGGGGTGCGCCGTCTTGATCCTGGAGTCCAACCATGACCCCAAGATGCTGGATCAGGGGCCCTACCCCTGGGATCTCAAACAGCGGGTCAAGGGGCGGCAGGGTCATCTGTCCAACCAGGACATGGGCGAGCTGCTGACCAATGTCCATCACCCCGGCCTGCAACACCTGATCCTGGCCCACCTCAGCGAAATCAATAATACACCCCAGTTGGCCCGGACCACGGCCATGGAATACATCTCCGCCTTGCCTTCCTCACCCCAACTTCATGTGGCCGCCCAAGACCAACCGACACCCGTCATCTCCGCCCAGGCGGCATGACCTGTTGCCCCCGGCCTAACCGGCAGCCCATAAACGGATTTTAGACTTGCTTTCATGAAAGACTTGTTTTCCCCGGACACCAGGCTAGATGCCGACCAAACGAGTCGGCTGGAATAGAAGAGTACATTCTACTAACCATCTTGCAGGGGAGGATTGTCATGTCAGGTAAGGAAGATTACTATCAAAAAGTACTTTGGCCAAAATGGATCAACGACATAAAAATCTCCGATCACCACACCATTCTACTTCACGGCATCATGGGCAGTGAACTGGTCGATGAAAAGAAAAACGGCACGGTCTGGCTGGATTTGGAAATAGGGAAAGACATAGACTACCTGGAATTTGCCTCTTTGGAACCAGGGGGTGGAGTGGATATTTACGACCAGTCTATTTACGCCCGGTCCGTATTGAACCCGCCTTTATTTATTCCAGGACCATACGATAAATTCCTCCGTCAGGTGGGTCCCGGCAAGTATTGCTACGACTGGCGGGAGAGTATTCCCATCGAGGCCGGCCGTCTGATTCTTTTCTTACGGAAGCTTTTTGATGATGGCTTCAAAGAGAAGGTCAACTTTGTCACCCATAGCATGGGCGGCTGCCTGTTACTCTGGATGCTTCGGGAAACGAAAGAATTTGATGACAGAATAAAGCAGATTATCTTCGTGGCGCCGCCTTTTCATGGGGCTCTTAAGCCGCTTCAGGTGCTCGAATACGGCAACGGCATCCCTGTCGACATTCTGGTGAACAACGGCCATCTCCGGCGGTCGGTGGCCACAATGCCCGGTCTCTTCGATCTACTGGTGGCCCCCCAAGATGCCTGGGTTACCGATATCAACATTCCGTGGCAGCATAACACACTCCAGCCTCCCGTCAGAACGGAAACAGACATCTATTCCCTCTCTTGCTGGAAGAATCACGAACGATGGAATTTGCGAAATAAGATACTAAATTTCACAAGAAAATACCACGAGGACAAGTTTGCTGCAATTCCTACCATATTGGCACGATTTAACAAATTGTCCCCCAAGGTGGATGTGAACGTGATCGTTGGCCTGAACGGCAAGACCCATATCGCGGCTGAATGGAACGACGATAGCGAATGGACTATTTATACGTCCCCCACCCCTCCTGACGGAAAATATTCAAACGGCGATGGGACTGTCCTGTTCCAGTCGTCTATCCTCCCGGGGCTCCCGGCTGAACGGTATTGGGCATTTATCCCCAAATGGCCTGGTGGATCGCCCATGCGTGAAGACACACACGGGGACCTGCTCAAGGAAAACAATGTGATCCAAGGCGTCCTAAGCTTACTGGGCGGATCTACACCGGATCAGTTAGAGCCCTATAATATCTTTGCCCCGAATATAGATTTGGCTTATGAGCTGGCTGGCGACTCCACTCCTAAACCATGCAATTTCGATTACATCGACCGGGCCCATTGGCGCGGGGCTCCAGTGGTAAACCCAGTGGTCCAGAACCTAATGAACCCTTGGGATAAAAATATGAACAAAGGCGATGCCCAGATCTATTATGCCACTAGAGAAGCAGCCATCAACGTACTAAAGAATCAGGCTGACCTCAAGACGGAGGCTACCCGAGTGGGTGTGACACCGGACTTCCTCGAGAATCACCTGAAAAGAATGATGACC
>JADFYN010000354.1 GCA_015233055.1 Deltaproteobacteria bacterium
AATGGGATATCCGGCTACGGCTGAGGTGCTGAATTGCCAGATATTTTATGTGGTCATTATAGGTTATTTTGTATAGTTGTCGCCCATACCCAGGGCGTTGCCGCTGGGCTAACCTAGAGCGCCCTTTCAGGGCTTAATCGGAATTAACCATTTATTAGAATATGATCCGATGACCCTGCACCTTAAGTCAATGACATTGCACCGCAACCCGGCAACCCGCAACCCGAAACCAGCCGGAAGGAGATGACAGGTGGAAGTAACCATTCCTCAATTCGGAGATCTGTCGTTGGAGTTTCTTGTCTTGGATTTCACCGGGACCTTGTCCATTAACGGCCGGTTGATTCCCGGGGTGGCCGAAAGATTGGTCAAGATTTCCAGGTTCCTTAAAATTTATGTCCTGACTGCTGATACTTTTGGCCGGGCCAGGGAGGAACTAGCCGAGTTGCCTTTGGCCCTAAACATTATCACTGGAAATACCGAAGAGACCTTTAAAGCAGAGTTTGTCATCCACCTGGGCGCGCCCAGGGTCGTGGCCATGGGTAATGGCAATAACGACGTCTTGATGCTTAAAAAGGCCGGTCTGGGCGTGGCCGTGATTGAAGGAGAAGGCTGCTCTTCTGCGGCCATCATGGCTGCCGACCTGAGCGTCCGGAGCATCCTCGACGGGCTGGATCTGCTGCTGGAGCCCCTGCGGATCAAGGCCGGTCTGCGAAGCTGAGCTGGTAGTGGTAACTTGTTTCTGGTTACTTGTTGCTTGTGGTAGAACTAACTGGACACCGGTTTTCTCAGGAGAGTCGATCATATCTTCATTGAGTAGATAGACCGATGCCTGATCGTTCACGGACCTGGCCGGTCATCTAATTAGATATAATATATCTATATTTTAAACAAATTATCATCAGTATCATCCCTGATTTGCTGTTGGGATGTCGTGATATTTTTTGCTTGCCAAAAAGCTCAAGATGATGCTATAGATTTTTAAAAATGGATACCCCCGCAGCATCTGACCGAAGGCCCCATTGGTCATCCGGCCTCCCTGTTTACGCCAGGGATACCAATGCTTCTACCCCCAGGCCCCGGTTGCAGGTACATGGTTGCACTCACCATGTCAGGGAGCTAACCGCTTCCGTACCGTCCCCCCCAAGCTCTACCCTAGACTTGGGTTCAACGTCCTTCTCGGACATCATAGTATCAGGACCGGCGGTGATATGCCCGTCCTATTCGTCTGTTTCTGCCTGAAACCGGCCTTTCCCGGCCGCCGCCGCCAGATCTAAGGCGCCTGGTTCTTATGCCTGATTGTGTTACTCGCCTTAATAATTAACCCCGCAAGGTCGTGTGGCGCCAACCGGTGCCCCCCATGAACCGGCCAGTTTTTCCCGTGATGGACCTATGCGGAAGGTATCTTGTTGAAATAAGAACCTTATCTGCTGTGCCCGGCTTGGAGAAAATCTAACTTACATTAGCATGCGGAGATTTTTATTATGACCATGAACGAGATTTTGGACATGCTCTATGGAATCCTCCATACCACCGGCTTCTTGAATATGAGCTGGAAAATGCCTGTCATGTGGAGTATCGGTTGCCTCTTCCTTTACCTGGCCATTACCAAGAATTTCGAGCCGCTTCTTTTGCTTCCCATAGGTTTCGGCATTTTCTTGGTTAACTTTCCTCTTGTTCCCCTCATGGGTTGGAGCCACGATCAGCCCCATTTGCTTGAGGCCTTTTATCACTATGGCTTGGAGTGGGAGATTATCCCTTGCGTTATTTTTCTCGGTTTAGGGGCTATGACGGATTTTGGACCACTTATCGCCAACCCTAAGACGTTATTAGTCGGCGCCGGGGCCCAGTTGGGAGTCTTTGTCACCTTCACCGGAACCGTTTTGGCCGGATTCACGCTTAAAGAAGCTGCTTCCGTTGGTATTATCGGCGGAGCGGACGGTCCCACCACAATCTACCTGACCCAACACCTGGCCCCGCAACTGCTCGGCGCCAATGCCCTGGCCGCCTATTCTTATATGGCTATGGTCCCGCTGATTCAGCCGCCCATTGTGAAATGGTTGACCAACAGCAAAGAACGCACCATTAGAATGAAGCAATTGCGGCAGGTATCCCGCACAGAGAAAATTCTGTATCCTCTGATCACGGCCAGCGTTATCGCCTTGTTGGTCCCGTCGGTAATGCCCCTGATGGGCATGTTTATGTTGGGCAATTTGATGAAAGAATCGGGAGCGGTGGCCCGGCTGACCGAAACGGCCCAAGGCGCTTTGATGAACGTGGTGACTATTTTCCTGGGTGTGTCCGTTGGGGCCACCATGACGGGAGACAAGTTCTTGAGCTGGAAGCCCCTGCTCATCTTCAGCCTCGGCCTGCTTGACTTCGCCGTCTGCACCATTGGGGGTGTTCTGACCGTCAAAATCATGAACATTTTTCTAAAGGAAAAGATCAACCCCTTGATCGGCTCGGCCGGTGTCTCGGCGGTCCCCATGGCCGCCCGTGTGTCGCAAATGATGGGCCAAAAATACGATAAGGGCAACTTCCTTTTGATGCATGCCATGGGCCCTAATCTGGCCGGTGTTATCGGTTCGGCTGCCGCCGCCGGGATGTTCATCGCCATGTTCGATTAATCTTGCTTGGTTTCCCGGCTGGTTAGGATGCGTCAATACCAATCCGTGGACCGTTCAAGCAATTGCCTTTTCGGGGAGACAATATGAACAGATTGCTCGCATTAGTCATCATTCTTTTAGTCTTTTTGGTCCCGGCCGGGTGGGCTGAGGAATTTCTTCAGGCTCCGGTGATACCGGGGGGTAAAGTTATTAACAAAACCGATGACCGGTTAGAAGTTCATTATAACTTGTCTCATAAGGAAGTACTCGAATTTTACCGCGAAGCTCTCAAGGATACAAAGGATATTAAATTTCGGGAACGCAAAGATGAGACCTACATTGAAGATGACGGTCGCCTGCCCTGGCATTCCATCACCTTTCCCAAAAACTGCCCGGACGGCATTATCGTGACTATCGTCAAAGACAACTGGACCTGGATTATCGGGACTCTGATCCTGCGGTTTATCGGTGTGTTTGTAGTTCTTTTAATCCTCTATCTGGCCATGGTCACATCCGGGGCCATCACCACAATGGTGTTAGGAAGGCCGGTCAAAAAGCCGCCTCCTATCGGGCGGTGGTAATTAATCAAGAAAGATGACCCTCTCCAAAATATGAAATGGGCTTTTTGGATCAAATAGATTCCAATCATTCCAAAAAATTGCAGCCCGGGCGTAAAAGTCCGGGTTTTTTTGTCCTACTTATTTACATTTCATCATTATAATGCTATCCTTAACCTGAGTTCGACGAGTATGCTAAGCGATTATCATCAAGGGCCATGATTCAATCCGCAGATTGCTCAGATTTGCGCAGATTAGGGCACAAAATAAATCCGTGGCTCTTTTTCATCTGGTGCGCCAGGCGAAGCCTGGTTGTTCTTGTAACCTGAAAGTGGTTATCCTGCTAATTGCTCGTTCAGCAGGTAGCGGAGCGGGCGGTGTCCGGAGTAATCCGCGGCGTCGAAGCCCCGCCG
>JADFYN010000355.1:0-1221 GCA_015233055.1 Deltaproteobacteria bacterium
CACGATGACTCGACCCGGCTCCATAATCAGGGTAACCCCCAGGTCCTCGGTTCCAACGATAATGGCATTGGCATAATCATCGGGATGCGGTGGTTCCTCCAGGTTATAGGTAATGCCTAACCCGCCGCCGATATCCAGATATTGGATGGATAAACCTTCCCCCCGCAAGAGGCTGATCAGATATCTAATCCGGACCAATGCTTCCATGAACGGTTCCAGGCTGGTCAATTGCGAACCGATATGAAAATCCACACCGATCACTTTGATTCCGGGCATTTTGGCCGCTCTGATGTATTCCTGCCTGGATTTTTCGATGTCGATCCCGAACTTGTTCATCTTCAACCCAGTGGAAATATAGGGGTGGGTTTTGGGATCCACATCCGGATTGACCCGCAACGCAATGGGTGCGACTACATTCAGGGCCTGGGCCCGTTGAGACAGCATCTCCAGTTCCTGGGGAGACTCAATGTTGAACATGAGAATGCCGGTTTGCAGGGCCAGATCTATCTCTGCCATCGTTTTTCCCACGCCGGAGTAAACAATCCGCCGCGGTGGCACCCCGGATTTGAGGGCCCGATAGAGTTCGCCCCCGGACACAATATCCATGCCGCCGCCGAGCGTAGAGAAAAGAGACAATAAGGCCAGGTTGGAATTGGACTTAACCGAAAAACAAGTCAAGTGGTTCACCTGGTTAAAGGCGCGGTCAAAGGTGAGAAAATGGCGCGTTAGGGTGGCGTGGCTATAAATATAGACCGGTGTGCCCACTTCTGCGGCGATTTTTTCTACCGGCACATCTTCGGCGTAAAGTCTATTGTCGCGATATTGAAAGTGATCCATGGTCGTCAGGCATCCTCAATTTGGTCATCGAATCTCAGCCATGGCCGCGTTGGACGGGCCGCTGGACTCATCGGTTTGACCCACAGCATAGATAAGATACAGATACTTGTATCCGGGCGTCACATCCCGATCCACATAAGACCATTGTCCGTTAACCAGTTTCAACGGTCCGGCGGGTTCGGGATACAGCTCCCGGGACAGGTTGAAGCGGGCGGGACAGGTTGAACAATCTTTGTATGCCACCAGAATTTGGCGGCGATATAACCTGTACTTGGATACGGGTACCGACTTCTTGGCTTCTTTGGCGCCTGGTTCTCCGGTTCCGCCGGGCGTGGTCCATCTTAAAATCACCTCACCCTGAACCGGGTCGGCCCGGAGGACGGT
>JADFYN010000355.1:1240-3558 GCA_015233055.1 Deltaproteobacteria bacterium
AAAGGACGGCTGCGCCTTCATTCCACATCCAGCCGCAACGAGGCCCACCAAGGTGGTAATGGCCAAAGCTGTCAAAAAATTTACCGGCCAAAACCGGCTCAGGCGATGCCGGATGGTCATACCGACTGGTCTCCCGTTGGTCGGCCGCAGTCCGCCGGCAGCGACAGATCCAAGTTCAATTCCGCGGCAGCCTTAGTCAGAGCCTCTTTCACCCTGACCGGGGCCGTGCCTCCCGGTGAAGTCCGGATGGTCACAGATCTTTCCAGGCTGATATAATTAAATATGTCTTCCTCAATCATTTCCGAAAACTTCTTCATTTCCTCCAGGGTGAATTCAGCAATTTCTTTGGCGTGTTGAATGGCGTATTTGACCGCGCTGCCGGTAACACTGTGGGCCCGGCGGAAAGTCATCCCCTTTCGGACCAGATAATCGGCCATGTCGGTGGCGGTCAGGTGCCCAATCTGGGCGGTTTCCCGCATCCGCTGGGCATTTACTTTAATATTGGCCATCAGGCCGCAGTTGACGGTGATCGTGGCCGTCAAAGTATCGACCGCGTCGAACAAGGGCTCCTTGTCTTCCTGGAGGTCCCGGTTATAGGTCAAGGGCAATCCCTTCATGGTGGTCAACAAGGCGACCAGGCTGCCGTAAACCCGACCACATTTCCCCCTGGTCAACTCGGCCACGTCGGAATTCTTCTTCTGAGGCATAATACTGGAACCGGTGGTAAAGGCATCTGACAGTTCAATAAAACCAAATTCATAGGTGGACCAGAGGATCATCTCTTCGGCCAATCGGCTCAGGTGCATCATGATCAAGGCTGCGGAGGACAAAAACTCGATGATAAAGTCCCGATCACTTACCCCATCCATGCTGTTGGCCACAATTTTGGGGAACTCCAACAATTCGGCCACGTAATTCATGTCGATGGGAAACGACGTCCCGGCCAGGGCCGCACTGCCTAAGGGCATGACGTTAATCCGCTTCAGGCAATCTTCCAGCCTCTCCCGATCCCGTTTAAACATCTCGTAATAGGCCAGGAGATGATGGGCGAACAAAACCGGTTGAGCCCGTTGCAGATGAGTGTACCCCGGCATGATCACGTCTATATGCTTATGCGCCTGGAGAACCATGGCCCGGCTGAGTTCGAAAAGCAACCGGATTATCTCTTTAGTCTTGTCCCTGAGAAACAGCCTGATATCCAAGGCGATTTGATCATTCCGGCTGCGGGCCGTGTGCATTTTCTCGCCCAATTCACCCACTTCTTCCACCAGCATTTTCTCGATCAGCATGTGGATATCTTCGTATTCCACGCCGAGTTCAATGCCGCCCCGCTCGATCTTCCGTCTGATTACGCCCAGGGCGCCCATAATTGTCACGCCGTCCTCACCGGAAATAATCCCTTGTTTGGCCAGCATTCTGACATGGGCGATGCTGCCGGCGATATCGTACTCCAGCAGCCTGGCGTCAAAACCAATGGACGCGGTAAACTCCTCCACCAGCTTGTCTGTCCGCTCCGAAAACCGGCCGGCCCAGAGTTTGTTTGTCATAGATGTCTCTGCTCCCGTTTTTACTTCGTATCGACAAATAGGCCGCTTATTCCGGCCGGATCAGACGGTTTATTTTTAGCCTGAGACCGTTTAAGCGGATAAAACCTTCAGCGTCTTTCTGACGGTAAACCGTATCCTTTTCAAAGGTGGCATAATCGCTTGAATAAAGGGATTTGGGAGATCGGCGTCCGACCACGGTACAATTACCTTTATAAAGTTTTATTCGGGCGGTGCCGGTGACATTGACCTGGGATTCGTCCAGCATCCGGCGCATTACCCGCATTTCAGGGGTGAACCAATAACCGTAATAGATCAATTCGGCGAACTTGACGCTCAGAGAATCTCTCAGGCGCATAACCTCCCGGTCCATGGTGATGGACTCCACCGCCCGATGGGCCGCCTGGAGGATGGTGCCGCCGGGAGTCTCGTAGACACCGCGTGATTTCATTCCCACATAACGATTTTCCACCACATCAACCCGGCCGATCCCGTTCGCCCCGCCCAGTTCATTAAGATGGGCCAAGAGCAAAGCCGGCGGCATGACCCGTCCATCCACCTTCACCGGGATTCCCGAATCAAACTCAATCTCCACGTAGGTCGGCTTATCCGGCGCCTTCTCCGGAGAAACGCTCATAACGAACATGTCTTCAGCCGGTTCGTTATCAGGGTCTTCCAGTATCCCGCCTTCAAAACTAATGTGAAACAAATTAGCATCGGAGCTATAAGGTTTCTCCTTGGTGACCGGAACTGGAATACCGTGGTTCTCAGCAT
>JADFYN010000356.1 GCA_015233055.1 Deltaproteobacteria bacterium
GCGCCCATGCTTTCCTGGGCTGTTGGCGGACCGGGCTTGCTGGCCGCCTATTTGACCGGACTGGTCTGGGCGGCTTTGGGGACGTTATCGGCCATGGTCTTTATCATGAGCGCCAACGTGACCCGGGACATCGTCAAATTGCTTCGGCCTCAGACGACCGACAAGACCCTGCTGATGATGGGCTACTTTTTGATCGCCCTATTTCTCTTCCTGCCCTTCATTTGGACGCTCAATAAGCCGCCGGCTCTGCTGGCCATTTTCATGGGCCTCTCGGCCATGGGCCTGGGCGCCATCTTCTTCTTTGTCACCGTGGTGTCTTACTACTGGAAACGGGCCACTAAATGGGGCGCCATTTCCGCGGTTGTTTTCGGGACCATTGCCACCCTTTATGGCGGCTGGGCAGTGCTGGACCAAAAGGTCTTGGGCATGGGAACGATGGAATGGATCTTGGTGGCGGGTTGCGGGATTCTCTATTTTGGAGTCAGCCTGTGCACCAAACCGCCGTCAAAAGAACTTATCGCGAAATTATTTCCGGAGAAGGGATCAGCTTCGGCCTAATACCATGATGTTGTAATCTGAGGACCCTGCCCGGCCTACCAGCCAGGCGGGGTTTTTTTCTTTGGGGTGTCCGGGTTCTCTTTCCAGCGAAGCGTCACACTGAATTGATGCGTCCCGGCTTTTCTCTTGACGAGAATCCCTTACTGTGTCTTATTACACCAAGTATGGTTTTGACGTTAGCCAAACGAATTCGGTGACCCGGTGATGAATGCCCTACAAACCATTCTTTGGCCTGATTGGCATAGTCAATGAAGAATTTACCGGAAATACAAGAAATCCTATCAGCACATCTGGAAACCTTAGCTACGCAATACAAGGTGGGCAAGATAGGCATTTTTGGTTCCGCAGTTAAAGGAAAACGAAGGAAACGAAGCGACATCGACATGTTGGTGGAATTTACTGAACCTGTGGATTTTTTTCATTTTCTCGACTTGGAAGAATTCCTTCAAACGCTATTAGGTGCAAAAGTGGACCTGGTGACGAAGAACGCATTGAAACCCCACATCGGGAAACACATCCTTGAAGAAGTTGTCTACCTATGACCCAACGTGAATATCAGGATTATCTTGCAGTCAGCCTGTGCACCAAACCGCCGTCAAAAGAACTTATCGCGAAATTATTTCCGGAGAAGGAGTCAGCTTCGGCTTAATGCCACGATGTTGTATTCTTAGGACCCTGCCCGGCCTACCAGCCAGGCGGGGTTTTCTTCTTTGGGGCCTGGAAAAAGCCACCCGGTAGATCGTGACACCTGAGGCAAGTGGTTAACCTGCCCCAGATGTCAAACACGGACGGGAAAACGGGGCGCATTTGTTTGTGGGGTAGATGTTGGGATGGCGCCTGGTTAGACCAGCAGCATCTTGGTGATCGGATCACCGGCTGCGACCATGGGGTAAACACATTCTTCACGGTCGACGACAAAGTCCATGATCACCGTTTGGGGTGTATCCAGGGCTTTTTTGATGACATCTTCCACTTCGTCGGGTCGAGTAGCGCGCAAGCCCACTGCCCCGTAAGCCTCAGCTAGGCGGACAAAGTCGGGGGCGCCCTCCATATTGGTGCAAACGTAGCGGCGGTCTTTAAAAAGCTCCTGCCATTGTCGAACCATGCCCAAATAACGGTTGTTTAAAATGGCGATCTTGACGGGCAACTTGTTTTCCACCGCCGTGGCCAGTTCCTGAATATTCATCTGGATACTGCCGTCTCCGGCGATATCGATGACCACCCGGTCGGGGCAAGCCGTCTGCGCGCCGATCGCGGCCGGAAAACCGAATCCCATGCAGCCCAGGCCCCCGGAAGTGACAAAGGTGTTGGGTTTATCAAAATGGTAGAATTGGGCGGCCCACATTTGGTTCTGGCCCACTTCAGTGGTGATGATGGCATTCCCCTGGGTGAGTTCGTATAGCTTTTCAACCACGTATTGCGGCTTGATAACCTGGTCATCCTGCCGGTACTTGAGCGGAGAGACCTCCTTCCAGGTCTGTATTTGATGGAGCCAGCCATCCCTGCCGGCCTTCAACTCGGAGACATCTTCTTCGGCCATGATTTCGTTGAGGGCCTGGAGAGTGAGCTTGCAGTCTCCCACGATGGGCACATCCACCTGGATATTTTTCCGAATGGAAGTGGGATCGATGTCCACGTGAATGATTTTGGCCTGGGGAGCGAACTCATCCGTTTTCCCGGTGACCCGGTCATCAAATCGGGCTCCTACGGCAATGAGCAGATCGCATTCGCCAACGGACATATTGGCCGGGTAGGTGCCGTGCATCCCCAACATCCCCAACCAGAGGGGGTGAGTCCCGGGAAAAGCGCCCAAGCCCATCAACGTGGTGGTCACCGGGAGAGACAGATGCTCAGCCAATTGGCGGAATTCGGCTGAGGCCTTGGATAGAATGACCCCGCCCCCGCCAAAGAGAACCGGCCGGTGGGCCTTAGCTATGAGCTTGGCGGCTTTTTGGAGTTGACCCCGGTGGGGATGATAGTTGGGGTTATAACCTCGGAGATGAGCCGGTCCGGGCATGGTAAATGGGATTCTATGCTGCATGACATCCTTGGGTAGATCAATCAATACAGGACCGGGCCGGCCGGAGGCGGCAATGGCGAAGGCCTCCCGGATGACCCGGGCCAGGTCTTCAACCCGCTTGACCAGATAGTTGTGCTTGGTGCATGGCCGGGTAATACCTACGATATCAACCTCTTGAAAGGCGTCGTTGCCGATGAGATGGCATGGTACCTGACCGGTAATGACCACCAACGGGATACTATCGAGATAGGCCGAGGCGATGCCGCTGACCGTGTTGGTCGCCCCTGGCCCGGATGTGACCAGACAGACTCCTGTCTTACCCGATGTCCGGGCATATCCATCCGCGGCATGGACGGCCGCCTGCTCATGACGGGTCAGGATATGCTTAATGGGGAAGTTGGGCATATGGTCATAGATATCGATCACCGCACCGCCTGGGTAGCCAAAGATGGTGTCCACCCCTTCGCCCACCAAGACTTCAAACAAAATTTCCGCACCGCATTTTTTTGTCACGACTTTTACTCCTCCTTACACACTGCTCCACGAGCCGCAGAACCGACCAACCTGGCATATCGGCCCAAAACTCCGGAAGTAACCTTGGGGGAAGGCTGTAGCCAGTTTTGCCTCCTGGTTTCCAAGACCGCCTCATCTACCTGGAGAGTAAGCTGGCGGGCCGGAATATCAATTTCAATTTCATCATCCTCCTCAACCAGGGCGATGACACCGCCGTCCATGGCCTCGGGTGAGATATGACCGATGGACGCCCCGCGCGTAGCCCCGGAAAACCGGCCGTCAGTGAGCAAGGCTACCTTAGCGTCCAATCCCATGCCCGCAATAGCCGCGGTGGGGGTCAACATTTCCCGCATTCCCGGTCCTCCCTTAGGACCTTCATACCGGATGACCATCACGTCTCCAGGTTCGATCATCCCGGTTAAGATGGCCTGGGTGGCCTCATCTTCGGAATCGAAAATACGGGCC
>JADFYN010000357.1:0-2965 GCA_015233055.1 Deltaproteobacteria bacterium
TCTGCCTTTGATCATTCTCATCGACGAACCCATAGAGCGTCGAAAAGGTAAGGAGATAAAAGCCAAGGGATGCTACCGAGATGCTGTTCGGTCCTCGAAAGCCAAGGTGGTTCATTGTTACGGGCTGAAGTGGATATCGATGCAGCTTCTTATCCCGGTGCCTTGGGCGAACCGGATGTGGGCTCTTCCCTTTTTAACTGTACTTGCACCATCTAAAGCAGCTGATGCAGCCACAAAAAAGCGGCACAAAACCACCGTAGGCTGGGCGTGCCAAATGATTAAGGCCGTCCGGCGGTGGGTCCCCTACCGGGCTATCGTTTTGGTCGGAGACGGAGCATACGCAGCCGTAGTCCTGGCTCTGTGTTGCGCCGGACTGTCTATCCCGGTCACATTGGTTTCACGAGTGCGATTGGATGCAGCCTTATACGATTTTCCACCATCTGAACAGCCTGGAAAACGTGGCAGGAAACCAAAGAAAGGCAAAAGGCTGCGATCTCTCAAGGAGCGGGTCAATGACCCAGCCACGGTCTGGACCTCTTTTGAGGTTGTCTGGTACGGTAACCAAAAACGTACCGTTGAAGCAGCCACAGGAATATGCCTATGGTATACCCCAGGTTCAGACCCCGTCCCCATAAAATGGGTGATGGTGCGTGATCCCAAAGGCCAGTTAAGAACGGAGGCGATGCTCTGCACATGCCTTGAATCCTCTGCGCTCGAGATATTAACATGGTTTATCAGTAGGTGGAACATTGAAGTAACCTTTGAAGACCTTCGTGCCCATTTCGGTTTTGAAACCCAACGGCAATGGTCGGAAAAGGCCATTGCCAGAAAAACTCCGTCCCTCTTCGCTACGTTTTCTCTCGTAGTGGTGATGGCCCTTAAGATAATGAAAGACGCCACCATGCCCATCCTAACCGCGGCGTGGTATCAAAAGACTGAGGCAACCTTCTCCGATGTTATTGCCTTGGTCAGAAGGCACATTTGGTGCTCCAGGTATTTGGTGAACTCATCTCGGCGACATGATTCTAGCCAATTGCGGGACGAATTCCTCCAATCCATTCTGGATCAAGTCTGTCACAGCACATGAAATGGCCAAAGTCGAGATCAACGAAAGACTTTTTCTTAAGTTAATGACATTGGGTTGCGTGTTTCGGGTTAGGTGTCAATAACATTTTGGTGGGGGTTACCCCCTCCACCATTATCTGAAACCTGATCAAAGTATTTCTGAATGATGTCCCTGGCCGCGGCTGGAGTTTCGGTTTTCTGAATGGTTTTTCGAAATCCGGAACTTCCTGGTATTCCTCTGACGTAATTACATAAAAAACTTCTCATTTTGAGGCCGGCGGTTTTTGGTCCCCAGGCTTGTTCGGCCCAGTTAAGATGGGCCAACATAACATCTTTTATGTCCGACATGTCCGGCGAGGTAATTGGCCGCCCGGCGAAGACTTCTTTGATATTCCGGAATAACCATGGATTACCTAAAGCCGCCCGTCCGATCATAACTCCGTCGCAGCCGGTTTCCGCCACCATTCGCATGGCTGTTTCGGCGGAGATGATATCACCATTGCCGATTACCGGAATAGACACAGCCTGTTTTAGGGCTTTGATCAGACTCCAATCCGCCAGACCCCCAAAACCTTGTCGGACGTGCCGGGGATGCAAGGTCAAGGCATCCACGCCGGCATCTTCAGCGATCTTACCCACGTCAAGGAAATTGAGATGGGCCGCGTCAATCCCGGAGCGGATCTTGACCGTCAACGGCCGGTCAGTGGCTTTTCGGACTTCGGCTAAGAGTAGAGCGATTTTATTTTGATCAGCCAGTAAAGCGGCCCCGGAGCCGCTCCGGAGGATTTTTTTTACCGGGCAACCCATGTTTATGTCGATGATGGCCGCACCCATGTTGCCGGCAATCTCGGCCGCCTGAGCCATGACCTGGGGGATCGACCCGAAAATCTGAACAGACAACGGCCATTCCGCCTGGTCGCTATGGAGCATGTCCAGAGTGCGATGGGCGCCTTGGACCAGGCCGTGGGAACTAACCATTTCGGAACAGACCAAATCCGCTCCTAGTTTTTTAGCCAACAGCCTGACTGGAAGATCGGTGAATCCGGCCATGGGGGCCAGGACCAGGCCATAGCCGAATTGGAGGTGTCTGATGGTTAACATTTAGGGAACCAAAACTTTGTCAGATGAAGAGTTATCCTAATTATAGACAACCATAAGTTATCAAATTGTGTCCGGGGCAACCATCCTGAGTCAGGTGATGGGGTGATTACACCTGAATCTTTTTCATCAGGCCGGAAACCGTCAGCAGGGTAATTTCTTTGAGGGTTTCTAATACTCCCCAGCCGGTGGTGGCGATGGATTCGAAAGATGGGGCGCCGATGTGAGCGTTTAAATCGGCATCCATGATCTCAACCGGCATAATTTTGATTCCCTGGTCGGCCAGATCTCGTTTATTGTATTGCATCACCAAGGGGATCTCGGCGATGTCCTGATGTTTTTCGGCCAGATTCTCCTGCAGCTCAAAAAGACTTTTCACATTACTATTCCTTTGAGAGGCTTGAGAATCGGCTACAAAGACCAACCCATCCACGCCCTGAAGCAAAACCTTTCGGGTCGAGGTATATTTGATTTGTCCCGGTACGGTGTAGAGTTGAAGCCGAATTCTAAAGTCGTTGCTCATGCCCATTTCAATGGGCAGGAAATCAAAGAAAATGGTTCGATCTCCCTCGGTCTTGATGGAGACCAGTTCTGGTTGGACTTTATCTGATAATGAATCATGAATATAGACCAAATTTGTCGTCTTCCCGGAAAATCCGGGTCCGCAGTAGACGATTTTGGATATGATCTCTTTGTCGTTGGTGTTGATCAGGGCCATCAGCCCGTCTCCTATCTTGTATATCTTAAAATAAGTCTAATTTCATCCTCGGGTCGGTCAATAACTATTGTCTTGTCCTATACC
>JADFYN010000357.1:3035-3550 GCA_015233055.1 Deltaproteobacteria bacterium
GAAAGCATAGGGCAAACACGGGTTAAGATTTCTCGTTCAGTTGAAAATGACATCATCCGATGAGATCACAATGGTAATCATCGGTCCGGGAATCCCGGAATTTCCGGTACGCCCGACCCGGCCGATTTTTTTCTTGACCTGATCAGTCCAAGAGAGCTAAGATTACACAATTTTATTGCAAGGTTTTCCTTACCCTATGGCAAAGCAGAGATTATGACAAAAAAGGACCAGATATTCAATTGCCTTCAATGCGGTGAGTGTTGCCGCGGCGAAGGCGGAGTCTATTTTGAGACATCGGAACTGACCGGCGTCGCGGAGTTCCTCGGTATGTCCGTCGAGAAATTCCAGGAAACGTGCCTGATCGCCCGGCATGGTCGGTTTTACATTAAAACCGGGGCCGACGGTCTGTGTCTGTTTAACCGACAGGTGTGCGGCATTCATCCGGTTAAACCCCAGCCATGCCGGGATTGGCCGTTCTTCAGAGGAAACCTGATAGATCCGATCAGCTTTGAAGC
>JADFYN010000358.1 GCA_015233055.1 Deltaproteobacteria bacterium
GCAAGCGCGCCTTGGAGGCGCAGGTGCAGGCCATCAGTGCTCGGCAGAACCAGCGCTCACGGAAAGACGCCCCCCGCCGCAAGGTGTTGGTCGGTGCGGCGGTTCTTGCCGAGGCCGACAAGAACGCGGCGGCCAAGCAAAAGCTCATGGCTTTGCTTGACCAGCACCTTACCCGCGACATCGATCGCGCGGTGTTCGACCTCGCCCCGAAGGCGAAGGCCGAACCGGCAAAAGTGCCTTAGCGGCCCTTGATCGCGTCCAGCACCACGGCGAGGTTCATCGCCATCGTCTGGTGCATTTGCTCAAAGCGAGCATCTATGGCCCGTTCGAGGTTGTCGATCCGCTCGCTCAGCCCCTCATGGCGGTCGCTGATTTCCGCTCGCAGATGGGCAACGTCGGTGCGAACGCCACGGAGATCGCGGAGTTCAGCCTGCATCCGCTTCATCTGTTCGCCGAGAAGCTGGACGTCAACATTGGTCATGCCTTCCCTCCCTGGACGACGCCGAACGGCAGCGGCTCCTGCTTGGCCTTCTCGGCACGGATCTCCAGCTTGCCATTCCAGGCGACGTGGGCGTTGACCCGGTAGCGGGCGACACCGGCACCGCGCATCCCGGCCACCTTCACCCTCTCGCGACTGATGACGCCCAAGTCTTCCAGGGTGCCCATCATGGTGCTGATGTGCTTCGGTTCAGTGCCGATCAGCTTGGCCAACTCCTCGCGGGTGAGCGTCACTAGGCCGGTATTCACCTCGATATGCGTAATCACCAAGTCGAACAAGTGGCGCACCTGCTGCGGGCGGTCTTCACTTGGCAGCGCGCGAATTGCATCCCAGACGGCGAGGCATTGCGCGGGCGACAGCATTACGAACCTCCACTCCATCAACTTTCCGCCGTTCTCGTGGCGGGCAACATCGACTAGGACAGCCTCTCGGAGGCTGTCCGATAGACCGTCAAACGCCATGACATATTGGCGGAACTCTTCCGCCTTCGCCTTGGCGATTTGCTCATCCCTGGGGATGAAACGCCGCAAATCCCCCATGTGGAAATCCCCCGATTAGGTCCCGGATTCTGGGACTAGATAGTCCCGGATTCTGGGACCTAATGCAAGCGAGGAATCCTGCCGTTCCGCGCCTTTCCGGCCGAGCCGTCCCGACAGAATCTCTCATAGAGAACGGAACCCCCCCCCGACGTGGCTCACCCACATAGCAAGCGGAGGGGGGGGGTGGTCCCGTTCCCCCCTCCTTGTCCCCCCCCCAACCTGTGGAAAACTGCGGCATTGGGTACATCGGTGTGCCGCTGGTCGCGGCACTTCCGCGCCCCAATCAGGGCGCGGCCGTCGTGTCGATCGGCGGCAGAACGGCCTCCCGGCCGACTGCGCCGGCACGGGCGGTTGATGCAACGATTGCTCGGCAGGGCGAGGGCTTCGCCCCCGCTCTTTCCTGGGTTGGGCTTGGTGCTGAGCAGCACCCCGCGCGCCGATCTGCACGACCGCCGTGTAGGCGTGAGGGGGGCACCCCCTCACCTCCCCCTACGGGGCGACCCAGCAGCCATCCGGATTCCGCCCCTGGACGGCCTGGATGAACTGCCCGCCGACGATGGTGCAGCCCGGCCGAGTCGCCATGAGGCTGGCCGGGAACATGCGGACACTGCCCACGACACCCAGGCAGAAGCCCACCAGGACGAGCAGGAGGGCCAGGAACGCCATGAGCTTCCATCCCATGCCGCCGAGGGCTTCCCCCGCCTCTGCGGCCGCCGTAGCGGCTTGCCGAGCCTGTTGCGCCGCCGCCAGCACGTCGGCCGCGGCCTCCCGATTGGCCGTCAGCGCCTGCCGGACCTCGCCGGCGGCGATGCTGGCGGCCGTCTGCACGGCCGTCTTGAGGGCCGTGGGATCGGCCGACTTCACGGCGGCCGTGCACTTGGCTACCTCGGCCGAGAGGCCATCCAGCGCGTCGACGATGGCGTTGCCGCTGCTCATGTCCCCTACCTCCCGAAGCTGGGGCCGTCGCGGCCGGGCTTCGGCCCGCTGCGCTGGCGCTGTGTCTCTTGCTGGCGCTGCTGTTCCTGCTGCTTGCGCTGGGCCTCGATCCTGGCCCGCTGCTCGGCCGCCGCCCGGTCGGCGGCGCGCTGCTGGAGAATGCGTTCGGCCTGCTGCTGGCCGAGGAGATCGGCGGCTTTCGCCGTCTCCGGGCTGTTGGCGGCGGCCATCAGCTCGTCACGCCGATCCGGCAGCACCTTGCCCACCAGGTCGCGGGCCTTGGCTTCGATGACCTGGCGTAGCTCGGTCATCTGCTGGCGCACCTGGTGCCAGCTTTCGACCACCCGCGCCAGCATGGTCCGATCCTCGCGGACGGCCATGGCATCGCGCAGGGCGTGGGCCTTATCGCCGTTGCCTTCCCGGTCCATCTGCATGGCGACGGGACCGATTTTCGGCTCTGGCGGTCGGTTCAGCACGAACGCCTGTTCCGTCGCCTTCCGCCGTTCGGCCTGGGACCGGGTGTTGTCGGCTGCGACCACCAGCACCGCCTGCCGCTGATCGGCAAGCGAGCGGTGGTCAACCCGCTCCGGGACGTGGGCACGCTCCAACGCCCTGTTGCAGTGGTGGCCCCAGCGCTCCCGTAGTGCCTCGATTCCTTCGGCCTGGGACAGCGTGCGATCCTTCTTCGCCGCCAGCCCGGTCGGCTGGCTGGCGTCAAGCGCCCGGTCGGAAACCATGATGTGGGCGTGCGGCTGCTTTTCACCGTCGCGGGCGTCCGGTTCGTGGATGGCGACATCGGCGACGATGCCCCGACTGGTGAACTCTTCCCGGCAGAACGCCCGCACAGCCTCAACACGCTGTTCGTGGTTCAATTCCCGAGGCAGGGCAACCAGAACCTCCCGTGCCGTCATCGCATCCTTGCGCTTCTCGGCTTCGTCAATGTGGTTCCACAGTTGCTCACGGTTGCGAGCCCATTCCGGTGCGCCATCAGGTGCGATGATTTCCGAATGGGTGACGCCTTCCTTGCGCTCGTAGCTATGCGTCATCTGCTGGCGTTCATCGCGGAGGCGTTCGGCATGGCGATAGGCGGCGGCGGCGACACATGACCGCCCTTGCCCCCGACTGATCGCCTTTGCCTCACACCGATAGATCGCCACCGTATCAGACCCTCGCATCACTCGCAGTTGTGAAGATAGCTCGATGGTGGTAGAGAAACAACACGAACAAGGTGAGTGCGCGGTTAATCATTGCTGCGCAATGACCACGGCCCCTTTGCCGGGGCGGGCAAGTCACAAAGGGGAAAAGGCATGGCGCGCAAAACCGAGGCCGAGCGACTGGCTGAACTGCAAGCCCGCAAGCGCGCCTTGGAGGCGCAGATGCAGGCCATCAGTGCTCGGCAGAAACAGCGCTCACGGAAAGACGACACCCGCCGCAAGGTGTTGGTCGGTGCGGCGGGTCTTGCCGAGGCCGACAAGAACGCGGCGGCCAAGCAAAAGCTCATGGCTTTGCTTGACCAGCCCCTTACCCGCGACCTCTACCGCGCCGTGTTCGAC
>JADFYN010000359.1 GCA_015233055.1 Deltaproteobacteria bacterium
TAACTAGATGATTATTAAATGCTTATGACCCAACACCCAGGCTGTTCCCCGGTGGTTTGAAGGCCGTTCGGTGGCCCAGGCTCGGCTCTGATTTCGCAGGACTAGGCAAGATCTTCCTATTGCGCCTGCCCGGGAATGATGACTTTCTCCGTGTATCTCATCAAAGGCAATAACTACCTAATTGATACAGGCAGGACGAAGTTGACTTGCGAAGAGGAAGGAGAAGCGCAATGAAGACAGAGAGTAACGGTCGAATTATAGAACTGGTCCAAGGTGATATTACGGAGATGGACACGGACGCGATTGTTAATGCGGCCAATTCATCTTTAATCTTAGGGGCAGGCGTGGCCGGAGCCATTCGATCCAAAGGAGGCCCGACGATCCAAGAGGAATGTAACCGCATCGGGGGCACCTATGTCGGCGGCGCGGTCATTACCAGCGGCGGAAATCTAAAAGCCGGGCACGTCATCCACGCTGTGGGACCGCAAATGGGTGAAGGGAATGAGGACGAAAAGCTGATCAACGCCACTTTGAATAGCCTGAAAAGGGCTGAAGAGAATGAATTGACCAGCATAGCCTTTCCGGCCATAAGCACCGGGATTTTCGGTTTTCCGGTAGACCGGTGTGCCAAAATTATGTTGTCTACGATCTCAGAATATTTGCGGCACTCGCATGGCTCACTTAAAAGAGTGGTGCTCTGTTTGTACGGGCAACAAAGCTATGACATTTTTTTGGCGGAATTCAAAGGGATGCACCTGGGCTGAGTCCGGTATTTACGGCCAACAGACGGCGACCGCAACATCCACCTGCCTGCCGGTCTTAACCCCTGCTTTGGGCTCAGAAAAACTTACTGCGGGTGGCGCACTGGGTTAACAGCGCCCCACGGCAACATAGGTAGACCAAATGGAGGATAATCTTTTATGGATAACAAAAGAAAACGCTCCCGAGTATCTTTTCACACCAAATGCGACTTAACCGCTGGAACCAAAGCCCTGGTCGATTTGGAAACCAGAGATATCAGCATGAAGGGTGTCTATGTTGGCACAGACGCGGGTTGGCCCATAGGTACTGATTGCCAGGTGGCCATAAATCTGATTGGTGGTGCCCAGCCATTGGCTTTGCACATGAAAGGGAGAGTCGCCAGGTCGGATACGGATGGGCTCGGTGTGGACTTTATCGAGATTGACATGGACAGTTTTACCCACCTTAGAAATATCGTGGTTTATAACGCCCCTGATGCCGAAAAGGTCATAGCTGAGGTTTCAGGCAGCCCGGCTTTCGATCCCGGCGACCTGAAATAATAAACAAATTAGTTTGTTAGGTGTTAGGTATTATTTTAAGGATGTAATTAATGAATCGGTGATCAACTGGAATATCAGTTGTTCTCTTGTGGTCTCGGAGGGTGACGTGGGATTCGAAATTAATGAGGTCCTTTGCCCCAAGTGCAAAGTAGCCAATCGTATCATGGGGAAAACCGGGAAATGCAAACGTTGCGGCATGGATATATCGACTATGCCGATGCGTGATGCCGAACGGGTGCTGGTTCTGGAAACCAACAACAACAATCAGATCACCCTACTTAAGTTCCTTAAAGAACAAAGATTCAAAGCATCCAATATCTTGATCAAGGACGATATTGCCAAGGCCGTGGCCGAGCTTAAGGCGTCGCAGGATGAATATACGGCCTATTCAATTATCTATATTGGCGATAAAATTGGCGGGAAGTCGGGGGTTGACCTGGCCGAAGAAATAGTCAAGGGAGGACTGGCCAAAGGTGACCGGATCGTTCTCCATATGCTGACCCCGGACAAGGAAGGTATTTTGAAGGCCAGAGGTCTGCAGATCGTTCGGATTCTGGCTGGACCCCTAATGTTTGAGAATTTTAAAAAGATTCTTCCCCCGCCTCCAAAACCCTGAAACCGGGCGTGTGTGGATACAGACCTTAAGAAAAAAATTGGGATTGGAGTCTCTTCGGACAGGGCATCGGGATGCCTCAAGGGGATGTCTCAAGCGTAGCATCAAAGGTATCCCCAAATCTTTTTCTTAAAACCTGCGAGGGGCCCCCGCCAAAATCTTCCCCCGAATATCAAATTGTATTCGAATCAACCGTCAGGCCGTCATAGGTCACGGTAACCGGGATACCTAAATTAAAATCCTGCGAAATTTGGTCTGCCAGGCTCTGCCATTCCACCTGGCAAGTGGGGACAGGGTAGGGCCGCCCCGTCACCGGATGAGCCAACGGGGCCTTAGCCGGGTATTTCTTGGGGAGTTCGTTCCACGGATCACCCGTGACCCGGTCCTGATCTGAAATATGGATCAGATACACTCGTTTGGGCCGCCATTCTTTGATATATTCCAAAGCGTTCTGCAAACTCATGTGATTAGGCCGATTTTCCAAAGGTTCATGTAACCAGTTGCTTTGGATGATGAACAAGTCGATCTGGCTCAGGAATTCTGTTTGACCAGTAATCTTGGAAAAATCTGAGGTATAGGCCAGACGGAAGATCCGGCCTTGGGGCCCGACCTCCGTGAGTACGTATCCCAGGGAGCCGGTCGCCGTTTGTCCATGAAAGGTCCTGATGGGGACGACCGACGTTTTCAGCCCCAAGAGCCCGGCACCAGGCTCAACCAACCGTTTTTCCAAGGTGTCGGGGAATAGATAGCCGAAGCGCAGATCAATCTGTTTAAAGGTTTCGGCCGAGGCATAAACCGGAATCGGCGTCCATACAGCCGCGTTGACCGACCGGCGGAAAGACAGTAAATCGTCCAGACCTAAGTAATGGTCTCCATGCTCATGGGTTATCAGGACCGCATCAGGCCGGGGAATGTGGCAAGTATTCATTTGCCATTTGATGTCCGGTCCGCAGTCGATGAGGATATTCTCCTGGCCGGTTTGGACGAAGATGGCTGTTCTAGTGCGCAGCTCGCCGAGTTGACGCATGGTTTGGCATATGCGACAGTGACAGGAGTATTCGGGGATTTGCCAGGCTGAGCCTGTGCCGAGGAATTTAACGATCATATCCAACGTCCGATAAGATATATTATGTAAACTTCCTTCGGAAGTTTACATAATATGGTTGACTCAAATGGTTGACTCAAATGACAAACGGCGGTTGACATAATATGGTTGACGCCAACGAAAAGGTGATTTGCCTTGACGGTCCATTGCCGGGGCTAACTCACCATTAACCAAGGCCCGTCTAAATACCCCGGAGGGGTTACCCAATCTAGCCCAGCGACAGTGAAACGCCACCCTGGGTAGACGCACACCAAATTCAGACAAATCCCACGATCACAATCCGGCAACTACTCTGCCGACCCAAAGACGCATCACCATGCTTAGTTCATCGCTAATATGGACTTCCGTAGCACACCCGATCATTTAATCTGGTGCGCCAGGCGAAGCCTGGTTGTTCTTGTAACCTGAAAGTGGTTATCCTGCTAATTGCTCGTTCAGCAGGTAGCGGAGCGGGCGGTGTCCGGAGTAATCCGCGGCGTCGAAGCCCCGCCG
>JADFYN010000035.1 GCA_015233055.1 Deltaproteobacteria bacterium
AGGCCACGACCTAAGCGGTTGACTGGACGGTGGCCATAGGGTAAGGTCTACCTCGGTAGGCAGTAGGCAAGGCAGTAGGTCGGCAGAGAAAGACGTAGGCGCTGGCTATCGGCAGGCAAAGATATCGACACAGGTGTGAGTGTGAGGAGGCGTTATGGCGTGTTTAGTAAAGCGACGTGACCGGTGGGTCATCGACTTCTATGACCAGCACGGGGAGCGACACTGGAAGACGATGCCCAAGGACTGCACCAAGGGCCGGGCGAAGGAAGAACTCCGGGCGATTGAGGAAGCTGTGGCCAAGGGATTCTATTTTACTGAAGTAAAAACGCCCTACTTTAGAGAGGTGGCGGCAGACTGGCTTGAATACAAGAAGCCGAATGTTCGTGGGTCAACCTGGAGCAAATACGAAGGGTATGTTAAATCTCATTTCACGGAACTTCTTGATCTGAAGATAAATAGGATCACCACGGCCACGGCTGAGAAGTTCATCATCGCCAGGCAAAATGATTCCATGAATATAACCACCTTGCGGAAGCTGATTGTCACGTTCAATCAGATCATGAACTATGCGGTCCGGCACAAGTACATTGATCATAACCCGGTCCGGGACGCTGAGCGCCCCAGGGGGAAGGGTGGCGTAGAAGCGCAACACATCAAGGTTCTTAGCCCGGCAGAGATAACGGCCTTGCTGGAACAGGTGACCGGGCAGAAGTACCAAGCCTTGTTCTTGCTGGCGATAATGAGCGGGGCCAGGCAAGGTGAGCTTTTCGGCCTGAAATGGTCGGACGTGGACTATGAAAACAATCAAATTCACATTCAGAGAACTTTTAATTCCGGCACCTGGTACAAACCAAAATCAGCCACGTCAAACCGGAAGATAGATTTAGGCCCGACCATGATGGGAGCGTTGAGGCGGTGGCGGATGGCCTGCCCGCCGAACGAGCTTGATTTAATGTTCCCTAACGCAAATGGTCAACCCCTTGATCATGGAAATGTGCTTGCCCGTCATTTTGTACCGGCCCTACAGAAGGCTGGAATCCCCCAGATCAGGTTTCACGACCTTCGGCACACCTACGCCAGCATCCTCATTGAGCAAGGGGAAAACATTAAGTATATTCAATCTCAGTTGGGACACGCCAGCCCGACGGTAACCCTCAACGTTTATGCCCACCTGATGAAGCCCACAAATCAAGAAGCAGCTTTACGGCTTGAAAAAACAGTTTTTGGAGCTACCGGTAGCAAAACGGTAGCAGAAAAAGAAAAAAGGACTTGAGGCTTTCACCTAAGTCCTTGTTTTCTGTGGTGCCGAGGGACGGAATTGAACCGCCGACACGGGGATTTTCAGTCCCCTGCTCTACCGACTGAGCTACCTCGGCCTGGAATTGCGTATACCCCAACGTCTGGATGATGTCAAGCATTTTTTCAGAGGTTGGGGCAAGGGATTTCGTGGCGCCGGGATATGTGGACGAACCTGAACTAATTGCGGCAATTCTGCTTGCAATGTTTCTTCGTTTATTCTAATAACTCTTATCAACTGGAGATCCGGCTTGATGATGCGGCCGGGCGAATGGGATTGATTCTTCCGGGAATGATTGAATGAGTTCGGTTTTCAGAATAACCGGGCCGGTTGGATAGAAGGAGCGGATTCATGCCTGATGGCCGGATTCCACAAATCGGGGTTGTTTTTCCTCGGACTGATGCCTTAACCAAGGTGAGCGGGGAGGAAAAATTCGCGGCCGACTATTATGGCCAAGATCTTGTTTGGGCCGGAGTGAAACGCGCCGGGATTCCTCACGCCCGGCTAAAATCATTGGATGTCGACCAGGCCCGGCAGGTCCCCGGAGTGATCGCCGTGTTAACCCATCTGGATATCCCAGGGGAGAACCGGCAGGGAGTCGTCCGCAAGGACCAGCCGGTCTTGGTCGACGACAAAGTCCGCCATGCCGGTGACGCCCTGGCCCTGGTGCTGGCCGAATCCAAACCGGCATTGGCCGCGGCCCTGAATAGCATCAGGTGTGAGCTTGAACCCCTCCCCGGTGTGTTTGATCCGGAGCAGGCTCTGGCTGAAGGCGCACCTCTGGTCCACGAGGATAATCCGGAAGGCAATCTTCTGCTCAAAGCGGAAGTCAAGACCGGAGAGACCGAGTCAGTCTGGGAAGAATGCGCCGCCGTGATCGAAGCCTGTTTTGAGACCCCGCACCAGGAACACTGCTTCCTTGAAACGGAATCAGGATGGGCCAAAGTCGAATCGAACGGGAAGATCGTAATTGTGGCCTCCACCCAGACGCCTTTTCGAGACCGCACCGAGGTGGCCCAGGTGTTGGGCCGAGACCATACCGGCATCCGAGTTATCGCCCCCTATGCCGGCGGCGCTTTTGGCGGCAAGGATGGGATTACCGTCCAGAGTTTGCTGGGACTGGCCGCCTTACACTCCCAAGGCCGACCGGTCAAGATGTGGTGGGACCGGGAGGAGAGCTTCTCGGCCGGGACAAAGCGTCACCCAGCCCGGATGTACTATCGGTTAGGGGCAAAAGCCGACGGGACCCTGCACGCCGTCGAGGTCCGGCTCTACCTTGACACCGGGCCCTATGATCATTTGGGCGGGGCGGTTATGACTCAGGCCGTGGAACATAGCGGCGGTCCGTACCGGATTCCCCACGCCTGGTTGAGGGGCTGGGCTGTTTATACGAACAACCCCATTGGCGGAGCTTTTCGGGGTTTTGGGGTGGCCCAGGTGACGGCGGCCATGGAACAGATGATGGACCTGCTGGCGGCCAAACTTGACCTGGATCCGGTGCAAATCCGGTTAAAGAACGCGGTCCGCCGCGGGGACAAAAATTGTGTCGGCGTAACTCTGACCGGTTCTGCCGGATTAAGCGAGTGCCTGGAGAAAATGGCCGCACATCCGCGCTGGCAAGAACGGCAGACCTGGATTCGGGCCGCCGGGCTGTTAAAACGCCGGGGGGTGGGCCTGGCCGCGGTGATGCAAGCCGTGGGTTATGGTCCTTTTGTACCCGACGTGGCCAATGCCAAGGTGGAACTCACCCTGGAAGGAAAAATCCGGGTCTATTCCGGGGTCGTGGATATGGGTCAAGGCAATGCCGCCACCAACCTCCAGATCGCCGGCAGCATCCTGAGCCAGACCCCGGCCCAAATGGAGCTGATCCTGCCCGATACCGACCGGACATTGCCTTCCGGGTCAGCCTCGGCCAGCCGGTGTACCTACACTTTCGGTAATGCCCTGATTGGAGCCGCCCAGGCGCTAAAGGAAAGAATTCTGCAACGATCAGCCGACTTACTCATGGCCGCCGGACCCGACGAACTGGTTCTGGTCTCGGGATTGGTCAGGCGGGTGACCACAGGGCAAGAAATCCCCCTGGCCGTGCTGGCCAAATGGTTGACCGACGCTGAGCGCATCGCGGTTTATCGTTTCCGGGCCCCGGTGGCCCAAGAGAGGCCGGCAAAAGACGATCAGGTCAGACTGCACGGCCTACCCCATTGCATCTTCTCCTATGGGGCCCACCTGGCCATGGTCGAAGTAGACGAATTGACCGGGGCGGTGGAGGTCAAAGGATACCTGGCCATCACCGACAGCGGCCGGGTGCTCAACCCTCAGACCTACGAACAGCAGATCCACGGGGGGATCGTCCAGGGCCTGGGCTATGCCCTGAGTGAGGACTTCCGGGTGACGGACGGTTTAATTCAGACGTCCGACCTGGCGACTTATATCATCCCGACGGCCATGGATGTCCCGGATATGTTATCCATCCCGGTGGAGATCAACGAGCCGACCGGTCCTTTCGGACTGAAAGGGGTGGGCGAGGTGGCCATGAATGGTCCGCTTCCGGCGGTAGCCAATGCGGTGGCCGCGGCCTGCGGCGGGCGATGCTATAGTTTTCCGCTCACCTCAGAACGGGTTCTCCAGCTCATGACCGCGTCTTAATTCAACCTGAGTTCGATGAATCCGCTAAGCGATTAGTGGCAAGGGCCATGATTTAATCCGCAGATTGCGCCGATTTACGCCGATTAAAAAAAATTATGATCGCAGGTGCCTATGTACCTCCTTCATCTGCGTTCATCTGCGAAATCTGCGGATTCATTTCTGTCTACGGGGGTAACCGTTGAAGATTAATTTCATTTTAAATGGTCGAGAAATCGAGCTGACGGTCCCGTCCGATATCCGGGTGGTGGATCTGTTGCGGGAAGAACTCGATCTGACCGGGACCAAAGAGTCGTGCGGCTCAGGCGAATGCGGTGCTTGCACTATCCTGGTGGATGGCCAAAGTCGCTTGTCTTGCTTGATGCTGGCCGCCCAACTCCAGGGCCGGGAAGTAACGACGATCGAGGGGTTGGCCGGTAACGAGGGGCGGCATCCGGTCCAGGAGGCTTTTGTCCAGGCTGGGGCGGTGCAATGCGGCTTCTGTACTCCCGGAATGGTCCTGGCTGCAGTTGATTTGTTGGGGCACCGGCCTGACCCTTCCCGCGCGGAGATAAGAGAGGGATTGAGTGGCAACTTGTGCCGCTGCACCGGATACCAGAAGATTGTCGATGCGGTGGAGATGGCTGTCCACCGAGAGAAAGGCTAAGCCATGCGAGAGGTATTCTTGCCTCGGACGTTGGATGAATTGTGGGACCTGCTCCATCGCCGGCCCGAGGCCGCTATCTATGCCGGGGGGACGGATGTGCTGGTCAAGCTGCGGGCGGGATTGATCACCGCGTCCGGGCTGATCTGCCTGGAGCGGATTCAAGAGTTAAAAGGCGTCCGGGATCAGGGGGATGAAGTCTACATCGGGGCTGCGACGACCCATCGCACCTTACTGGCCGATCCCGTCATCCAGGAGCATTTTCCCATTTTGATCCAGGCCCTGAACGTCCTGGGCTCCCCACCCATCCGCAACATGGGGACGATTGGCGGTAACCTGGTGACGGCCTCTCCGGCCGGGGATACCTTACCGCCGCTCTATGTCCTGGACGCGGAGGTGGAAGTGCGATGGGGGGACGGCGCAAAACGATTGCCTCTGAGCCAATTCATCCTGGGACCGGGAAAGACAAGTCTGGGACCGGGCCAATTGTTGACCGGCGTCCGGCTGAGAAAATCGGCTGATTATAATGTGCATCACTTCGAGAAGGTAGGCCAAAGAAAGGCCCTGGCCATCGCCATAGTCAGTCTGGCGGCTGTCCTCCAGGTGTCCGATTCCGGTCGGATTGAAAAGGCCCGGCTGGCCTGGGGTAGTGTCGGGCCGACAGTGATCAGGTCGGTGGAGGTGGAGAGCGCCCTGGAGGGCCGGATTATCTCCCGGGATACCCTGACCAAGGCCGCGGCTCTGGCGCAAACAGCCGTTTCGCCCATCGACGATATTCGGGCCGGCGAAGCTTATCGTCGCACCGTAGCCGGAAACCTGCTGTTGCGATTAATTAACTACGCTCGTTAAAGACCACGACCGGCAGTGCAGTAACCAGGCGGCCGAACCAGAAAGATACCTCCAAAAATACAGGACGGGGCCATAATGCCGGCTGAGGACAAACTGATCACCAAAGAATTTGTAGCGCTGAATGGAGTGATTTTTATAGCCTTCAGCAATATGGCAATATTTTATGGATTTGAACGGTTTCTGGCCACCTTGCCCATCGCCCCCAAATGGTTTGGTCTGTTAATCGGTCTATTTGCCCTGGCCACCCTGATCATCCGGCCGGTGATCAGCCCGTGGTTTCATCCCGGTAATGCCAAGAAATGGATGACCTATGGTGTTATTTCGATCATCATCTCGTTATTGCTGTACCATTTGGCCATCAACTGGTGGGCGATGTCTCTGGTTCGGGTGTTTCACGGGGCCGTCCATACGGTCTTGGTCACCGCCGCCACCGCCTTGATTGTTAGTTATATCCCGGAGAAGAGGAGCGGCCAGGCTTTCGGGGTCATCACCGCGCTGACTCTGGTGCCGTACGGAATCATTCCTCCGCTGGCCGGGCTGGTGTCCAGGTCTACCGGCAGCTTTCTCTATTTGCTGGATTACTCTGCTATAATGCTGGTCCTGGCCTTTCCTTTGTTGGCCCTGATCGGGGGTAAGACAATGGAGGGGAAAGGCCGGGGGAGGGACCGGATAAGGTGGCCGGAGATTGCGGATATCTTGAAAGATCGAAATGTTATCCTGTTGCTGCTGATTTGTCTATTGGTCTGGACGGCTTTTGCGCCCGTCTTCTTTCTCGTTGATGGGTACGCTAAAAAAATTGGGGTAATGGATACCGGCTGGTTTTTCACCGCCTCAGTCTTCACCGAGATATTTGTCCGCCTGGTGGCCGGGAAGTTGTTTGACAGAATCAGTAAGGTCATTTTGTTGGCCGGATCTGCGGCCTGGCTGATCTTGGGCTACCTGGCTTTGGCTAATTGCTCGACTGCGGCGGGGCTGTATATTCTGGGCGCTTTCCTGGGCTTGGGATGGGGGGTGGCCATGCCGGTGATAAACGGCCTAATGTTCGACGTCTCGTCCTCCAGACACAGACCTCTATTGACCAATTTGCTTTTCGAGATGTACCAGGGCGGCTTTTTACTAGGTCCGGTGGTCGGCACATATGTCATGAACCACCAGGGATATCGTGCCCTCTATTACGTGTGCGGAGGATTGGTCGCCATCGCCTTAGTTATGACACCCTTTATTCGCATCCACCCCAAGGCGGATGAAGCCGGACTATCAGACATCTAAGGCTGAGTATAAGTTATCAGCCATTCTAATATAACCTGAGTTCGACAAGTATGCTGAGCGATTATCATCAAGGACCATGATTCAATCCGCAGATTGCCCCGGTTTGCGCAGATTAGGGCCAAAATAGGTCTTTGGGTCTTTTTCATCTGCGTTAATCGGCGAAATCTGCGGATATATTTCTGGTACTTAATTAAAGAAACCCGTCGAACTCAGGTTAATATATTCCCCAACAGGATGCTCATGAATGATTTTTGAGTGGCCGACCAGACCGGTGGAAAGGCCTGGTCAGCCGTGGTGCAGGGACAAGAAAGAACAGGGAGGTAGGGACGATGATCAAAAGATTAAGTTGTCATAGCCTCGTTTAACAGGCTGTGGCGGCTTAAGGATCACCTCAGTGTGGATTATTTACTGTATTTCTCGATCCACTCATCGGTCAGAGACTTGCCTGTTTTAGAGTGATCCTTCTTCTTGGCCAGGCGATCCTGCTTGTGTTTATCCAATTGCGCTTGTTGTTCCGGAGTCAGAACCTTCGCGATCTGGGCCTTCACCTGAGCCCGATTGACGATCATTTCCTCAACAGCCGCGGCCACTGGTTTATAAGCGGCTCGAATGGCTGCTTCGGCGGCGTTGGGAGTGCTCATCGCTGTGTGGAGATTCTGTTTGGCCGTTTTAAGGTTGGCCCGCAACGTCTGGCTCTGAGCTTTATTGGATTTAAGGATGGTTGCGATGGATTTTTTCTGAGCATCGGTCAGATCGAGTTTCGTCAGCGATTTTAGAATTCCACATGAATGCTTGTGGTGAAATCCGCCAAAGGCGACGGCTCCGGAAACTGCGCCAACCATAACAAAGACCAGCACGAAGAAAACGATTAATGCCCTTTTCATAATTGCATTCCTTTCTGTTAATTAAAAACATGGTCTTGAATACCTCGTTTGATCAAAATCAAGACCGGTTACTTGCTCTTGATAGTATAGTCGCCGGTTCACGGTAAAAGGTTACTCGAAAAAAAAATAAAACAGCCCGGAACCTCCTCGATGATTTCATTAGATTGCTCAACGCCGCGCCCCTGCCACACAACCAGGTTCAATCACGGTGTTTAACCTGGGCGCCGATCTTCCTTCAACTGGCTATGGTCTTTATGATATGAGTGGGAACGTTGGGGAGGTGTGGGACTGGTATGATATGCCGGAAAACGCCATCTCATTCTAACGGATCTGTTTTCGACGCAGGCGAGACCTGCGCCGGAGTTGTCATTCAGCCACTGGAAAATTGATCTCGTTCAAAGTAGCTTTGATCTTATCCAGAGAAGCCGGGGCATCCCACTCCACCGTGACGGTTTTCGTTCCAGGATCACCCTCCACCTTGGCCACACCAGGCATCTCACTCAATTCCCGCTTGATATTCATCACACAATGGCCACAGTTAATTTTTGGGATGGAAAATGTTTTTGACTCCATGATTTTCTCCTGTTGGTTGGTTGCTCGGTGCCGGTTACTCGGTGCCGGTCACTGGTTATTTGTTAACTACGCTGGAACTTATAAACAACCCTAAACAAGTAACAAGCAACGAGTAACAAGCAACCAGCAACTATGTTACGGCCTGATTTCCTCAAATTCGTCTTTTAGGGACATGGTCAGGCTGAAAATCCCGCTTTCAATATTCCGCGTCAGGTTAGGAAAAACCTTTCGAAACACCTTCATCATCTTGGTGTTCTCAGCCAACACATCGGCGATCAGGGTGTCTATTCCTTTGTCCTTAGCAATGGTGGCCAGGTATTTCAGCAGAAAGGTGCCTAGCCCGAATCCATGCCAGGTGTCGTGAATGGCGAATGACACCTCGGCCGCATTGGACTCGAGGTCAAGGTGATACAAGGCTACGGCGATGATCTCCGGATAACCCCGGTATTCAGTAATCCCGACAATCGTCATTTTCTGGTGATAATCAATGTTGACCAGTTGTTGCATCCGGCTGTGGGGGGCTTCCCTGACCACGTGGAAGTACCGCAGATAGATGGCTTCGTCAGACATGGTGTAAAAAAGGTCTCGAAGCATGGTTTCATCCACCGGTTTAATCGGTCGGAAAAAAACGGGCACCCCATTCTTAAAACTCCGAATTATTTCCAACTGCTCTGGATAATTATCGACTGAAGAAGGGGGAAGTTGATCTGCAAAAATATAATGCTGCTTCTTGGCTGCGAGCATTAATCGTTGTCTAAAACGAGGATGGGCAATATTTATCAACTGGAGCGAGCGCTCAAAGATAGTCCGGCCGAATAAGTAAGCTGTGCCGTATTCGGTAACCACGTAATGGATATCACTGCGCGGCACGGCCACCCCGCTCCCCTCCTTCAGTTTGGGCACGATCCTGGATACGGTCCCGTTCTTGGCCGTGGACGGCAGGGCGATAATGGCCCGCCCGTTTTTGGACTTGCTGCCGCCATCGGTGAAGTCCAGCGTGCCGCCGACACCGGAAAAAAATTTGTGACCAATGGAGTCAACGCACACCTGGCCGGTGAGGTCGACTTGCAAGGCAGAATTGATGGCCACCATGTTATCATTCAGGCTGATCACATGGGGGTCGCAGACATAGTCGGAGGGGAGGAACTCCAGCATGGGGTTATTGTCCACAAACTTGTAGAGCCATTCATCGCCCATGCACATACAAGCCACCATTTTGCCTGGGTGTAAGGTCTTCTTCCGGTTGGTGATCACCCCGGCCTCAGCCAGCTCGGCAATGCCGGTGGTGAAGAACTCGGTATGAATCCCCAGGTCTTTTTTGTCCCGGAGAAAGGCCAGGGCCGCATTGGGCACCGTCCCGTAGCCGACTTCAATGGTGTCTCCATCCCTAACCAACTGGCTCAGATGACGCCCAATCCGCTGGGTAATGATATCCGGTTCCTTGGTCACCACGGTAATCAGGGGGGCATTGCCCTTGACCAGGAAATCGATCTGATCCACGTGAAGGAAGCTGTCCCCCAGAGTCCGCGGCATATTGGGATTCACTTCGGCCACAATGATCTTGGCGCTTTCTGCCGCCGCTTTAGATACGTCCACTGAAATGCCCAGAGAACAGAATCCATGGTGGTCCGGTGGAGAAACCTGAATCAGGGCCATGTCGAGTCGAATAATGCCTTGCTTGAACAGAGCCGGGACATCTGATGACCGGACTGGAATGTAGTCTGCCCGTCCTTCCGCCACCGCCTCCCGAGCCTGGGGTCCAATAAAGAAAGTCTTTAGCCGGAGGCACTCTACATATTCTTTTCGGGCATATGGTGAATCCCCTAAGTTGGCGACATGATAGACACAGGTATCTACCAGATCGCGGCCGATTTTTTCCAAATAGCCGGTCAGGGTCTGAGGTTCCGCACACCCGGTATGAATAAATAAGTTATCCCCGTTCTTGATCTTTTTTAAAGCATTCTCTGCCGTGGATACTTTATCCGCATACCTTGTTTCCCAATTCATATTCTCTACCTTAATCGCCTATCACGTTGGCCGGTTACTGATCAATATCATTGACTTAATTGAAAGGCAAACGAGCTAAACCTTCTAAAACAGCCAATTCCAAACAAGCCCCATCAATACAGACCGCCGCCCCGGCCTTTCCTGCGAAACAAAACCAAACCCAGCAGAGCGCCGGCCAGGGCCACCCCACCGACGGAAACCAGCCAATGGAGTTGATTATCGAGATCTATCTTTTCTTTTTGATTAAGCATGGCGCCCAGCTCCGCCTCTTGGTTCTTAACGACATTGTCGATTTCTTTTTGTTGCCGACTTAACTTGGCGTAGCTTGATCTTACCTGTTCCATTTTTTGGATGCCTTGGTTCAAGGTCTCCAATTCTTTTCTCTGGTCCTGGATATTTTTTTCAGTCTTAGATATCTCATCAGTTAATTTAGCGTTTTCTTGTTTCAGGACATTTACTTCGTTGGTCAAATTAGTGTTTCGGTCTTTAACGCTTTTGTAGCGATAGATCTTAGGCAAGTCGGGGCTCAGAAACTTTTTTAGGATCCAGCCTTGTTGCTCTTCTCTGGGTCCATACTTCACCTTGGCCCAACTTCCATCTTCCTCTAATGCCTCCACCTCTTGATAGGATTTAAGGTAACCAACAATTTTGGCATCGGCGCCTGTCCCAGTCTTGACCGACACCTCAAAATCGTCAATGACATAATTCGGACCGGCCATCACCGGGATCGGGGCCAGCAGCAAAATAAGCCATAATGATATTATTATATTACCCATTTTGTCCTCACTTGGGGAATGGTTCAGGTCATTCTTCACGTGAACTACTCTCAGATATTCGACAATGTTTTTTGTCATCAATCCCAAAGCAGATAGTTGGTGTTTAAGTCGTCTTAACTCAGCAAAAGGAGGAAAACCTTTCAGTTGGCTGGACAATGTAACCGGTTGCGACAGCCGGAAACCGCTATCCTACTGTATCTAAATATATTTTCAAGCGCTAAGGGCCAATCATAGGACGATTTTCGCCGACAAAATAGAGGCAGCCTGACCGTCCGGCTAGTGACTTTAACAGACTAGTGCCTAAAAGGTCAACAGGTCATCGTTTTAATGTTGACCCAACGGCCATTTTTTGTTAGGAAAAATAGTTAGCATCGGCACCTGGTTGCCCGGCCAAGCCTGACCCCGGCACGATCGACCGGGCCATCCGATGGGTAAACCTGGTTAACCAACTTAATCTATTAATATCTTTGAGGTAAAACATGGAACGCATCCTTGCTTTGATTCATCAAATGCGTGAGCTGAACTGGGTGGAAACCATTCAAAACCCCTATGTGATCGCGGCAATAGTGGTCCTTTTGGCCTTGAGCTTATGGCGCAAAGCCTATGCGGCCGCAGCCCTCATTGTAGTGGTAGTGGCCTTTATTCCGCTGGCTCATTATACGCTCCCCAAAGGGGAAGAGGAAATTGATGTAATCAAGGTGGCCATCTTTGCCGGTTGCTCGGCCATCTTGGGCGGCATCTTAATTTATTTTGGGTTCGTCAAAGGCAAGTAACCCGCCCCCCCGAGGCCGAAGAGTTCAGAACCACCAAAACCCAGGATACAATGCAATATTTTTAGGTCTGGACTAGACCAGGTCTGACATCAAGAGGAGGCCCCAAAAGCCCTGAAATGGCGAACTAGGTTAGCCCAGCGGCAACGCCCTGGGTATTGAGGCAACGCGTGCCGTAGGGGCGACGCATGCGTCGCCCCTACAGGTGTACCCCCATGGCATCGTTGTACTAATTTAACAACATTGGGGCTCCACCCTGGGCTAAGCTAGTTCGCCCCTGCGGGGCTTACTTGGAATCGGCCGTTTTAAGAATATTTCGTGCGTTTGCCCTGGGGGGGCTGAAACGATTAACTCGCGGTTGCCACTCCCCTTGCTGAGCGCTGAATGCTGCTCACTTATATATTTGTTGGAGAAGTCAAAAGGAGGCTCCCATGGCCGACCAAACCCCACCATCCGGCGGTTCCGGACAACCCGAAGTATATGTGGAAGCCAAGGAAATGAAGATTGGGACCGGCGGCACGGCCCGGATTCAAAAATCGGAAACATTTTACCAACTGATGGGAACTGAAGAGGATGTCGTAGTCTTAAGCCTCCTGATAAAAGACACGCCATCCAAAATCATTGAAAAGGTACCCTTAGACGAATTCGAGAAACGATTTGCTCGTGTGGAAAATTATTTTAAGGAAAAAGCCAAAGAGATAAATGTGAATTTGAGCCGTCATTTATCCGTCGGGGAGCAACATTTAGAAAAGCAAGAATATTACAGCGCCGAATTCGAGTTTGACAGCGCCCTCAAGATGGACCAAAGGAATCTGCGGGCTAATTTGGGCAAGAGTCAGACTCGGGCCGCCTTGGGCGATGAACAGGGCGCGGTTGAAATCCTAAAAAAAATGTCCGACTTTGACGACCTGTATCAAATAGAGAACAAACACGTATTTAACAAATATGGCATACAACTCCGGAATCACAAAATGTATGATGATTCTGTTCAAAGCTATGTCAAAGCCCTTAAATGCGACTCGGGTGACGAACATCTATTCTATAACCTGGCCCGCGCCTTATATGAGAAGGGTGATCAAGAAAAAGCTTGCCGTGTATTAAAAAACGCCATCAGGTTGAACCCCGACTTCAAAGATGGTGAAACATTACTTGCCTACTATGAAAAGCATCCACCCCAGACCTGAAAACAAGAGTCCCCGCCTGCTTGACTCATCAGGAAGCCATCGATGGTCGGCTTACAGCACTCGGCAAAACCATTAACCTGTGGTCGGCAGTCTCGACTTAACCGGGAATAAGATGGATCGAACGTCCCACTTGTTGCTCTCAGCCAACACAGCAGGACAGTTCCTTACCCTGGGACTCAGATGATATTCAGTGAAGGACCGACCGCTTGACGTGGGACTTAGCCATCTCGTTTCGTGTGATCATCTGGATTGGGACGGCCGCGGGCCTGGGTCTGTGGTGGTCCCACCGAAGACAAGAAGGCGGGGACCTGACCCCTTGGGCCGCAGTCGCCCTTTACTGGTTGGCCCTAATGATCTTGTTTTGGCCGGCGATAGTCTCTAACCGGTGTTTGGTCCCGGCCGACATCTTGTTTCAGAATTATCCCTGGAAGGCTTTACATCCGGGTCTCACACCCCATAATCCCCTCCTGACCGATCCGCTGGAGAGTGTCTACCCATGGTGGCGGTCCTGGCTCAAAGCGGTCAATGAAGGCACCTGGCCCTTATGGAATCCGGCGGCCTACTGCGGCTCTCCGCTTTTGGCCAATCTGATCTCCGCCTCTCTCCATCCCGTTAACCTGTTGCTGCTCATCATGCCCATCGAACAGGCCTCCACGCTGTTCCCTTTCTTGCGTCTACTGGTGGCCGCAGTCGGTACCTATGCCTTGTTGCGCGCCTTTCGGCTTCCTTCGGCCAGCGCCTTCCTGGGCGGGCTGCTGTATGCCCTTTGCGGTGTGCATGTCGTCTGGTTGTCCAACTATCCCAGTGTCAACGTCACCGCCATGATGCCTTGGATTTTTCTCAGTCTGGACCGGCTGGCCGACAGGGGGCGCCCAGGCTGGGCCCTGGCTCTGGCTTTATTTTCAACCCTGCAGTTTCTGGGGGGGCACCCGGAGTCATCCTTCCATTTGTACCTGGCCGCTCTGCCGTTTTTCATCTGGCGTCTCTTCAATGAACGGCAGAGAGGCGTCAGTTACCAGGTCCTGGCCGGCCGATTCGCCCTGGTCGGCAGCGCCGGACTCATAGCGGTGGCTTTGGCCGCGTTTCAATTATACCCTTTTATGGAATACCTGCCTCTGACCTCCCGGTATCAAGAAATCGCGGCCACCGGTAAGAACATGTTTCACCATCTGGACTTCGGCGTCTGCCTCCGGCAAATCTCCGGCACGCTCATCACTCCGGATTTCTACGGGAATCCGGTGCATAGAAATTACTGGGGCTTCGGCAACTATACGGAACAGAATACCCACCTGACCATCATCGGGCTGATTTTAGCGGCCCTGGCTCTAATCCGAAACCACTCCCACCGGGGACTAAAGCGATTTCTGGTCTTACTGGCCTTGTTTTCTTTCCTGGTGGCGGTGCGGACGCCGGGTTTGTTTGATTTGCTGGCCCATTTACCCTTGTTTAAGGAAGCCGGCAACCACCGGCTGATCTTTGTCTTCTCCTTCTGCTGCTCCATCCTGGCCGCCCTGGCCGCGGCCGACTATCAGACGGGGCAAGAAAAATCCATCAAGACACCGGTTCTGACGGCCATTGGGCTGGTGATTGTGGCCGGACTCCTTCACTTCTTTTCCTCAAATGGTTTGACCGAACTCCAATTACGTTACCGGCTGACCCATTTGGCGATTTTCCTGGTCTTCTTGGTTTTGGCTGTTTGGCTGACCGCGTCTGGCGGCGCCCGGCCTGGACTGGGCCGCAGACTACCCTGGATCGCGGCCGGACTGGTTCTGCTGGAGGTGGTGACCTGGGGTTCGGACTACAATACCTTCGTGGATCGGGCGCTGATCTATCCACCCACCCCCATGACCGATTTTATCACTTCTCGGCCGGGCCGTTTCAGGGTGGTCGGATACAAAGGTTGCCTCAGACGGGGTGCGGAGCAAGTCTACGGGTATGATAGCATTATCAGCATGGACCCGATGAAACCGGCGGCCTATGAGCGGGTGCTGGCGGCTGTTAATGGCCGGTACCAGGCAGTGCATACACCGGAAACGGCCGCGGTGGATTCGCCCTGGATAAATTTCTTAAATGTTAAATATATCGCCGTCGGTCCGGACGTAACCACCGAGGAGTTCTCGTCAAAACGATTTAGGCTGGCCTATGATGGGGTTGACGGCAAGGTATATGAAAATCTGCAGGCCCTTCCGCGGGCCTTTTGGGCTGAAAAAGTCTTGACCGCTCCGTCCGGGGTGAGCGCTTTTGAGCTAGCCGACACCCATCGTTATGAACTCAACCGGGTGGTAGTCCTAGAGCCCCCGGTAGACGCGGGGTTTAGCTCAGCCGAGTTTGAGGCGGCTAAAAATCCGACCGTGGTTGTAGTCGAGAAAAAGCAGAACAGTTTCCTGTTACAAGTCCGCACTACGGCCCCCGGCTGCCTGGTCCTCAGCGAGGTACTTCTTCCCGGCTGGCATGTCCGGTTGGATGGCCGGGAGTCCCGGATCAACCGGGCCAATGGCGCCTTTATGGCCGTGTTCGTCCCGGCCGGAGTGAACCGGATGGAGTTTTACTATGCCCCCAGGTCCTTCCAGGTCGGCCTGATCATCTCCGGGGCCGGATTATTCGTCTTGTTCCTGGCCCTGGCCGGATGGATCAGGTGGCGGAGGCGCTCCATAAAAAGAGAAACCGGGTCACGGCCCGAATAAGGGGTTCAATCGACCGACATTAAGTTCTCCATACCAGCCGGTCCTCTCCACAACAGACCATGTTCAATCCGACACTATAAATCCAGATTGCTACTTGACTCTGTTTGTGTTAATCTCAAAATAACCATCCTGTTTCGCGACTACCTCAAAAACCACTTAAAAAGGGGAAACAATGAACGGGAACAAAGAAAAAGTCAAGTTCACCTACGTGACGCCGCATCACCTTAGGGACTGCTACGTTAACGGCGCCTGGGGAGAAGTAACCGGACGAGGTGAGATAGTCATGCACTTTTACTCCGAAAGACAGCCCCTTCCGAAATCCAGTGCCTATACCTTTGACGAGAGCGGAAACGTCACCGATTACGATGAGGAACCCGGCGGAGATACCGTTCGTCTCGTTCAGGCGTCCCTGGTCATGGATCTGGAAACAGCCAGGGCCATTAACCAGTGGTTGGCCGAGAGAATTGACGCTCTGACAGATCCGGGAGAAGGGGAATAGTCTACCACTAAACAAAACGGTGAGTTACTCAGCCAATCCGGCACTGGTCCGGCCGTGGAATTCTAGACGCAAATAAACCGCTCATCGGCCGCGGTCAATTTTTCCCAGCCGGTCTCAGTGACCAAAATAGTGTTTTCAAAACCCACCGCTCCATGTTCGGGGAAGACCATTTTCAGTTCCAGGGCAAAAGTCATCCCAGGTTCCAGCACATACCTATGCCCTGGAGCCAGAAATGGTAACTCGCCGATTTCGAGTCCGATGCCGTGCCCGATAAACTTGATCCGATAACCGTCCACACCCAAAAAGTTCTCCCGGTACCCCAACCCGGCCGCCAGATCTAGACCAAAATGGTAGAAGTCCTCACAAACCGCGCCGGGTTTGACTCGCTCCAGGAGGAGCGCCTCAATCTCTTGCAAGGCCTGGTAGGCGTCCCGGATTTGAGCTGGAGGTGAGCCGATGGCAAACATGCGGGTTTGGTCCACCTGGTACCCGTCCAGGCAGATGCCGAAATCGACCAACACCGCCTCTCCCTCGACGATGGGCTTAAAACTGGATCCGGCAGGAAAAGCCGGGGACAAGCCGCATCCGGCAAAGGGCGCATCCAGCCCACCGATTTCCGCCCCACATCGCCCGCTGACCACGTGCCAGGTGTGCATTTCGTTGTTGAATCCCCGAGCCCGGATCATGTTCTGCTGACCTAGCGACATGGCCAGGCTGGTCATGCCGGCCGCCACATCCATCTCTGTCCGGCCTGGGATCAGTAGTCCGGGTATGGAGCGGTAGACCTGGGCCGCAACCTGTCCGGCGCGAACCATGACGGCCAGTTCATGAGCCGATTTGATTTTTCTGACCTCTCTAATCACCGGCCAGGCATCAAAAAACGGGACGCCGGGGAAGAGGCTCTGCAGAAACTCGTACTGGTTGACCGGCAGCACATCCAATTCCAGACCCAATGACCGGGGTATCCGCCCGAATTCATCATTGATCAACACCGGCAGGTCCTTAAGCCCTCCGACCCGGACTATCCGGTCCAAAGGAGATTCCCGCCTGGCCCGGACTTCATCCCGCTTGACCATGAGGAGCGGCGTCCCTTCGGCGGGGACAAAGAGATAGGCGTGTTGCATGGTGCCTGAGAAGTAAAACAGGTCCACCTTCTCCATGATCAAGGCCGCGCCGGCTTCCCGGGCCTGGAGACCCTGTTGCAGCCTCTTAATTCGTTTGGTTATCTCCACCGTCACTGGAACCCTCTCCTGCAGATTATGAAAAGCCATTAGACCGTCTCCGTTGTCCACCTGGTGCCCAGGGCAATCGATAATCCTGGTCCGGCGGTGAAGACAAAAAAGAGGGCACCCCTTGTGAGAGCGCCCCCTTGTTTTTCTGACTGATTAATCAGTTAGATTTTGGTGACATTTTTGGCTGATGGCCCTTTGTTACCTTTTTCCACATCAAACCTGACCCGATCGCCTTCGGCCAGACTTTTAAAACCATCCATGTTGATGGAGGAGTGGTGAACAAATACGTCCTGCCCATCATCTTCGGCGATGAACCCATAACCTTTTTGGTCGCTAAACCACTTCACGTTTCCTTCTGGCAAAATGCTGCTCCTTCTTTTGTGCCTACCTCTTAGTGAAAAAGTAGCGCCCCCGGGGGAGCGCTGCGTTGAGTACTAGCTCGGTTGATCAGTTAAATTTTGGTGACATTTTTGGCCGATGGTCCTTTGTTACCCTTTTCCACATCAAACCTGACCCTATCGCCTTCCGCCAAGCTCTTAAAACCGTCCATATTGATGTTGGAATGGTGAACAAACACGTCCTGCCCGCCGTCTTGTGCGATAAACCCGTACCCTTTTTGGTCGCTAAACCACTTTACATTTCCCTCTGGCAAAATGCTGCTCCTTCTTTTGTGCCTACTGGCGGTGATGAAATTAACCCCCGTAACACGGGGGCCTTTAAAATTCGGGGTGTCAACTCCCCACGGTTCATAATATAGCACGGTCGGTTATCAAATGTCAAGTGATAATTGTGATTTGTTTTAGAAAATAGCCCCATATAACGGCCTAAGGCCCTAACAATTAATATCAAAAAATCATTAAAATAAAATGCCGGTCAGCCTCGCCCTCCCCTCGACCACCGGGAGTTCCCCACCGGCCCAAAAAGGCTAAACCAGGTTCTTAGTCGTACAAACATCACATTCAAACTGTAACGTCACATGATTGATCCGGTGGCAGCTTAGTTTCTCCTCAATCAAGGCGCTCAATCGGCAACTCTCACTGATCAACATATCTTCCACATCCACGTGCGTCTCAAAATGAATGCTCTGTTCGTTGAGCATCCACAGATGAGCGTGATGAATATTTTTGACACCCGGGATAGCCTCAATTTCCTCGCGAAGGTGCTCTAATGAAATGAATTTGGGCGCAGCCATCATCAACACCCAGGTGGCTTCCTTGACAATCCCGAAACTACCCTTAAGAACATAAAGGGAAATAACAATGGTCAAAAGAGGGTCTAACCAATAGATCCGGAAGAAATAAATCGCTCCCCCCCCGATGATGACGGCCAGGCTGGAAATCGCATCACCCAGCAAATGGAGATAGGCCGATCTGATATTTAGGCTTTCTTTAGAGCCCTCATGTAACAGCCTGGTGCAAATGAGGTTGGCCACCAACCCGATACCGGCGACAACCATCATCAGCCCGCCGGCAATTGGTTCGGGATGGATGAAACGGCTGTAGGCCTCCTTGCCCAGATAGAAACAAATGGCCATAAGTACCGCGGCGTTGATCACCGCGGCCATAATCTCAGCCCGTTTTAAGCCAAAGGTGTAGCTCTCCGTATTGGACCGCTCCCCCAATCGAATGGCCAGGTAACTGATGATAATGGCCACTCCATCACTGAAATTATGCAAGGCATCGGAAATCAACGACAGGCTCCCGGAAAAAATCCCGCCGACGACTTCTGCTACCGTGATAACAAAATTCAAGACTATGGTGAAAAAAAGACGGGCCGTGGAAATATGCCCATGGGAACAATGCTCTGAGGAGTGGTGCATCATGGGGTATCCCTATACATGACAAAGCTGACTATTCAGTCTTACGAAATCTAAATCCAACGTGTGGCATGCGACCATTATGAGCCTGGGGAATTCGCCCGTC
>JADFYN010000360.1 GCA_015233055.1 Deltaproteobacteria bacterium
ATCAGGAGGCTGATATGGTGAACGTTATTTTGGCGGGACCGTGTGGTCGGATGGGTGTTCGAATTGCCACATTGCTGCTCGAAGAGCATGATATTAAGCTCACCGCGGCTTTTGAAAAGGCGGATCATCCGGCTGTGGGCGAGGACCTGGGCGATAAGCTGGCCCTTTTGCCGTATCGGCAGATAACTATATCCGGTGATTTAAAGAAGGTGATCGACCAGGGCGATGTGATCATCGATTTCACGCATCACACCGCCTCCCTGGAGAATTTACGGATAGCCGCGGCCGCGGGCAAGCCCATGATCATCGGCACCACCGGGTTCACTGAAGCAGAAAAGGCCGAAGCCGCCCAATTGGCCACCCGGACTAAAGTGGTTCTGGCGCCCAATATGAGTGTCGGGGTCAACCTGATGTTTAAACTGGTCGCTGATATGGCCGCTATCTTGGATGACAGTTATGACGCGGAGATTGTGGAGATTCATCACCGGTTAAAAAAAGACGCGCCCAGTGGGACGGCGATGAAACTGGCCGAGGTCCTGGCCGAAGCCAGGAAGGTGCGGCTGGCCGACAATGCCGTCTATCATCGCCAGGGAATGACCGGGGAGCGTCCCGTGGGGAAAATCGGTATCCAGACCCTACGGGCGGGAGACGTCACTGGAGAGCACACTGTCATTTTCGGGACCACCGGAGAGCGTCTGGAGATCACCCACAAGGCCCACAATCGGGACAACTTCGCCAAAGGGGCCATCAGGGCCGCCAAATGGATCGTGAACCAACCCCATGGCCTGTATGACATGATGGACGTGCTCAACTTGAGATAAACACCTCGCTTGCATCAGGGACTTTCCCGTTAAATATATAAGTTTAATCGAATCCACCTGGCGAAAGGAGTACTCATGAGACATGTTAATCTATTCTTATCAATTTGGTGTCTGGTTCTATTGATAATTTCCCCCAGCTTCGGCCAAACCGAATCACTCGACTCGGCGAAAGACTCTTCGGACCGGACTCTGGTCACCAAGGGTCGGGTGACGGCCTTTAAGTCTGCCTTAGACGCCGACAATCTCAAAATTACCCAGGGCCGGCTTATTCTCCCCCAGACGCTTGATTTGGCCTGCCAGGGAGTGATTATATCTTGCAACGGCAACAACTCCACTAATCCCTACTTGATCGCCAGCGTGCCGCCTGTCGGGTACACGTCAAGTGAGAACCCACCGTTAAGTTTCTATATGCGCCCCGATGAGGCCATAGTCATCATTGGCCGGACTCCGCCCCCGGTCTCTTATTTCAGTTTTCGGAGTTTCGTCTTCAACCGTTGGGTGGCCCAAGAAGATATCCGTCACAAGATGTTCAACAGTCTCGGTGACCCCCACAACATGCTCACCCTTCAGACGACGGGCGACCAGGCCGGAAATCCTTATGACCAGGGCTACGTCCTTATCTCCGTGGCCGATAAGGGAACCGAGGATCGAATTCGTAAGGCCCTTAAAAGTGCCGGCATCCCGGACAAAATAATAAATACGGACGTGATTTCCCCAAATATCGTCAAGTTGAGTTCCAATATAGACACCACCAAGGATGATTCACTGATAATTCTTCACCGAATGGCTATCTGGCAGTACGGCTATGAGCAAGCCGGCCAGGATTACCTGGATAATCCAACGGCCTATGTGTTCCGGGTCACGCCCGATCCGAAAACTGACAAAGCAAATTACAGCCCTCTGCCGGTGGAGAAGCTTCGGCCCCGCGGTACGGGCCAAACTGAAATGGATCTGACCCCGGAAGTGGAGACACTGCGCCAGGCCATCGTAGCCAAATATCCGGGAACGAGTGCGGACGAACTTAAGCCGGCTATCTGGTTGGAGGAGAGCCTGGACGCTTTCCAGCGGAATGTGGACACCTTAGGTGAGAGCCGGGACACCGTTTACCTGCGTAATGAAGGTAATTTCAACCTGGCCGATGACGAATTTTTGATCGTATACGGTGTCAATCATGAAGCCACCGGCAAGGCGACATACGCCAGCTTCACTGTTTACGACGTGTGTAAGGCCTGCGGCGTTGAAGGCGAGAATAGTCGCATGCTGGCCGGGAGCGCCCTGGACTACTTCACCGGCAACCCCAATATACCGACGCATGTGGATAAGCTCTATGCCTGGAAAGTAGCCAGGGATTGCAAAGGCGATCCCCATTGTACTACGGTCCAGACCGGCGGTTGTCCTCTGGCCATCGAGAAGACCGGCCAAATGTTCATCGGGTTCAGGGCCTACGTGGAACCGGCCACCAAAATCGGACCGGCGTTTACCGAGATCATTTTTGACCGAGTCATCCGTTTTAGCCCCACCGGGCCGGTGATCAGCAAGATTGCGGTGGCATCCAAACCATTCGTCTCGACCGATCCCCCGCCTTCCGTCCCGGCCGGCACTCAGGTGAACATCTCATTCCATGTCAGCGGCGCCGAAACCTCTGCCGGGACATGGACGGCCAGGCTAAAAACCGACGATGGATGCGGGGTGCTGACGCCGTCTTCCGGGGTCGTAGCCGGGGGTAGCGGTGACGTGTCCTTTACCATAACTCCTCCGCCTACTCAGAAGACCATCTTAACCGTATTCCTCGACGCCACCGACGGCAAGGGCAGGCGGGCCAAGACCCAAGGCGTCCAGGTTCAATTCGTTCAGCCCAAATAATCGACATCATCTAGACGGACCGGCGGCTGAAGCACAGGACAACGCTCGGCCGCCGGTCCCGGTTGCTGCTGACGGCTCAAATGTCATGGCGGTAATTGCCGATTAAGAAATTATTTTTCACCCTCTCGATACTGGCTTCGTCACTCATCAGCATGTCCATCTGCCGGGTGAACAGGAGCAACCGACCAATTGCTTCCAGCCGGTGCTTTATGAAGGTTTGTTGATACTTCTGAAGCCTGGCCCCCACCCGATCCTCCACCGCTTCCACCGTAAAATCAAGTTCCGCCAGGATAGCCGCGATGGCCCGGCAGCGCCGGTTTTTCCGGACGTCGTCGGCCGCCCCGCCCTTAAAAGTGAAGGTAATGTAATTCTTGTTCATCGTCTCACCGCAGTAGGCGTCTAACACACTGTAATGATAACCGACCCGGGAACTAAAATTGAGATATTTGTCGGAAATAATGGCATAGCTGCGGTCGCCGAATCGTTCTGAGGCTAGGTTGGGCGGAGCCATCATCTGCTGCGAAACTACGGAGAAAAATCCTCTTAATTCTATGGGCTTAGGTTCATGCTGACGGCTCAGTTGCTCATCCGTCATTCCGGCCAGTAAAGCCTGGAAAGGAATGCTGGCAATCTGGTCTGCCGTCACCTTGCGGGCTTTGCCAATCAGGCCGGTGATCCCGCCACCCAGATCGATAACATGTAAATCCAACGGAAGGGATGCCTTCAATTGGAGTGCTCCGCCGCCGCCTTCGGAAACAACGTCGCTTAGTTTAAACATCTCGCCGTAAGAGAGTTCATGGACCAGCCGCATGATGTCGTGGATC
>JADFYN010000361.1 GCA_015233055.1 Deltaproteobacteria bacterium
TACGGCGGTTGGAACCTCGTAACTCGGTCCGCCGGACGCCCAGCCGAAATGTGACGCGGACCTCAAAACCTTAATTCAACAGCATTGGGGCAACGCCCTTGGTAGGGGTGAAGACTATATAAAATACCATATAATTCCCACATAAAGCCGCCGGCAATTCAGCGCCTCAGTTGTAGCCGGATATCCCATTCAAAGAAAATGACTTTGGGGGGCTGGCAGACCTCCTGACCATCCTACCGACACGTAACCTGCCGTATTTCCCAGGGCGTTGCCCTGGGCTAACCTAGTGCGCCCCTCCGGGGCTTGTTTGGAATCGGCCATTTTATGAATAAAGCGTGCGTGATTTCGCTTAATTCAACAGCATTGAGGGTGTGGCCGGGTGTGGGTCGGCTCGACAACAGAAAGCTTTTCCCTTTAATTCTATACATTGGAAATTATCTTGCCGTTTTCAAGTGTTTCTGGTAACCTGTATTAGGAATTAAACTTTCATTAGGGAGGCTTTGAAAAATATGCCGGCCAGAACCATTGAACACGTTAAAGGCAGCGACTTACCATCCGCTTGGCTGGAGAAATTCGACTTTTTACCACAAGAGACTTTCACGGTCACCGTGCAGCCGGAAGATGAGGATGATTTGGATTATCCCCCGGAAGAGGCTTTTCGGCCGGAGTTTATTGCGGAACTGAAACGTCGAGATCGCGAGTATGATAAAAATAAATCAACTATCTGCCACACCGACGAAGAACTAAGCGATCATCTTGAAATACTTGAAAATGAAAAAATCATCAAGCTGGAATCACTCAAGCACCACGACGAAGCCTACGAGTTATAGCTGATTTTGTTCAGCACCGCCCATCCGCCTGACCATCCGGTTATCCATCCACATGCCAATCCACATGCCAATCCACATGCCAATCCACCAGGCCGACTACCAGGCATCCGGTTATCCATCCAGCAACGCGTGACCGCACAAATCCTTCGATCCCGATTCCTTTTTGGCGTGACGAAAATATTAAAATCAGGTATAGGTCCGGCAGGCCCTGAAATATAAACGCAAAATCTTACGGACACCACGACATCATGCCCTTAGCCAACCATAAACCGGCCCCTTCTTTCATCTACCCGGCTGTTCCAATAGCTATCTTCCTGGCCGGCTTATCACAGTTCCTCTCCAGCCGGTACGGCTTATTCGATTTTCCGCTGGACGACGCCTGGATCCATCAGGTTTACGCCCGCTCTTTAGCCTGGGGTCATGGGTTCGCATATAATCCCGGCCTGCAGGAGGCAGGGGAGTCCAGTCCGCTCTGGGCCCTGGTCACGGTTCCGGCCCACTGGTTAGAGGCCTGGGGTGCGGTCCCGCCGGCCCTGGCGGTCAAGATTGAGGGGGTCCTGTTAGGGGTCGTTTTTCTGTGGCTCTTATTCAACCTGGCCGCGGATTATACCGAATCGCCGGTTAGCGGCCTCTGTGCGGCGTCTATCTTCGCCCTGGACCCCCGGTTTCTGTTTTCCACTATCTCCGGCATGGAAGTCATTTTGTTAATCACCCTCTGGTCAGGTGCGGCCTATGCCGTGATCAGGCAGAGGTGGACGCTCTCCTGTATTCTGATCGGGTTGACCCCCATTACCCGGCCCGAGGCCCTGGTCTTGCTCCCGGTCTTCTTGCTGTGCCTGGTTATGGCCCAACGGTCGGCGCCCTGGGGACGACATTTGTTCAGGCTCGTCATGGTCGCGGCTCCGGCCCTGGGGTGGGGATTATTCTGCAAATACGCCACCGGTCACTGGTTACCCAACACTTTTTACCTTAAAGCCCATGTGGTGGAGTTAAAATATGTCTACATCGACCAGGTCTGGCAGGCATTCTTGGGGCATGGCTTTCCCGCTCTGTCGATATTTTTTTTGGGAGTCGCCCTGTTTTTGATCTGGATTATCAAACGCCGGGATGTGAACCGGTTCACCTTATTCATGCTGACCGTTTTTGGCCCGTTTGTCTATTTAGCCGGAGTCGCGGGCAGCCGAAGAATTTCGCCCGATGGATACTACTGGACCCGGTGGCTTGACCCGGCCGCGCTCATCCTGACCGTCCCATTTTGTATCGGCTATGCCGGCTTGCTGACCGGTGGAATGGCCAGGGTCTGGACAGGGCGACTAGGGCGGTCGTATGCTCGGATGGCCGTCTGTGGCCTGAGCGCTTTAGGCATCGCCGGCCTGGTTTATTCTTTTCCAGCTTTTTCGGCCTCTTTTACAGATCGGCGGGATCACCTGGCCTCTGACTCGCGCGCCATTAATCTCATCAACGTTCAAACCGGAAAATGGATTGCTCAGAATACGCTGGCTGATGCCGTAGTGGGAGTGAATGATGCGGGGGCTATCCGCTATTTTGGGCACAGGTTTACGATCGATTTGATCGGGTTGAACAATGCGGAGATAGCTTTTAAGAAGGTTGATTTCAAACAAGCCGTGGGTAAAACCGATTGGCTGGCGGTCTTTCCCGGTTGGTTCAGCGGGGCGGGCTCTTTCCCTCCCCAGGGTTTTGTGCCTCGAACCATTTTCGGTATTCCCTATCAAGATTATACCATCTGTCCTTGCCCCTCCCAGACCATGATGGCCATTTTTGAAAAGAAGCCGGGGCTCCGGTCTACCCACCGGGTCCGGCCGGGCCGCTGGTCGCCGAAAAACTCCAATCGGCTAAAGAAAAGCTGGAAAAAGGATTAGTTGAGGCGGCCATCCAAGACTTGACTCTGGTGCTGATCATGGACCCCAAAAATGCCGAAGGGTTCTATTATCGTGGCGTGGCCTATCTCCAACAAAGCCGGCATATGCAGGCGATTCCTGATCTGACCCAGGCGCTTAGGATAAATCCTCTATTTGCTCCGGCTTACGAAATGAGAGGGGCGGCCCTGATCGCCGGCTCCCGGTATCGGATGGGATGTCTCGATCTGGAGCGGGCGTGCGCCCTGGGCCAATGCGGGGGGATGGAAGAATACAGCGAAATCGGGCGGCGGCACGGATTCTGGTAAATGACTTACGTGTTGCGGGTTACGGGTTGCGGGTCAACGGATCTGATTTTAATAAATGGCCAATTCCGCTTTATAGAATTTCGTCCAATGCCCCGTTAACACGCAACCCGCCCATATTTATTTCCAATCCAAAGAAGCGCCGGCCATTTAAATTACCTATTTGACCTATTGAACTAATCGATGTATTAATATCGGTTGGGTCGGCAGGCCCGGATCGCCGAGGGGCGGAAAGACTGATGCCGACCCGGATACGAGGCACACGCAACCCGTCAACCATCCGTTTTTCCCAGGGCGTTGCCGCTGGGCTAACCTAGAGCGCCCCTTCAGGGCTTAAGCGGAATTGTCTATTTTAACCTGAGTTCGACGAGTTTAATTAATTTATGAGCTAGTATAGGCAAGTTAAAATAAATGGATATACTCATTCCTTCGTAAAGGTTAATCGCAACTTCGATGCCCTAATCCATGGAGGAAGAGTA
>JADFYN010000362.1 GCA_015233055.1 Deltaproteobacteria bacterium
ATTACAGGTGGGTTTATATGTTGTTATGTTGTATATTATAAGGTCATTGTCCCCTACCCAGGGCGCTGCCCTGGGCTAACCTAGAGCGCCCCGTTGGGGCTTAATCGGAATTGGCCATTTTATGAATAAAGCGTGCGTGATTTCGCTTAATTCAACAGCATTGAGGCCTTGATCAGGTTTCTCGCAAACACACCTGCCGACTCCCCTAACCCTCCGTGACCATTCGCCATTAAGACATCATTTTGCCGGGGAATCCGGGTGACCGATAGATTCGACAGCGTTTATCCAGGCCGGAGCGCCTCCCGCCTGGGGCATAACCCCATTGGCTCAGGATTTTACCCAGAAAAATGGTTTGCACTCCTATTGACTATTCTGATCGGTTTGATATTAATTCAGCCAATGCTTGACCATCACCTGGGTTTCGGGTCCCATGCATCACCCTTAGAGCACCGTACCCACAGAAGACTATTCAAGCTCTTGGATTAGGTGGACATCCTTAGGACAGAAAAGCCGAGATAACTTCAAAACTCTTATGGTCGCATCCAACACCCGTGAATCAATGGAAAGAATCTTTTTAAAAAAGGGGCAGACAATGAAATTGGGAAATGCAAGAATCGGTATTCGGATGGCCGGGTGTTTCGGGTTGATCATTCTGGCCACGATTGCCTTTGGTTTCTTCACCATTTCAGAAATGAAAAAACTCTCCGACCAAACGGACAAATTATACAAACACCCATTCACGGTAACCAATGCGGCGCTTCGAATAGACGCCAACCTTCTAAGAATGGATAACCGACTCGGCGATGCCCCGGTTTCCCAGACCAAGGAAGAGCTGGATACCATTGCCAGGGAATTAAATCAATATGAAAAACTCGTGGTCAAAGACCTGGGCCTGATCGGGGAACGTTTTCTGGGTGACAAGGCCAAGGTGAAAGAATTCAATGAGATATTTACGGAATGGAGACCTGTCCGAGATGAAGTTATGGCCCGGATGCGAGCCGGTGACAAGAATAGGGCCGCCGCCGCCATTGCCGACAAGTCTAACGGCATCAAGAAAAGATTAGATAAGGTACTGGGCGAGTTCATCACCTTTGCCCAGAACAAGGCCGCCGCTTTTGTCGCCAACGCCAAAGCCGAAGAAACCAAGGCTCTACTTTTCACCATGGTGCTGCTAGCCGGCGTTCTGATGGCCGGTGTGGTTCTGGTGTTTTTCATGACCCGAAGCATCACTCGGCCCTTAAAGCAGGCTGTTGATGTCGCCTTGCGCATGGCCGAAGGTGACCTGACCATGAAAATGACCAGTCAGCGTCAAGATGAAACCGGTCGATTGCTCAACGCCATGGACAAGATGGTGGCCAGCCTCAACGACATGTTTGCCCGTAACATCGAAGCTTCCCATAGCCTGGCCGAAGGGGCCTCGCAACAGGCGGCGGCAATTGAAGAAACTTCTTCTTCCTTAGAAGAAATGACCTCCATGACCAAACAGAACGCCGACAATGCCGCTGAAGCCAACAGGCTGGTCAAAGAAGTGAATCAGGTTATCGCTGTGGCCAATGATTCCATGGCCCGGCTTAGTTTATCTATGGAAGAGACTTCCCGGGCCAGTGAAGAGACGTCTAAAATCATCAAAACCATTGATGAGATCGCCTTCCAGACAAATCTCCTGGCCCTCAATGCCGCGGTGGAAGCGGCTCGGGCCGGTGAAGTTGGGGCCGGATTCGCGGTTGTCGCCAATGAAGTTCGCAGCCTGGCCATGCGGGCCGCCGAAGCCGCCAGAAATACGTCTGCCTTGATTGAAAATACCAGGAAGAAAGTGACCACCGGGACTGAACTAGTCACAAAGACAAAAGAAGACTTCTGCAATGTGGCCACCACCAGTCAGAAGGTGGGGGAATTAATCGGGGAGATCGCCGCCGCCTCCACGGAACAGGCCCAGGGCATTGGCCAGATCAATAAAGCCATCGTAGAAGTAGACACGGTTACGCAGCGAAACGCCTCCAGCGCCGAAGAATTGGCCGCAGTTCTGGCCCAGTTTAGAATCAGGGGCGGAAATTGTGGTCAGTCCAATGGTCGTAATGTGGAATCCGTCCCCCCTGAGGCGACTCCGCTTAAAAAAATCACTCCTCGGCCACAACCAACCAGGGCAAAACTGCTCCTTCACCTGCGGGATGAAGCCTTCAATGATTTTTAATGAGAATAATCTCTCTGCTTGTGAGATGATGCCGATTACCTCTGTCCCACAACAAAAAGAAATCAAGGCCGCCCGATGCGCCGGCCGCAAAAAATATCCTAAGCGCAATTGATTGACGGGCCGGCAAAATTTATCAGACTAATAATCACTCTCCTGCTCCCTTGTAAAGGCCGGAGAGGAGACTGACCGCAGACACCCAAATTCGGGCGCTCTGCGGTTTTATTTTGAGTTGAGGCTTCTTCCTTGCGTAACAATATTCCATTAAAATTACCAGGTCGAATATCAGCCGGACCCTCTTCATTCTCCATAATATTTTTTTTAATTTTAGGTAGCCTTGGGCGCAATATGACGTTATAGTTGGTTTCCAATCATAGATGAAATGAAAACCAAGGCCCAAAAACAGGTTAATCGAAGGATGACACCGGCCTCTGGAAAGATTTTAACCTTGGGCCGGTCTTGATGAATGAGGTCAATTAGATATGGATGCTCAATATTTCTCCCGATTTCGTTTGGGCCTGTTGCTGTTGGTGGGGTTGGTGTTAAGCCTTTACTTCGTCGCCACCGCCTGGAACGTTTGGACAGACTATGAACTGACCATGGCGGCAGCCGAAAGATCGGCCCAAAGCATAACCAGCGCCATCGATGAGCACGCGGCCCGGACCTTTGGAGAAGCTGATCGGGCCATCCTCAGCGTGATCGAGGCCATCCGGGTGAAAGGTGGGCTAACGGCATTTAAGGAACAGGAACTGCATAATCTTCTTAAATCCAAGATTCAATTTTCGCCGCAAATCAAGTCTCTCTACGTGATAAACCGGCAGGGACCCATGGTTGCTCACTCTAGTGAATATCCAGCCCCGCGTGTTTCCGCCGCCGACCGAGACTATTTCCTCTATCACCGGCAAAACAGCTCTTCGGACCTGTTCATCAGCCGGCCATTTCAAAATAGAAGCAACAACAAATGGCGGATCGGACTGTCGCGGCGGTTAAAGGAGGTCAACGGAAACTTAGAAGGAGTTGTGGCCCTGGCCCTTGATCCGGAATATTTCGACAAATTTTACAGTTCAATCGATGTCGGAACCATGGGGCGGGCTGCCCTGGTCAGACAAGACGGCGCCACCTTGATATTTTTTCCTTTCATGGAAAAGGCCATGACTTTTAGCTATACCGACAAGTTACTTTTTAAGAAACACCTTCCCCGAGCGGCAGCCGGCATCTTTCCCGCCCCCAAAGGTGGTATTGACACGACCAGTCGCCTGATCGCCTACCGGACTGTTTCATCGTATCCACTTGTGGCGGTTGT
>JADFYN010000363.1 GCA_015233055.1 Deltaproteobacteria bacterium
CCGCCCTGGCCATCTTCTGGAAAGACAACGGCATCATGGTCGCCCAATTGGTTTCGGGGCAGCGCAAATTTTAGGAAGCGTCCCCTGGTTCCGGCATCCTAACTACTGGAGGCAGCCGGTCTTTCTTAGGCATGAAATTTTGTTTAAACTTTGGAGTGAATTATGTGGGAGAGTGAATTCAATAAATACTGCCACTCGACAATAGAAACCTTCGGGGCCGGCGTGAAGCAGATTTTGCCGGATGATGTGGTCACCTCCGACTGGGTCCGATGGAAGTGTCAATATGGGTGTCCCGGTTATGGCCGCGGGTATGCTTGCCCGCCGCATTCACCCAGCCCCGACCAAACCAGGGCGGTCTTAAATGAATATAGCCGCGCCCTGTTATTTCATCTGGAGTTGCGGGAGGAGGATGAAAAAATTCGGAGGGAAAAATCCATTTCTTTTCTCGAATACCTGGTGACTTTGGAAGGGGAGATGTTTAAGGATGGTTATTACAAGGCCTTTATCTTCCTGGCCGGTCCCTGCCATTTGTGCAAAGAATGCTCCAGCCTGACCGGGGCGCCATGCAAATTTGCCATGAAGGCCAGGCCGTCCATGGAAGCTTGCGGTATCGACGTCTATCAAACGGCCCGCACCAACGGCTTCCCCATAGAACCTCTGAAACAAAAAGGCGATCCTCGAAATCTATTCTGCCTGATGCTGGTGGATTAAGGTGTTAGGGGGTGAATATGGTCTCAGGTATGAGACCTCTATCTTTCGTCGGTCTTTGAATGCTATATCCATGATGTCACATAACATTTAAATGCCAGCCAGTTGAATATCCGTTGTATGGCTTAGTATTCCATCGCGAAGGCGATACTTCTCTGAGTAGCCGGCTTGGTCAAAATATGGGTTTCGTTCCATCACCTTTAGGCACCAGGCGAACATCGTCCTTAGATAAGCACAAGTGTCAGATCGAGACAGCACATGTTCAAGGTCAAGGCAGCTCAAAATCTTCCCCCCGCCTTCCATTTCATCGTAGCCGGGATGAATTGACCTTAGCTTGTTTTTAGGATGAGGGATATCTTCCACATCCCCATCGTAATCTTCCACCGGTGGATTCAAATTCAAACCAGAATTGAGGCACGCTGCATCGGCAAAAAAGTACGCCTCCAGCATGTTCACCAGAAAATGCACCGCCACCCTGAACCTCTGCTCCTTTTTCAAGATCATTACCAGGGCATCTCTGTATCGTTCAAAGACCTTGTCCGCTAATGCCTCACGATCACGCTCCAAGTCATCGACTAAAATGACAAAGCGACATCGGTCATTCCCTAGGAACGTCCTGGCCGGGAGCCCTATTTCCGTTTCGTCCTTGTCTGGTATCTGCTTGCCGCTCATGACCATTTCAAGTTTTCTTTTTTCCGAAGAGACAGGGCTTCGCTGGCCGACGCGCCTGATAACCTCAAAATTACAGACTCGAGACTCCGTAAGCGACTTGAACAGCTTCGGCAGGTGCTCCTCCTCCGCCTTTCCGGTCACGATTAAACCAAACTTGACATAATGGCAACTGGTTGTTTCTTCTGTGGCGGCAACATTCGGCACATTCAAACGCAGACCGTTCATAGTCCCCCCTGCGCCGCCAAACTTTTGCTCTGGGCCGCGATGGCTTCAGCCATATAAAGCGAACCTACGGCATATTGCTCAAGCAAGTCCTTTATGTCCTCCATGTCACTCACCCGCGTCACAACTGTTTGCCCTTGCTCTCCTAATTCCACGGCTAAGATGTTTTCCGGCTCGAATTGACTGATCAGGACAGGTGAATGGGTGGCGATTAAGACCTGTTTGTTCCATTCCCTGGTAGCCAGCTCCACCGCCTCTGCGAAAACCGCCAGGGCATAGGGGTGAAGGGATATTTCTGGTTCGTCGAAAAGTATCAGGGCATCACGCTCCTTTCCAATGGAGAAAAGGGCTGTCAATAAGGCAAGCATCTGAATATGGCCATCTGACCCCCCGGAGGCGGCAATGGGTTGGCGGCGGCCGTTCTCCTTGAAGCTGCCATAAACGGTGGTCGGGCTGGTTAGCGCTATTGCGAGGCCGCCGAAAATGGGAAAAGCCTTCTTCATGAAGTCCATAATGGTTTTATACCTGTCATCTATACTTTCCCTGCCCAATAAGTTCTGTAATACCGACCATAGGTTTTGGCAATTGTCAAATAAAAAGGTATGATGACTGGTATCCGAACCACGACTTTTCAATCTGTTTAGATTAACTGAGCGTGAATGATAAAAGCGTGTCTGGTGAAGCAGTTTATCCAATTCGACGGGGCCATTGAAACTATCGTCAAAATCTAGGTACTTGGAGAGAGACAGCTTCTCCGGCTCTCGCAAGGGAAGCTTGAAAGACTCTTGCGTCTTGGCGTGATAAAAGAAAGCCGCGCCACTGCCGATTGTCCGGTCTATCAGTGGCGTATTGTGTTCTTCGGAGAACAATCTTTCACCCACATATGGTTCAATCCTACCAGAGGAGTAGCCGAATGAAATCTCATACCCTGTTGATTTTGTCTCAATCTTAATATAGGTGTTGGCGCCTTCATCGGCCCTGTCCCAGAGCATGCCGATACCATGATCTCTATAAGATGAAGCCTGATCAACTCCGTTAATGGCACAATCGCGAACAAACCAAATTGTGTCTAATAGGGTGGACTTTCCTGAACCATTTGGCCCAAATAGCACGTTCAGTGAAGCCAACTTCAAGCGGACATCAGACAATGACCTGAAGTTCTTGATTTCCAGACTGATCAATCCACTATTCATAATCCCTCCCACTCTTCCCGGCAAAATAATCCGCGAATCCCTTCAACCCGAAGAGTTTACGTTTGAGGTCCTCGAAGCTTCTGATGGCCGTGAGCATCTTGATCATCTGAGTCGGCCGGAGGTAGAACCGCTTCAGCCCCAGGTCGATGAGCTGATCGATCTCTGGCTTGGACAACTGGGGATAGCTGAGGAGCGTGACCTGTTCGCAATCAGGGCCGACCCATTCGGTCCAGTCCTGGGGGATCAAATAGCCCAGTTGTTTGGCCCAGTCATACATTTCCGTTCCGGGATAGGTGCAAATACCGGAAAACTGTACCGTATCCATTGGCAAGGACCGGGCGAACTCGATGGTCTTAAGGGCTGACTCCCGCGTTTCGCCTGGGGCGCCGATCATAAAACAACCATGAATGATTAAGCCCGCCCGCTTAGCCGCCTGGGAAAACCGTCGCGCCTGTTCTAAGGTGGTGCCCTTCTTGACCGCGTCTAAAGCCTCCTGAGTCCCGAATTCAAACCCAACCATGAGCATCCGGCACCCGGCCCGCTTCATCAGCGGCATGAGCTTCAGGTCCATGTCCACCCGGGCATTACAGCTCCAGGTGATCTTCAGCCCGCGGCGCAGAATTTCCTGACACACTCCGGTGACATGGCTCCCGATGGCGGTGAAGGTGTCCGTCTCGAACATG
>JADFYN010000364.1 GCA_015233055.1 Deltaproteobacteria bacterium
GCAGACATTACCGGCCGCAAACGGGCCGAAGAAGCTTTGCGCCAGAGCGAAACCCAGTTGCGGATGATAACCAACGCCCTACCCACACTTGTGGCCTATATCGACATTAACCAAAGGAGTCTCTTTAATAATAGCGCCTACCAGGAATGGACCGGCAACTCACTCGATAAGATCACCGGAAAAAACCTCAGAGAATTTCTACCTGAAAATATTTATAAAGATTTTCAACCATATATTGAGGAGGCATTATCCGGGAAGCAGGCCCGGTTCGAGACTAAGATAGACCATCCCAGATTTGGCCTCCGCTATGTTAGCGGGACTTATCTGCCGGATTTCGGAGATGGGGGCGTGCTCAAAGGGTTCGTGGCCTACATCAGCGACGTCACCGAAACTAAATTGAAAGAGGAATGCATTCGGGCCTCTCTCAACGAAAAGGTCACCTTGCTAAGAGAAATCCACCACCGGGTCAAGAATAACCTCCAAATTATGTCCGGCCTTCTGGAACTGAGTGGGATGAAATGCCGGACCCAAGAGTGTCGAGATCTCCTGCGGGACGCCCAGTCTAGAATCCATTCTATGGCTATCGTGCACAGCCAATTGTATCAAAGCAAGAGATTCGACTCGATCGACATGGAGACACATCTGATGCGTTTGGTGGAACATTTGTGCGATCTATATGCCTGCCGGGACCAAAATATCTGCGCCTTGATTAAAGCCCCCGGGGTCTGCCTGACCATAACCCAGGCCATCCCCTGCGCCCTTATCTGCAACGAACTGGTTTCCAATTGCCTGAAGTACGCTTTCCAGGGCAATGGCCGAGGAACACTTGAAGTCACCATGGGGCAATCAGCCGAAACATTGGTGACCTTAATGGTTAAAGATGATGGTGTGGGACTTCCGGAGGATGTGGATGTGGTTAATCCCAATACCCTGGGTTTGGAATTGGTTGGGGTATTAATCAATCAAATTGGAGGCCGGATGCAGGTTAATCGATCCAAAGGTACCGAGATAATTATTGAATTTCAGGCTATTGCCGAAGGGCAGGGGCAGCCCGTACCGTAATCCGACTAATCTGGATTTCTTCGGCCGAATTCAAGACAGCCGTCCCCCGGACAGGCGGTTATTTCAACGGTCTCGTCAACTCATTCTAATATCTCACTTGCCGGGCCCTATATCCGCTCCCTCGGCCGAGGTTAGAATCGCCCCTCGCTGCTTGAACCTTTCGTCAATCTGGTCAAGTTGTTTGTCCAACGCGACGACCTTTTCACCCGCCTTTTCCACTGCTTCGGCTATCTCTGAAACCAGCCCGGCCAGTCCGGCCAGATCCGATTTCAATCCCAGATCAAAGGCATACACCGCGGCCAACCGTTCCCCATCCACTCTGGTCGGATCAAACCCTCCGGAATAACCATGAGGGGCAAAGCGGATGGTGTCTGCCAGCCGAGCCATTTTACCTGTGATTTTTCCTAACCTGCCTAGACCGGTCAGCCGTCCCTGGTTCACTATTTCAGATATGACGCCTTCAATGACCTCTTTCTGCGCATCCAGTTCTGCCGCCAGGGTAGTCCTGATTCGCTTATCCAGCTCCCGGCTGCGCTCCCGGTCAATATAACCGCCCATGCCGGGAAAAGCCCGGGTCCACTTTTCGATAATATCTACCAGGGAGATCTTCTTTTCCATGCCTGATTCCTTTGTATGACGTCGGCCATTATAATATGCCGGCCGAAAAAAGCGGTTTCCCTGGGGAAGCAGCCGACCTGCCGGCAACCAGGGGCGACAGCTCCGTTTAATTTTATGGGCATTGGAGTTTGTTTGCAAGCGAAATCGCCTGGCAGCCAAATCTTCCCCGGCCGGTCGTTTTAGACTCCTTTGGCCGGTGTTGGGAGAATTTGCCTTGTTTGTTAATTTTTTCCTTTTGTTCTTTCCCGGTTCAGGGTAGAATTACAGGTTATGGTCTACCTCACGGCTCTTAATGGTCTGACCATCCTCGGATGTGATAAGATTCCTCACATTCGTTCGGAATGACAAAAATACATCGTTATTCCAGATGGTCCACTTCCCTGTCATTTCGAGCGAAGCGAGAAATCTTAGCGTCGTTGCGCTAATTCAACAACATTGGGGTGTATCCCAGGCCTGCAATTTCAACCTGGGGACATAAGATTAAAATTTTGACGGAAAAAGGAGAAAAGGACTAATGGATGTCATGGACGCGATCATTAAACGACGGTCTATCAGACGTTTCAAGCCCGACCCGATTCCAGACGAGGTCCTGGCCGAATTGGTTAACGGGGCCAGGTTAAGCCCGACCGGAGCCAATTTTCAGCCGCTCAAATTTTTGGTCGTCCGGCACCCCGATCGTTTGGCCGAGGTATTCACGGCCTTGCGCTGGGCTGCATATGTCACGCCCAAACGGAATCCTCCGGATGGCCACCGGCCAATGGGTTATATCATTATTCTTCAGGACACCAGACTCAAATCCTATGATGTGGGGATGGACGTGGGTCTGGCTGCTGCGGCCATCAGTTTTGGAGCCGGCAAGTTCGGCCTGGGCACCTGCCTGATTGCCTCGGCGGATCGTGATCGGCTAAAAGAAATTTTGAATCTGCCGGAGTACTTGACCTCCAAGCTGGTCGTGGCTCTAGGCGCACCGGATGAAGACCCCGTGGCTGAGGAAATGGCCGCGGGTGCGGAAGATGTCCGTTACTGGTTGGATGATGAAGACCGGCTTCACGTGCCTAAACGGCGGCTGGACGAGGTAATGATCATCGATCAGCCTGGAGCTTAATGACTGCGAGTCGTCGCGGGTTGTGGTAAAATCAATGGAGGCTCTATATGCCCAATCAATTAGCCCATGAAAAAAGCCCATATCTCCTTCAGCACGCGGATAACCCGGTAGACTGGTATCCCTGGTCGGACGCGGCTTTTGAAAAAGCTAAACAGGAAAACAAACCTGTTTTTTTATCCATTGGTTATGCCACCTGCCATTGGTGTCACGTAATGGCCCACGAATCCTTTGAAGATATTGACGTGGCCGAGTATTTAAACAAGAACTTCGTGTCCGTTAAGGTGGATCGGGAGGAGCGGCCGGATGTGGATCAAATCTACATGTTCGTCTGCCAGGCCCTGACCGGCCGGGGTGGCTGGCCCCTGACCGTTTTCTTGACTCCGGATCAAAAACCTTTTTATGCCGGGACATACTTCCCCAAGCTTAGCCGGATGGGGATGCCGGGATTCTTAGATGTCATTGCCCAGATTAATAATGTTTGGAGAAAAGAACCAAACCGGGTGGTGCAATCTTGCGAGGCCATCAACCAGGCCATCAACCAACCGGTAAAAGACCTGGGTGCCCCGCCGGATATGGACGTATCGGTCCTAAACAGGGCTTATGAGCAGTTGACCACGACTTTTGATCCCCAGCAGGGTGGATTCAGCCAGGCCCCCAAATTTCCCACGCCCCATCACATGACCTTT
>JADFYN010000365.1 GCA_015233055.1 Deltaproteobacteria bacterium
AAGACCGCGGCAATCCGGAAAAAAATCAGCAAGAATGTTTCTATATGGGCCGGAGTAATGTTGAACAGGTTCATCGTGTTATCCACATTGGGCGGGTTTCCCGGCGGCGACTCTGCCTGATGGCCGAAAAGGAAAGACTAAAAAGCCGGGCGCAAAGATTAAACATGTTATTTGACGTATAGCGGGAAATTTGTAAGAATGTCAGCAGTATAATCGATAAACAAGCGCATCATCCAGGGTAAAAAGAATAGCATGCCCATTAACACGGCCACTATCTTAGGAACAAAGGTCAAGGTCATTTCCTGAATGTGGGTCACGGCCTGAAATATACTGATGGCCAGGCCCACGATCAGGCCCAGACCAAGCATCGGGGCGGAGAGCAGCAAAGTAATTTCAACGCCTTGCCGGGCAAAACCAAATACAAAATCGTCCTGGGCCGGACCGCGCCTCAGATGAACATATTTATGCTGGGTCTGCCCATTCAAATTGCCGGCGGGTTGGTGGCCATCGCCCTGGCCACGCCGGTATTTAACTATGTTCTGAACAACTCCATGAGTGAACTCAGCGGACAGATTCAGACCATGCTCAGGTCTCTCAGATAGCCGTCGAAACCGGCTAGCAGAAAGGATCCGCCATGGCAGAAGGATCAGATCAGGAAAGCCGTTTTGAGTTCACTAATGACAAAGGCGGGGACGAGGTTCTGAATTTTTATATCTTCTCGGCTGTTAGGTTTCTTTTCCTTGGCCATGGCTACAAAAATAGCCAGGTCTTTATCGTTGGTATGTTTAAACATAAAGGTCTTAACCGGATCCAGCGCCTTATCAATAGCTTCTTTATAGGTGATGTGTTCCTCAACATAAGGCTGGATGGCATTCGTATTAATTTGTTGCCAGACCGGGGTCATAATGTAACAAGTCAAGAACAGAGCCAGCCCCACCATGATTTGATTCGGCGGCATCTGCTGGGTGCCCATGGCCTGGCGCAGGAAGGAAAATACGACAATGATGCGGGTGAAGGAAGTCAACATGACCAGGATGGCCGGAGCCAGGGAGAGGATGGTGAAAAGAGCGAGGATCTGAATGCCGGTGTTGACCTGCTCCGGTTGCGTCGCCTTGTCCAGGCCCAACCGAACGGTGGGTAGGACCAGGCCCTCGGCCGAGGCAACGCCGCAATAGCTAAGTCCGGTCAAAACCAGAATGAGGATGGGAATGATTTTTCGCATGTCGTGGTCCCTCTCGAAGACAATGGTGTCTGATCAGATAGTCATCCGGACCGTGGCCAGCATGATTAACCTCACCCGAGGGGTGAGTCGATCCGGTCCAGCCGGACCAACCGGTCCTGCAACGTGTTGTCTCAACTTTCGGATTACCCGGATTAGACAGGTTGCACAAATCATGCCTTGTTGCCCTCCAACTTTTCATTTTCCGACAATCCCATCATGGCCCTGATCTGTTGACGGAAATTGGGTCCTGGGGATGGAGACGGGGGGATCTCCGCGGGCGGCTCGCCGGCGTCTTCCGAGGCCAGCTTAGTCAAAAAACTGACGTTGGTGTCAGAAACAGCCAACACCAGACGTTCCCCCATGATGTCAACCACCAGAATATATTTTTTGGGATCGATATAGAATTTGCCCATCACCTTGATGATCCGGTCGCCCGCGGTCAGGGCGCCGCCACGGCCCCGGTATTTCTTTATAAAATGTAGTATAACCAACATGATGGCTAAGACAATAGCCAACGCCGAGATCATCTGCAAAGACGCCCCGGCCAGGGATGGTCCATTCATTATCTTGCTCCCATCGGTTCAGGCCTGGTTACCGTAATTGCTCGATTCGTTCCAAGGGAGTGATGATTTCCGTCAGACGGACCCCGAACTTTTCATTGACCACCACCACTTCTCCACGGGCGATCAGTTTGTTGTTGACCAGAATTTCCATTGGTTCTCCAGCCAGTTTATTCAGCTCTATGACCGACCCCTGGCCGAGTTGCAACAGATCATTTATCTGCATCTTAGTCCGGCCCAATTCGACCGAGACATTCAACGGAATATCCAGGATGAAATCGAGGTTGCTCCCCGGCTTGACCGTGCCGTCTTCCTTCAGGTCTCTAAATTCAACGGCCGCGGCTTTTCCCGGCGGTGTGGCGTCAGGCGCGACAAAATCACCAAACCCGTCATCTTTGCTGAAAATATCTTCCAGATCATCATCTTTTTGCCCAAAATCAGCGCCAAAATCTCCCGATCCTGAAACCATAAATCCTCCCCTATCCATTACTGAACCATGAACTCCGTGAAGTATATCTGCAGAACCTTGCCGTTGGATAAAACAGAATTTATTTTTGCAGATATCTGCCGCCGGAGCAATTCTTTGCCGCCGTAGTTGGACACCTGGGCGTAGGTCTTGCTGGTTAACATTTCAATAATATCATTCCGAACCTGGGGCATCCGTTTTTCTAATTCTTCCTTGGACTTGGCATCGCTCATTTTCAACTGCATGGTCACCTTTAAATAGCGGTCGCCCGTGGCCTCGGCCAGGTTGACGATAAAGGTATCCAGGGGCATAACAGCTCCTAAGAATTCATTGTCCCCGCCACCCTTTTCGCCCTCTTTCCCCTTTTCCCCTTTTTTCTCTTCTTTTCCGCCGCCGTGGCCCTTCTCCTTGCCCGCATCTTTTTCTTTGGCCGGTTCGGCCTTGTGCGCCTCTTCCTTCGGTTTGGCTTCTTCACCGTGTTTGGCTTCTTCTGCGGGTTTGGCGGCTTCGTGGCCACCTTCCTTGGCCGGTTCCGCCTTAGCCTTGCTGCCCAGAAATTTGGGCAAAACAAACTTGTAGACTCCAAAACCGCCGCCACCCAAAACAGCTACCGCCACAACCATCAAGATAAGCTTAGACCCTTTTTTCTTTTCTGTTTTTTCAGCCTTTTCCGCCATATGTGCTCCTTTCCGGTGTCATTGCGCCTAAAGCCTTAGCGTAAAACCACCACCGTAGTTAGAACGCAGAGGTTTTTCTTCTCCAGGCATACCCGTCAATATCGCCGCGACTCCCAGCCCCAGGTTATCGGGGCGGTCAAACAGATTTTCCTGTGCTGATTATACACTACTAATTTGAAGTTGGGAAAGCAAAAGCATCATCCCGGTGTATGGTCTGCAAACACAGTCGTCCTGGCGATTAACTTGGAGCTAAAATTATGCAATTTTAGTGCCGAGGATGGGGACAATTCGCAGAAATCACTTTATGACCCGCTAAATGAAACTCTCACACCATCACGTTAAAAGCCCCAAAACAAAAAAACGCCTTATTTAAGGGCGTTACGACTGGCGCTACGACATATTATATTAATAGACTATCCATTCAGGCCAAGTAAAGGGTGCCCAGTTCCGCCATTTCCTCAAATTGGATCTGGACTACCTCCATCAGATTGTTTTTCGCTTCCTCTGATGTCCGCCCCTGGGAAATGAAATCCAGTTCCGGGGCC
>JADFYN010000366.1 GCA_015233055.1 Deltaproteobacteria bacterium
TGGGATTCGCTGGAGGGCAAACGAATCCATTTACAGGTATTCGACACCGAAAAATTGCAGCCCGATACATTGCTCTATGACAGTCAGTCCGCGGCGGGCAAGAATCCAGAGCAAACATCATGGTTGACCCTGCAGACCCCCATCGATTTAGCCGGCCGCCATTGGACCCTGCGTTTCACCCAGACAGGTGGACAGGCATCTCCGGTTGATTACAGCAAAGTGTGGCTTGTGTTTTCCGGTGGAACGAGCATCTGCCTGTTGTTGTTCGCACTTCTTCTCTCTCTTTTCAACATCCAGTCCAAGGCGCGGCTGCTGGCTGATCTGTTGGCTGCGGAGAAGAGCGGTGCCGAGGAGTTAAAAAAAGAAAAGGATAAGGCAAATAAATATTTAGATATTGCCGGAGTGATATTGTTCGCACTTGATTCCGGCGGGATCATTACGCTCCTCAATAAAAAAGGTTGCGACATTCTGGGATATGAGGAAGGTGAGATTCTGGGGCGGAATTGGTTTGATGTCTGCCTGCCTGCTTCCGTACGGGATCAAGTAAAAGACGTGTTTAAAATGCTGATGGCCGGAGAACTCGCCCCAGTCGAATATTATGAAAACCCGGTCATAACCAAGGCTGGAGAAGAGCGAATGATTGCTTTCCACAATTCAGTCATTCGTGATGACGATTTCAACATTGTCGGCATCCTCTGTTCGGGAGAGGATATTACTGCACGAAAAAAAGCTGAACTGAAACTAGAAATTAGGAATCGGATCAACGACGGGTTTCTCTTTCATTCAGATGAAAAGATGTATGCGGAAGTTCTCCATATAATCCTTCAAGTTATGGACAGTGCGTTTGGGACGTTCGGATATTTCGACGAGGGCGGGTCATTTGTGGCTCCAGCCGCAACAAGACAAATCTATTGGGAAAAATGTAATATTCCATCGAAGGAGATCATTTTTCAGAAGGGGACTTTTGCCGGCATCTGGGGGAGAGCCATTAAGGAGAAAAATATCCTTATTTCCAACGAGGGTCCTTTCAACACTCCTCCAGGACATGTTCCGATCAAGAATACGATGGTCGCTCCAATCATATTTCGCGATGAAGTGATCAGCACCATCCACATAGCGAACAAACGCGGCGGGTATAGCGAGGATGACCGAGTGATGTTGGGGATGGTTGCAGACCAAATCGCCCCGGTCCTCAATGCCAGATTACATAGAGACAGACAAGACAGAGAACGCAACCGGGCGGAGGAGGCATTGCGGGAGAGTGAGGGACGTGTCAGGTCAAAGCTTGACGCCATCCTTCAGCCGGAAGGGGATATGGGTAAGTTGGACCTTGCCGACATTATCGATACGCAGGCAATCCAGTCCATGATGGACGATTTCTATCACCTTACGAATATAGGAGTTGCCTTCATCGACCTCAAAGGACAGGTCCTGGTCGCCACCGGTTGGCAAGATATCTGCAAGAAATTTCATCGAATCCATCCTGAAACCTGCAAGCACTGCCTGGAAAGCGATACGGTCCTCTCTAAAGGTGTTGAACCGGGTGCATTCAAAGTCTATCGATGTAAAAACAACATGTGGGATACCGTGACGCCCATCATCGTGGGCGGTAATCATCTAGGCAATCTTTTTCTGGGGCAATTTTTCTTTGCAGACGAGTTGCCAAACTATGACGCATTCCGTGCCCAAGCCAGGCAATACGGTTTCGACGAGGAAGAATACATGGCCGCGCTTGAACGGGTTCCTCGCTGGTCCCAGGAAAAAGTCAATACGGTCCTGACCTTTTATTCAAAGTTTGCCGTCTTGATTTCTGCGCTTAGTTACAGCAATATTCAGCAGGCTCGATTGTTGACGGAACGTGATAATTTGTTCAATTCGCTGCGGGAAAGCGAGGAATTTGCCAGACGTGTAATCGATAGCAGTAAAGACTGCATCAAAGTTTTAGATATAGAAGGGAATCTATTATCAATGAGTGTTGGTGGACAGAAACTACTGGAGATTGATGATGTAACGGATTATTTGAATAAATCATGGGTTGATTTTTGGAAAGACGATAGAGAGGCTGCCCTGGAGGCTCTTTCAACGGCCAAGAAAGATGGTCCGGGGACGTTTTATGGGTATTGCGAAACATCCAAAGGCACGCCAAAATGGTGGGAAGTCGTAGTTACGCCGATCAATGATTCCGATGGCAACATTAGTCGTTTATTGGCGGTCTCCCGTGATATCACCGAGGCCAAGCGGGCGGAGGATATTCTTAAGAGCCAGAATAAAAGACTTCAAAACATTATAGTGGACATGAAAACAGGTACGTGGGAATGGAATATCCAAACCGGAGAAACTACTTTCAACGATCAATGGGCGGCAATAGCCGGATATACCATAGAAGAACTACAGCCTGTCAATATTGAGACATGGAGACGACTAGCTCATCCTGATGACCTGAAAATATCTGATGATCTTTTCCAAAAACATTTTCAAGGCGAGGCTGAGTATTATTCTTTTGACTCCAGAACAAGGCATAAAGACGGTTCATGGGTTTGGGTGCTTGATCGAGGCAAAGTCATAGATTTTGATGAAAACGGCTATCCGCTTAAAATGTTTGGCACTCGTATAGATATCACTGAACGCAAGCGGGTGGAGGAGGCACTCATCGAGAGTGAACAAAAATTTCGATCAATTTTCGACAACAGCTTTGACGCGATCATGTTAACCGTGCCGAACGGTCATATCCTGGCAGCAAATCAATCGGCATGTCGACTCTTCGGGAGAAACGAAGAAGAGATTTGCCTCGTCGGTAGAGAAGGTCTGGTTGACCCTTTTGATCCAAACCTGGCTCCGACATTAGACAAGCGCTCTCAAGAAGGCCAAGTTTACGCTGAGTTAACGATGCTTCGCAAAGACGGCTCTAAGTTTACAGGGGAAATAACTTCTAATGTTTTCCATGATCGTGAAGGAAAGGATAGGAGCATCATCATCATCCGGGATATTACTCAGCGCAAGCAGCTTGAGACGGATCTTCTAAGTGCAAAGGAAGCCGCCCAATATGCCAGCCGAGCCAAGAGCGAATTCTTAGCCAACATGAGCCACGAAATCCGGACCCCCATGAACTCCGTGATGGGCTTTGCCGATCTGCTCGCCAAGACGCAATTGGATACGAAACAGCTTGAGTTCGCTTCTGCAATTAAACAGGCGTCTAACAACCTGATGTTTATATTAAATGACATTCTGGATATTTCTAAAATAGAAGCCGGGAAGCTTGAGTTGGAGTCGATCACGTTCAATTTATATGACCTATGTATTATCGCCGGTGAAAAAGTAAGCCATTTTGGCCGGTAAAAAAGTACACCACCCCGGCCGGTCAAAAGTATGCCACCCTGACTTTTTGTCTGCCTCTCCATCTTTTGGAGGGAGCGATGAGGGGAAGAGGAGGGAGCCCGTAGGGCGACTGACGATTCCCCTCATC
>JADFYN010000367.1 GCA_015233055.1 Deltaproteobacteria bacterium
GTTCGTCTGGCCGCGGTGCAGGGCCTGGAAATCAATTCCGACATCCGGCTGCGGACATGCCTGAGGCAACTGGCCGACCCGGAAATCAAACTCCGGCAGGCCGCGATTGACAAGGCCCTGAATTCCGAGTATGTCACCACCAACCGGTTGCTCCAAAACCTGGACACCCCCTTCCACGAGGTCAAAGAGGGAATATTAACCATTCTGGAAAGACAGAACGAGGGTAAAACCAATCTGGAGCAGGCCGACGACGATGAAATTGAGGCCGTGGGTTCCAGACAATCCACCAATTTTGATCTGAATCAGTACATCCAACAAGAGTTGAACACAGCCTATATCAACCTCATATTAAAAAACAAACTGACCGGCTTTGATTCTCCCTGGGCCGCCTTGTTGACTAAAAAGATGGACGAAGCCAACTATGAGTCCATTTACGCGATTATCAAGCTATTGGAAATTCAACTGCAAGACGAGGACATGCGGGTGGTGCTCAAATCGATCCTGGAGGGAACCTCTTGGGACAGGTCCAACGCAGTCGAACTCCTGGAAAACAAATTGCACCCCTCGCTAAAGCGGGTACTGGTGCCCTTAGTCGACGAGGTCCCCAGGGTTGAGCGCATGAAGGTGGCCTCCAAATACCTGAACCTGACGGATTTCGTCAATAAAGATATTAAGGAGTTAGCTCAGATCCTGGGCCGGCGGCCGGATCCGGTGCTGAAAATGTGCTTACTTCAGTTCCTGGCCCATCATTTCCCAGGCCCCGATGTCGCCGAACTGGCCTCGTCCCTAAGCAAGAGTCGTCATCGTCCGTTACAGGAAACCGCCACCCAGATCTACGGCCGGTTAACCGGAGCGGAACCCGTTTCAGATGGAGGAACCCCGATGCTGCCGATTATGGATAAGATACTTCTATTAAAAAAAGTGAAGATATTCTCTGGATTGAAAGTCAATGAGTTAGCCGCCATCGCCTCCGTCGTGACGGAAAAGGAATTTGAAGCCGATGCGGTGGTGGTCAAAGAAGGTGAAGCCGGTGCCACTCTTTATCTGATTATGGAAGGCAACGTCTCGGTGATTAAGAACATGGGGCAACCCGGCGAAGTGACTTTGGACAAACTAACCGAGAATGATTACTTTGGTGAAATGGCTTTGTTTGATTCCAAGCCGCGTTCCGCTTCGATCAAGACCCTCGGCCCGACCAAGATGCTGACCTTAAACAAATTGGAATTTGAGGAAATCGTCAAAGAATATGGTAAGATTGCCCTGGCCTTTTGCCAGGTTTTCGGGGACCGGCTGCGGAAGCTGCATGAGAAGATCAACGCCGCGGTAGCCTGACAAATGGTCCTGGGCACCTGGCAACAAATAGTCTTGCTTGATTTTGACAATCGACCCCGCCGGAGCCAGGTCTTAATGCAGATTACGGGACGGTGAGACGTAGCTTGATAACACCGGCAGCAGGAGTAAACGTGGCAGAAAAGAGCAACCGAAAAGGGGGCAAACAAATTCAATTAGAATTTGAAAGCAACAAATTCATTGGCGCCCTGTATGGCGAGCACAACGCCAATGTGAAGCTCATAGAACGCACTTTGGGCATCAAGGCCGATGTCAAGGGAAATACCATGATCCTGCGCGGCGAGCAAGCCGACCTGGAACTGGCCCGGCAGGTCTTGACCCAACTGTACGGACTGATCGAAGAAGGCTTTCCAATCTACCCCAGTGATGTGGATTATGGTCTCCGAATCATCAAAGGGAATCGGGACGCCCGCCTCAAAGACATTTTTCAAGACGCCGTCTATATCTCCACCAAAAAGCGGGCTATCACGCCAAAAAGCCTGACCCAAAAGAAATACATCGAGGCGATCCGGAAACACGATATCGTCTTCGGCATCGGCCCGGCCGGGACGGGGAAAACCTACCTGGCCATGTCCATGGCGGTGGCATCTTTAATGAAAAAGGAAGTCAGCCGGATTGTCTTGACCAGGCCGGCGGTGGAGGCCGGGGAACGACTGGGGTTCTTGCCCGGTGACCTGGCTGAAAAAGTCAACCCCTACCTGAGACCACTCTATGATGCCCTCAATGATCTGCTGGATTTTGAGCAAACTACCCAGTTGATCACCCGGGGCGTCATCGAAGTGGCCCCCCTGGCCTTTATGCGGGGCCGGACTCTGAACGATGCTTTCATCATTTTAGACGAAGCCCAAAACACGACCTCAGAGCAGATGAAGATGTTTCTGACCCGGCTGGGCTACAGTTCTAAGGCGGTCATTACCGGTGATATCACTCAAATAGACCTGCCCAACGGCAAGGGCTCGGGACTGGTGGAAGCCAAAAAAATTCTATCAAATATCAGCGGGATAGAGTTCATAGCCTTTTCCCAGGAAGATGTCGTCCGGAACCAACTGGTCAGGGATATTATCTCCGCCTATGAACAGATGGAAAAGGACAAGCCGGAAATCCACTGATCACCCGATGGTGTCCACGGCGGCGAAACCGGGTTCATGTAGCGGTAACAAAATTTCGGCCATTGACCGGATCATCAACAGCAGGTCATAGGCCTCATAAACGTGGACGTGGGTTCCCGGAGGAATGACCTCCATTTCCATTCCGGTAATCGCGGGCGGCGGATTGAAGTTCTCCATGATGCAACAAAATCCGGTAATTACCGCTTGACCGGCGGCTGTCTGGATGACCACGCTGCACCCCCCCTGAGTGTGGGCCGGGGTATGGATCACCTGAATTCCGGGAACGATCTCGATATCCCGGTTGATGGCCTTGAGCTGGCCCCGCTCCTCCACCTCCAGGATAAAATCCTCATTATACCTGAAATCCAAAGGATGGGGGTGGTGGATGTGGTCGATTTCCAACTGGTGGACATAAATGGCGGCGTTGACGCAGATCTCGTCATTTTCGCAATGGTCGTTATGCAGATGGGTATGGATGATAATGTCGATATCCTCAGGGCGCAAGTTCCATTTGGCCAACCCCTCCTCAAAGGTGAAGATCTTCCCGCCGATGGCTTCCTCTCGAGCGGCTGACCGGACGGGACCGTACTCACCGGTGTCGACCAGAATCTTCCCCGCGGGACCTTCCAGGTACCAACTATAAATCGGAATGATATATTTCTCTCCCTGGCCATGCTGGTAAGTCATCATGGACTTGTCAAATATCTTCGTCCCCAAGACAATCGGATGTATCTTATATAGACTCACGGTTACCTCCTCGGCTCTTTTCCGGCAAGCGCCACAGGTTAATCGGGCATTGTTATATAGGGCTCTAGCTGATTCGAGGCGACCCTGGTGATGAGTGCCGCCGTTCCCGCGGTCAAGTCATATCCGGCCAGGTCGTCGAGGGACACCAACTCGGCTTCGAGGACATCTGAATCCGGTCTCAGGTTTCCGTCCAAGACCCGGCACAGGAAGTCCACCAGGACGTAATGATACTGGATCCGCCCGGCTTCATC
>JADFYN010000368.1:0-2827 GCA_015233055.1 Deltaproteobacteria bacterium
GCCGGCGGCCGGATTGCCTGAGGGGCATCTGAAGCAAGCCGTAAAGATCTTAGATCGCCAGATGCTCCACTCCTGCCTCAACAGCTTCGGCACCGTTCGCGGCTTCAATAATGTCCATGCCGGGATAGTTCAAGAATCCTCTAATCAGGGCCCGATTAAGATCAACATCATCCACAACCAAGATCAAAGCCGGCTCGAAGACGACGGATTCAGGCACGGGCCAGCCGGGCAAGTCCGGTTCCAAGCGCCTGGCTGCGACCTTCACATCAGTCAACAACACTTTAAAAGTGCTGCCTTGACCGACCACACTCTGGACCGAGATCTCACCACCCATCATCTCCACCAGTCGCCGGGTGATGGATAATCCCAATCCCGTACCTCCATATCTGGTCGTGTCTTGGCCGATTTGTTGCCGGAAGGCTTCAAATACTTGTTCAATCTGATCGGGCGGGATGCCGATGCCGGTATCCTCCACGGAAATGATCAATTCCAGCGTCGAGTGATCCTCAGATGTGATGTTCTTATGGGCCGCCAGTTTGATATATCCGTGGTGAGTAAACTTGGCCGCATTACCGACAAGATTGAACAAGATTTGCCGTAAGCGGACTCCATCGAGCAACAAGGCATCAGGCAGAGCCGGGTCTATTTCTATTTTAAATTCCAGCCCCTTCTCCTGGACCTTCCATTGAAATATTTGTTGTACTTCGGAAAGAACCTGCCAGGGGTTGACCTCGTGGAAAGAGAGTTCCAACCGGCCGGATTCTATTTTGGACAGGTCGAGAATATCATTGATTAACTTTAGCAAGGTCTTGCCGCTGGACAAAATGCCTGACAAATACTCCTTTTGTTGATCATCAGTGATGTTGGCGGTCAGAATTTCGGCAAACCCTAAAATAGCGTTCATCGGAGTACGGATTTCGTGCGACATGTTCGCCAGGAATTCACCTTTGGCCCGATTAGCGCCTTCAGCGGACTCTTTGGCCTTTAATAAGGCTTCATTGGCCTGAGACAACTCCGCAGTCCGGGCCGCCACCTTCAATTCCAGCATGGCGTCCCTTTTTTGAATCTCTTCGAGCATGTCATTGAACCGGTCGATGAGTTCTCCGATCTCGTCTCCGCCATGCCTCTCGGCCCGTAAAGAGTAGTCCCTGGCTTCGGAAATATCTCGGGTGATTTGGGTCAGGCTTAGAATAGGCTCCGAAATAACCCGTTGTAATGCGTTAGATAAGAATATGATAATCACAAGAGTCACAGCCAGGATCAGAGTGACGAGCAGTCCATACTGCTTTAGCCGGAGGCGCATCTCATCCAGGTCGTGCCGGATAAACAAGGTCCCCACCTGCGCCCCGTCCAATAGGATCCGTTGAAATATCACCAGATGATTGTCATCATAGGAGTAACCATCTTCCCGAGGCCGGGGGGGCGTCCAGGCCATGGAGTCGTCACCGCTCTGATATTTGGCGAAAATATGGCCGGATTTGTTGTAAATGCACGCAAAAACCACATGCGTCTTGGCACTGAGAGCAGTCAGGCATTGTTCTGCGGCCTTCCGGTCATCGAACACCAGGGCGGAGGCGCTGTTGGAGCCGACCACCTGGGCCAGGCTATGCAATTCATGGGCCATGTTTTGCCGAAACTCGATGACATAATTCAATACGAAAGCCGCGGAAGAGATTAAAAGGACGACGACGCCGGCCAGACAAATGACCAATCTGAGCTTCGATTTGATAGGCATATCCCGGAAGAGGTGCATTCTACTTAGGCTCCTCTCTATAAATCTTGGCCAGTTTCAACAATTGTGAGCTGAGCTTAAGCCCGGCTCGGTTAGCCGCGTCGACGTTGATTTCAAACCGAATCTTATTATCCGAACTATACAGATTGATGATGCCGCCCAATTGAACAAATCCATCTAGTTCTCCGACTGTTAAGACGTGGCGACCCTTGAGAGAGCGGAGGACTTCCTGGACTATCTTGGGATCCTGAGAATTCAAATAAACAATGTGACAGGTGTCGAGTGCTCTTGAAGATTTCGGGCAACACTGGTAGACCACTTTTCGGCCCTTGACGATCTTTTCCTCTATTAAATCGAAAGCCTGGCCGAAATCCGTGTCTTCAATGGCGCAAAGAAGAATAGTGTCATCCTTATCCGGCAAGGCCTGTTCCGGCCATTCCACAAACTTGGCGAAGTTGTAGATAAAAGCCGCTTTGACTCGGCTTTCCAGGCTGACCAGCGGAATGGCATAAGTCAAGGCCGTGGCCAGGCAGATTAATACCCAGATCACGGCTGCAACTCGCCATTTTAGCCATTTCTTATTCTTCGTCATCGCCATGTCGATTCTCGTCAAAAATCATTATGCCGGGTTGCCGGTTACGGGATCCGGGTTGCCGCCGGGTCAATCATTCATGGATGGTGATTTACCCTCGATGGCCATTAAAAGTCCATATGATTTTGTTATAGACTCCATGTTTAACTTCAAATGCGGTGTATTCGGGGTGGGATCACGGCAAAATTGTAGGTCAAGTCACCGTCGACCAGCCAAGGCACCCGCACCGCCCTTGATATGGAGAAGGACCGATGTAATTGCATGTTCAGAAACGTTATTTACCTGTAACTACCACTAATAAAGCCTCAGAACGGGTCCCGGTCTTACCAATTCAATGGCCGACCGAAAGCAGCCTCATATCGGTATCCAATGGTGTCACTTGCGGCCTGGTATTCCTGAGTCCCCTGGACCTCTACGGCGAAGCTGGCCAGCACCGCACCTAACCGGGCCGCGTCCACAGTGTCCATTCCTTCCTTTAACCCCTTGAGCAACCCGGCCCGGTA
>JADFYN010000368.1:2919-3451 GCA_015233055.1 Deltaproteobacteria bacterium
ATCGTGACGATAACCGTCCCGGTCCGCTCGATGATGTCATTCTGGGTCAACCCGGTTATTTTCATCGTCATTTCCAACTCGTAATCATTGGAAATAAAAATCGCCGCACCAGTCAAGGCTTCCACCAAGGCCGGACCCGACCAGGCCGTAAGAGATTGCCCCGGATCAAAAATATAGGGAATACCGTTTGATCGGCAGGCTTCGGCGTAGTTTTTCATATCATCGAGGTTGCCGGGAGCGATGATACAAATGGATTTCTTAGGGTCTTCACGGGAGAAATCATAGGCCGTCGAATATTTCATAGCCCCCATATTGAATCCGGTAATCTGATTGTTCAACTGGTCGGTGGTGATATAAGCACCGGCAGTCAATTCCTCCGACACCAGTCGAATACTCTCATCAGACAATCCTTGTTTTTTAAGGTGGGCCCGATACATATCGAAATCCCGACCGGCCGACGCAACAATCATAGGTTTTTCAACCAACTAAACCAGCCCGTAAGCGATATTTCCAGCAGTGCCGCCAAAGCGTT
>JADFYN010000369.1:0-2803 GCA_015233055.1 Deltaproteobacteria bacterium
GGCCCGGCCGCCGATCCTTTACAACTGCCGGCCATAGTATTGATCGATGAGGTTGATCTGCACCTCCACCCCAGATGGCAACAACGGGTTCTGAACGACTTACGCAGAACGTTTCCCCAGACCCAGTTCATCGTAACCACGCATAGTCCTCAAGTGATTACGACTGTCCCGGAAAAATCCATCCGCATCATCGACAAAGGAGCCATCTTTGCCTCTCCGCCGGGATCGGAAGGGGCTGAAGCGTCGAGAATGCTTAAACGTGTGTTCGGCGTCGAGCAGCGTCCTCCGAACAACTCCGTGACTCAAGATCTCTCCGAATACCTTGACCTGGTGCATGCAGATAAGTGGGATTCAGAGCGGGCGCAAGAATTGCGAGAACGGCTTGATCAACAGTTTCAAGGCGAGGAACCTGCGCTACAAGAAGCCGACCTGTACATTGAAAATCGTAAATGGGAGCTGGGAGGGTGAAAGCCGTAGTCAAGGGCGTTGCGCCACCGGAATTGACCCATTTTCGATCTCGTTGTCCCCGAGCCACCTGGGAGGAAATGCGCCATGATCCCTATTTCGAGGGACAACAAGCCTATACACAAATACGAGGTCGGCTTCTGGGCGACCAGGGCGGTATCTGCGCCTACTGTGAACTTGACATAAGAGATAATCATCCGTTGAAATGTCGAGTAGAGCATTTTCATCCGAAATCAGACACGACTTCTCCGAAGAACTGGGCGTTGGACTGGAATAATCTGCTGGCGGTGTGCAATGGGGGCAGCAACGAATATGTTAATACGCCTGGATTCTTTCTGATGCCCAAGGATGAAAATCTAAGTTGCGATGCCCACAAAGATCGTATGATCCAGAAAGGTAAACTATCCCCGGCAGGCGAAGGTTGGATTCTGAATCCGTTGCAAGTGAATTCATTTCCTAATTTATTTAGGGTTAATCATTTCAGCGGAAGGCTGGAGCCGGATGAACTTGCCTGTAATCAAGTTTCTCCAATTCAGCCGAACAACCTTGGCTCGACATTGGACTTGGTGCAGAAAACCATTGACATGCTCAACCTAAACTGCGCTCGATTATGTGATGAACGGATGATATTGATCCGGACTATTGAGCAAGGCAAAAAGGAGCAGAGAAAAAAAGGATTCAGCCCAACTGAAGGTCTTGAAAATCTTTGCAAAAGGTATTTCCATTTTCGTTGGCCGCAATTTTTTAGCACAATTCGCTTCTGTCTTGGACAGGCTGCCGAGAAGTATCTTCAAGAGATTGGTTATAACGGTTGAGTCATGTCTTTGGATGCGGCATCATGCCCGAGATATTTTAATAAAGAAATCCACACGATTATCCAATTACCCAAGGAACCCACGATGCGATTTAACCCGATCACGTATCTACTTCTGATTTTCCTCCTGGTCCTGTCCGGGGGGTGTTCCCAAAAGGAATCGCCGCCCCCTCCGGCGGAGAAGAAGGCCGCCGCCCAGTCCGGCTCACCGGGGCAGACCGACACCACCCCGGCAAAACCGGCCTATGGTGACGCTATGGTGGAAGGCTCCATCGGCGACGCGACTAATCTGATTCCATTTTTATCCAGCGACAGTTCTTCTCACGGCATCGCCGGCCTGGCCTATAACGGCCTGATCAAATATGATAAAGATCTAAACATGGTCGGAGATTTGGCCGAGTCCTGGGATGTTTCGCCGGACGGCCTGACCATCACCTTCCATTTAAGAAAAAATGTTAAATGGCAAGACGGGAAGCCGTTCACGGCGGAAGACGTCATGGCCACTTACCGGGTCATCATTGATCCCAAAACCCCCACCCCCTATGCGGGGGATTTCCAACAGGTCAAGACGGCGGAAATACTAGACCCGTACACTTTTCGGGTCACCTATGGCCAGCCCTTCGCTCCGGGCCTGAATAGCTGGGGTGCGGCCATCCTGCCGGCTCATGTTATTTCCGGGACGGACATCACTAAAAGCCCTCTCAGCCGCCAACCCATGGGCACCGGCCCATACCGGCTTAAGGAATGGATCACCGGCCAAAAAATCGTGCTGACTTCCAATCACGACTACTTTGAAGGCCGGCCCTATATCGATCAATACGTTTACCGGATTATCCCCGACATGGCCACCATGTTTCTGGAATTGAAGTCCGGCGGGGTCGACCAGATGGGCCTGACTCCGCTGCAGTACGAACGCCAGACAGACACAACGTTTTTTCAGGATAACTACCGGAAGTACCGCTATCTGTCCTTCAGTTACACCTACCTGGGATTCAACCTGCTCGACCCCAGATTCCAGGACAAACGGGTGCGCCAGGCTATCGCCCATGCTATTGATAAACAGGAGATCATTGACGGCGTCCTGCTGGGTCTGGGCAAGGAAGCCACCGGCCCATTTAAACCCGGCACCTGGGTCTACAACCCCAATGTCAAGAAATATCCTTATGATCCCGAAAAGGCCAAACAACTGCTGGCTGAAGCCGGATGGAAGCAGACCAATTCCGAGGGCGTTCTGGTCAAAGACGGCGTTCCCTTTGAATTTACCATTATTACCAACCAGGGCAATGCGCTCCGGGAAAAGACCGGTGTCATCATTCAGCAACGTCTGAAGAAAATCGGTATCTCGGTAAAAATTAGAACAATTGAATGGGCCGCCTTTCTCAAACAGTTTATTGATCAAAAGAAGTTCGAAGCCACTATTCTGGCCTGGACTATTCCCCAGGATCCTGATTTATACGATGTCTGGCATTCGTCCAAGACGCGTCCCGGGGAACTTAACTTCATCAGTTACCAGAACCCGGATTT
>JADFYN010000369.1:2816-3442 GCA_015233055.1 Deltaproteobacteria bacterium
GGCATACTTTCGACCGGGCTAAGCAGAAGGAAATTTACTTTAAAATACAAGAGATTTTGGCCGAAGATCTACCCTATGACTTCCTCTATGTCCCGGATGCCTTGCCCGTCATCTCCGCCCGATTCCATGGCGTGCAACCGGCTCCAGCCGGCATAAGTTACAATTTCATCAAATGGTTTGTGCCCGACAAGCTTCAAAAATATAAAGTCTTGCCCTGAACCGGGCCGGGGCATGGTCTTTTTTTGCATATGAGTCACCTGAGTTAGGTCTCTGACTGGATCAGATCTATAAGTAAAACAGAAAATTCCGATGGGCTGTGGAACTCATCGCAACTCTTGTCACTAAGCCGGTAGCTTAACACGAAAGGACGCTCCATGGTAAAGGTTATTCCTTTTGAAAGGACCAAGCGGTCAGTCAACGAAGTCATTAACAACTTAACCACCGATTCTGAGGAGATAAAGGAAATTATCGTCATCGCCAAGAACTATCGCGATGAATGGGGGATGTACAATTCAGAACTGGAGAACCCGCTGGAATGGACCGGCATTCTATTTCATGTCATCCAGAACAATCTGCTTGATAGTGAATAGCCGCCGGCGAATTAGATGACCGGCTGTCACAACCCC
>JADFYN010000036.1 GCA_015233055.1 Deltaproteobacteria bacterium
AGTTAGCTATCACTACCTGAGTTCGACGAGTATGCTAAGCGATTAGCATCAACGGCCACAATTCAATCCGCAGATTGCGCCGATTTGCGCAGATTAGGGCACAAATAGGTCTCTGGGGCTTTTATCTGCGTTAACCTGAGAAATCTGCGGATATATTTCTGGTACTTAATCAAAAAAACTCGCCGAACTCAGGTTATCACTAGGCGTCCCCGACTCGATCCAACGCGCCCAAAGCTGTGCTTCACAAAACAAACTGCAGGAAACGCTGAAAAAAGAGAGGACCTGGAGGTTTTAACCGGACATTTTTGATGTTCCAGAACCCTCTGCGTCCTCTTTTATTTTCTCGGCGCCTCTTCGGTTAAGCTCTTACGCCCGAGACTTGAATGCGCTTGTGGACTGTTCATCCTGAATACCTGGACCCAGCCGGACTGGTCGCTCTGTGGCGGGAGGCGCTACTGGCTCAAAAAGTCTTACTGGGCGCGACCAGGGGCTATCTCCACCACCCCCAGTTAGCCAGATTTCGAGCCCAACCTCATCCGGTCGCGGCAATCTGCACTTATCTCCAGGGCATATTCGAAGAATCCATTCGCCGGGGCTACCATTTCGACTCCTCCAAAATCGGCCGGTCCAGGATCGATTACCTCCTCGACGAAACCGAGGGCCAGGTCTCATCCGAATGGTCCCACCTCAAATCCAAATTAGAGACCCGCTCCCCCAACCGGTTTTCCCGGATGGAATCAATTAAGATGCCGGCCGTCCATCCCCTGTTCAGGCTGGTTCCAGGTGGTGTGCGGGACTGGGAACGGGTGAGATGAAGGCAAGAGCGGATGGTGGGCGAGCCAAGGTCGGTCTAAATCACATTTTATGAGATATTTTCTCTTTTGTATTGACTTTATTGAGCACAAATTCATAATATCGCCCACTAATGAGAAATATGCTCACAAGGAGATGATAAGATGATTATCAGGTGCTCAATAGAAAACTGGATGTCTTTCCGAAACCGGGTCTCTTTCTCCATGATTGCCGGCCGCGAACGTCAGCACGGAGCCAGGGTCCCCCGGATTAACAAATATAAGACCAAGATTCTCCCAGTTGCAGCCATTTATGGGGGGAACGCGTCAGGCAAGACTAATTTTTTCAAGGCCCTGAGTTTCGTCAAAAGACTTGTCGTCGAAGGAACCCAAACCGACAGCCGTATTCCGGTTGATTTATTCCGCCTTGATCCGCCGGGAGCAAGCCGGCCAGCCCGGTTTACCTTCGAACTGCTAATTGATGAGAAGATCTATGAGTTCAGCTTCGCCGTGACCCCGGAGGCTGTTCTGGAAGAAAAACTGGTTCTGATTTCGGCCAACAGCGAGAAAGTCTTGTATGACCGTCAGAAAGGAAAGCTATATTTCGACCTCGCACTCAAAGAAAGAAACCGCCTCCAGTTCGTGTTCGAGGGAACCCGGGACAACCAGTTGTTTTTAACCAATTCCGTCTCACAGAAGGTGGAGACTTTCAGGACGATCTACGAGTGGTTCAAAAAGAATTTGATTCTTGTCGCTCCTGATTCCAAGTTCGAGGAATTCGATTGGTTTATGAATGAAAGGCACCCGCTTTATTCGGACATAAATAACATGCTGTCTCAACTGGACACTGGCATTGCCCGCCTTGGCGGCGAAGAAATTCCCTTAGACAGCCTTTCCCTCCCTGAAGCGCTGAAGAACAAAATCCAGGAGGAACTTAAAGAGGGTATGAGCATCCGGGTACGAGGTGAGCCGATCAACGCGCGCTGGGTCATAGACCGAAAGAATGGCGAATTGATAGCCAAAAAAATGGTTACCTGCCATCTGAAGTCGGATGGCACCGAAGCCAAATTTGAAACGTGGCAGGAGTCGGCCGGTTCGCAGCGAGTAATCGACCTGTTGCCGGCGTTTCTGGAGATATCCGAACCCGGCTCAAAAAAAGTTTATTTCATCGACGAATTGGATCGAAGTCTGCATACTCTGCTGACCAGACACCTGCTGGATACATACCTGGCTAGCTGCACCGCTGAAACCAGAGCTCAGTTGCTGGTTACGACCCATGACGTTTTGTTGATGGATCAAAAGTTGCTCCGCCGCGACGAAATGTGGGTGGCGGAACGTGACGCCATGGGGGTATCCAACCTGATTTCTTTCAGTGAGTACAAGGATATCCGATATGATAAAGATATCCAAAAAAGCTATCTGCAAGGACGCATGGGCGGGATACCCAGAATACTTCTTAGTGGCGGGCTTGTTTATTCATGCCGCGATGAAGGAAGTCGAGGAGGTGACTGATGCCGCTTAAGAGGAGATCATTTCAACCACCTCCAGCAGAACGAAGATACCGAAAGATATTCATCATCGCCACAGAGGGAAACGTGACCGAACCACAGTATTTCAACATTTTCAACACCTTCAATGACCCACCGTCCGTCATCTATGTGAAGTGTTTAAAGGGAAATCACAACTGTTCACCACCCCAGGTGTTAGAACGGATGACTGAGTATATCGAAGAGGCAGCATTACATAAATCTGATGAAGCCTGGTTGGTCGTGGACAAGGATTATTGGACCGAAGAACAACTCAAGCCGCTTCACGAGTGGTCCCAGATACATGATAATTACTACTTGGCCCTCAGCAACCCGAAATTTGAATACTGGCTCCTCCTCCATTTTGAAGACGGTCATAGGATTTCGACCTCAAAGGATTGCTCTAACCGATTGAGGAAACATCTGCATGACTACGATAAATCCATTTCGCGTTGGAAAATCACTCCAGAGATGATAAATAAAGCCGTCGAAAGGGCCAAACAACGCGATAATCCTCCCTGCCCGGATTGGCCTCGGAAGCCCGGCACGACGGTTTATAGGCTGGTGGAGAACATCCTCAATGCGCCTAGCTAAGCCGCGTTGGTCAGGATTGTTGCATCTCTGTTTCAGCTCGGCACCAATTTGTCCTCAGGCCGTGAAACAAATAGAATGCAGCACAACCGATAACGACGTATCTTTGAATGATCGGAAGGATGTTCGCCATGGGGATCACGAAAAACGAAGCTCTTAACCTGCTCAAACAGTATAAGAACCGCTTTGGAGAGAAATATGGCATCCAGGAGATTGGAATTTTCGGGTCCGTGGCCAGAGAGACGAACACGGAAGAAAGTGATGTTGATGTGGTGATTAAAATACATCCGCCGAGCCTGATTACCATGTCACATATCCGCATTGACCTTGAGGAGATGATGCACCGCCATGTTGACCTGATTCATTATCGAGAAAAAATGAACGGCTTTCTTAAACAACGCATCGAAAGCGAGGCTGTTTATGTATGACAAGAGCCTTGTTATCGAAACGTTGAAACAGATTCTGTCTGCGTCCCAGAGGATAGAAAAACGGTTTGATTCTATTCAATCCCCAGATGATTTCTTGAGTTCAGACGAAAAAACCGACAAACTGGATGCAATTTGTATGATGTTGATCGCCATTGGCGAGACCCCGAAGAAAATCGATAGAATTTCAGATGGGCAGCTTTTTTTAAAGTACCCTCAGATTGATTGGAAAGGGCTAAAAGGGATACGAGATATCATCAGTCATCAATACTTTGATCTCGATGTCACCGCAGTTTATGAGACGTGCAAAACAGACATTCCGGCGATAATGAAAGTTGTTTCTCAAATGATACGGGGGCTTGAGTAACAGCGATACATTCTTCTTTCCCGAGTTCTCCATATATATATTGGACCCAGATGGTCGCCTAATCCGGCGAGTCACCATCAGCCTTCAGCAGCTTTCTTAGCGATAGATGTTCCCGGGCCAGGAAAAAAACACCCAGGCTCGTCGCCACCAGCACCTGGACGGCGTGCGAGACAAGAGCCGCCGAAACAGCCGGTTCCTTGCTTATCCCAAAAAACATGAAGGTGTACACAAAGGCCGCGTGGTACGTCCCGACAAACCCCGGCGCCGAAGGCAGCATAATCCCGAAGGTCAACGCCACCAGCACCAGCAATGAACCCGCCGCAGATAAGCTCACGCCAAACGCCAGTCCAAAAAAATAAACGCACACCCCGTTGAGCAGCCACATAACAATAGAAAAAAGCACGATCAAACTCAACTGACCAGGAGATTTGACCAGGATGATGCCGTCGGTGAATCGGAGGATGATCCCCAGGCCGGCCTCCAACCAGGGCCCAGGCAAAAACCGGAACAACCAGCGCAGCCATTTCGTGGTCAAGGCCGCCCTGGTCTTCAACAGAATAAGCACTACCGCAAAGGTCAGATACATGGCCAGGCTGAGCCATCCGGCCCACTCCAGCGCCGTCAGAAATGGACTGTGTTCGCGGCCGGCCCGCACGGAATTGATGACCACGACCAGAAATACCAGCAGGGTCAGGCCGTCCAGCAGTCTCTCCACCACCACCGTGGCAAAGGCCGCGGGCTTGCTGATCCCTTCCAACCGGCCGATCTGATAGGCCCGGATAAACTCCCCCGCCCTGGCCGGCAGAACGAAATTAGCCATGAAGCCGATGGACGTGGCCGACATCAAATTATAAAAACCCGTCTTCTTGATCGGCCGGAGCAAGAAAAACCATCGTCCGGCCCGGAGAATATATACGGAATAAAGGGCCAGGGCGGCCGGCACCAGGGCCAAATAGTCGGCTGATTTCAAAGCAACAAAAAGCGCCCGGTAATCTACCTGACGAAAGGTCAGATAAAGAAACAAGGCGCTGATGGCCAGTCCAATGATAAGTTTAAGTTTCATGCGCTGAGGATGGTCCGGGCCTGGGCTACGTCCGCCTTGATCTGGGTGATTAGTTCATCCGGCGAGCTAAATTTCTTTTCGTCCCGCAGTCTGGCCAGGAAATCGACAGTCATTTCCTTGTCATAAATATCTCGATTGAAATCCAGAAGATAGACCTCCAGAGTGAGGCTGTTGGCGCCGAACGTGGGGTTATAGCCGATATTGGCCACGCCGTTGACCGGTTCATGCCCCACCTGGGCCCGGACGGCGTAAACCCCAGGCCGGGGAAGCAATTTATCTTCCGGATCGACGTTGGCCGTGGGAAAACCCAACTGGCGCCCTCCCCTGGCAAAACCATGCACCACCCGGCCGCCGACCTGATAATGACGGCCCAGGTAGGCCGGGATATCCTCAACGTTGCCTTCTATAATGAGTTGCCGGACGGTAGTGCTCTTTACGGGAGCATCGTTGACCAGCACCGGATCTAAAGCGTCAACCCCAAATCCCCATTGCTCACCCAGATCCTTGAGCAAAGCCGCGTTACCTTGACCCCAGCGGCCGAAATTATAATCGTAACCAATGACCACATGCCTGACTCCGATTTTGGTCACCAGGATATCCTTCACAAAATCTTCGGGTGACATCTTGGCCAGGGCCCGGTCAAAGGTCAGGCAAAAAACCACTTGTATGCCCAGCGCCTGGATCAAGTCCATTTTTTGGCTGAATGGAGTGATTAGAGGAGGTGGATCGCCGTGCCCCAGGACACTGGCCGGGTGCGGTTCAAAGGTGATCAGTCCCGGTTGACCGGAGGTATCCCGGGCGAGCTGGATAACTCGTCCCATCAGGGCCTGGTGGCCCAGGTGGACCCCGTCAAAGTTACCGATGGTCGTGATGAGGTTGGGGTAAGGTGCGTTTAGTTCGTTGATATTGTAAATTATTACCATAAGATAGAGACTCCGCAATTATTACTTGACAAATGAAAAAGAATATTATAAATACTGATCACGAAAAGATCAACAACAATCTTTTCCTTTGCCGAAGTGGCGGAAGTGGTAGACGCGCTAGGTTCAGGGTCTAGTGGGTGTATGCCTGTGCGAGTTCGAGTCTCGCCTTCGGCACCATTTAAAATCAAGTTAAGATATATTCTTAAATAAAAGGGTTAGCTCAGATCGGGCTGGCCCTTTTTGCGTTCCCGGATTGGTTGCGGACTGGTTGCGTGATTATTCCGGGCCCATCACGTACCCATCACGTCCCCGATTGCAGGCTGGACACTCCGCTCCAGGTCCGGGACAAAATTCAAAGTGAGTCGATAACCTGCCCTTCAGATTATCTGGTCATTCTCTTCATCAGTCCTTGCCTTATCATTCCTTTCTTTATCTTTCCTGCCATTAACATTTCTCTCCGTTATTATACATTTTCGACGAGAGCCGGAACGGGGTGTATTTCTACCTGATTGAAATTGGTCATCGCAGACCAAGCGTATATTTTGGGGCGAAGGCCGTCGGCAAGGCGGAATTTGCTTGCCTTAGAAAACAAAAAATACTATACTTACTGTGCATTTATTGGTGGTAATTGTTATCTACTTTTCTTTAACACCCGATAAAGATAAGAATAAATACCTACAATCATAAAAACACTGGCAATATTCTTGAAAACAAGATTCCGCCGGCGAGGTGGTTTACCTTGTCTCCGGCGATAATCTCGGGATAATGAAGCGTGATGTGGATGAGTCCGGTTGGGAGGCGTTCGAACCGGAAGGTCTGTTGGCAAGTCCGGGGTCACTGGGATGAGGAGCGATTCGAAGACTGGCGCTGGTGGCCGGAAAAGGGGGATTAAGATGGCCGTATGGCTAATTCGTGCCGGATCGTACGGCGAGTACGAAGAGAAGTTCATCTCGGAGAAGCGGGTCTATGTGACTTGGGAAATGCTGGACGTCGACCTCTCCAAGCTCGCGGATCGACCCCGCTTGGTGGCTACGATGACCGAATATTACCCGGACGCGAAGCCCAAAACCATCAGGAACTGGTCGAGTCAGATCTGGCCGTTCGCTCACGAAATCAAGAAAGGCGACTTAGTGGTGTTGCCACTCAAACGTCAGCGGGCAATCCAGGTCGGTGAGGTTGTTGGAGGCTACTGCTTCGTACCCAACGGCCCTGACCCGTTTTTCCATTGGCTGCCGGTGGAATGGATTGGGGAGGCGATCCCGCGCGCCAATTTCGGCAAAGATCTGCTCGCCAGCTTCGGTGCATTTATGACCATCTGCCGAATCCAGCGCAACAACGCTGAGACCCGTCTTGCGGCCATGCGTTCCAATGGCTGGAAGCCCGAAACCGTCACAGCGGTCATAGCTACGTCACCGGTCGCAGACGAAGCGACTGAGGACACAGATCTTGAGGAACTCGCTCGCGACCAGATTGTTCGGCTGATTTCGGCTCGCTTCAAGGGGCACAAACTGACACGACTCGTCGAGGCGATTTTGCAGGCTCAAGGCTACACCACCTACCTCAGCCCGGAAGGCGCAGATGGCGGCGCAGACATCCTAGCAGGTGCAGGTCCTCTCGGCTTCGGAGCGCCGCGACTCTGCGTTGAAGTTAAGTCAGAGAGCACTCCAATCGACCGCCCCACCGTGGACAAGCTCATCGGCGCGGTCCACAAGTTCAACGCTCAGGAGGGTTTGTTTGTGGCGTGGGGCGGCTTTAAGAGCACCGTCCAGAAAGAACTCGCTGCCAGCTTCTTCCACGTCCGCCTGTGGACGCAGAAGGAGTTGCTCGAGCAGTTCTTCGTGCACTACGACCGTCTCGACGAGGATCTGAGAGCGGAACTGCCGCTTAAACGTATTTGGACAGTGGCCGCGCAAGACGAAGAGTAGCTGTGGAGGCATGCCCGGTATTACTATAGTCTATTGTCACTATTAATCCAGGGAGGAGTATGACATCCAGAAGGAAGAGTTTATAGCGTATTGCAGTCAGTACCTCGGACGGCCATGTATTTGGGGTGTGAGCCATAGCTTGATCTCATAGATATTTTGAATCCCCCATCCGAATTGGGGGATTTTTTTCCTGAAGCATTAAGGCCGGGACCCCAGACTCTCTTGCCGCCGAATGATGTCACTAAAGTGCGAAACGATTTTGGCCGTGATGTGCTTCGGGTTCGACTTCCGTATTTCCTGAACGATCATCTCGGCCTCTTTGCCGGGAATTCCTCCAGCCTTGTGCAATTCAGCGAGAAGCTCAAGTCCCCACAGAATGGGCACTCCTTCCTGTTTGCAAAGCTTCCGCAGGTTCTTGTCGTTGGTCACACATGTGAAACCATGCCGTTTGGCCGAAAGGAGGCATAACTTATCCTGGAACGATGTCGGTCCGGATTGGCCGGCTGCCGCAAACGCGTCTTCAAATTCGGGCTCGACAATAACCAGCCCAAGTTCGACAAGCTCGTTTTCATCGTCGATCTCGTTGACCTCATCGACCACCGGGCTAACCACATGAAGCGGTCCCACATGCTTCGCCACGAGTTCCAGAACAGTCCGATCCGCCTTGATAAAGTCGATCAAGACGCATGCGTCCATGATCATCAACTTGAGCGCTGTGGGACGATGGGTCACAGGACTGCCGCCCAGTTCTGCAGAAGGTCTTGCATCTCCTCGATGCCGATGCGGAGGATCTCCGCTCCTCGGCTGAGCGATATTTTGTCCTTTTCGACAGCATCCCTGGTCAGACGGCTGAAACGGTCTTCAAAGAAATCAAAGCGCTGCATCCCGAACGGTTCGGCGGAATCGAGGCCCAGCGGTTCTTCCTTAAAGGTCAGCTTCCGGTTGAAGCGTTGCTGGTAGGCCAGGTTAAATTTCACCCAGATGGATTCGTCTGCGCCCACCTGCTCCCGAAGACGATTCAAGACGGCCTTGTAACTGACCCGAAAAATACGCTTGACCTTGAACACCCTGTCCACCCAGTGCAATCCCGAAGCTTCATTCCATTCTTTGCGGAACCCTTCGTTCGGCATCAGAAAGTGTCCGGCGAAACGGTCGGCCTCTTTTTCCTCCTCCTTATTTTCCTCGATCTTGGTGACATCGTAGGCGTCGGGATGCAGCATGAGATGACCAAGTTCATGAGCAGCGCTGAAAATGCGCCTCTCCACCGAAATCCGCTCCCATACGTTTACGACCACAGCCGGGCCGCCATCCTCTTCCCCGACCGACAAACCAAAGAACCCATCGGACATCATCGGCACTGAGAGGACTTTCACGCCCGCGTGTTCAAGCAGGCCGCAGATGTCGTAGATGGGCTCACCGGGTTTTAGACCCAGTTTTTTCCGGCAAAGCTCGGCCGCCTCGACGACACGTTCCCTGGAGCACTGGGCCCTGGCCGGCTTGAGGTTGAACGGAACGTGTTTGTTCAGGGCCTTCTCGAGGTAATTGAAGTCATCGAGCCATCTCGCCACCTCGGCCAGGACGTTCTCGCGGTTCTGCATCCGCCTGGCCGAGCGGAACCGGACGGTCTGCAATTCCCGCCGGGGCAGAAAAAGCACCTGGAGTTTCACTTCGAGGGCTCTGGCGATGGCCTGGACGGTCCGCATCCGCGGTTCGCTCTTGGCGAGTTCTAAATTTTTGATCGCCGGCAAGGACAGACCAGCGGTGTCAGCCAAAACACTTTGGCTCAAGCGTTTGGCAGTCCTCAACCGCCTGACATTTTGGGCGAGTATTTGCAAATTCATGGCGCCTCCCTTCTCCTATATTATACCATATTGTACATAATTGTCAAATGGTATTTTTTGCTTGGAGGCATTGGAATCGCTTGCAGATTCGCTTCAATGCCGCATGCGACGCGGCCACCGAATTTATCAAAGCATCCTTGGGAAAAGCGACCAGATGGGGCGACGACCATCCCGCTCCCCCCGTCACGCCTGGACATTGATCACGTTGAAATTCCGTTCGGCGAAGGCTTTGGGCATATCGGGACGGGGCACCCGACCTTTGGGCGCGACCCGGCAACTCAGGTCAACCACTCCAAAATCAAGGGCCTTTAACCGCTCCTTTAATTCCGGTAGAGCCGTCTTGACGAAATCGTTGACATCATCCCGGGCCACGGAGAATTGGATGCCGATCTGCCGTTGCTCCATCCGGGCGTCGACGCGCAGGTCGCCTAATCCTTTCAAGTTGAGAAAAAAGACCATGTAGATTCGATTTGGATCCGATTGTTTCTTGCCCTTTTCTTTGTTGGACCGAAATCGGATCATCAGGTCCGCCGTCCTCAACCCTTCCGGCAGGGAAAAGGGAATCTGAAAGGTGAATTGTTGTTCGTTCTTCCCGGATAAAACATTCGTCGCCTGGTTCAACTCAATATTCTGAATCCCTTGCTTCACCGCCTGGGCCAGCTTGGTGATCACGTCGGACCGGTCATTATCCAAGACCTGAGGCTGAGGCCCCCCGGCCCCTTTTTTGTCGCCGGCCGTCAACTCCTTCTGGACCGACATCAGCAAACCCTTCAGGTCCTTTTGGGACAACTCATGTGGCGGCTGTTGCCCCTTACCGTCCGTCTCCACGAACTTGGCCAGCTTGGACTCGTAGGAGATTCCGGAGTTCTCCACAAAATTCTTAAAAAAATCCTTTGACTGTCCCTCCGAATCAACTGTCAGCGAACCAATCAAGTCCAGCAGCTTCTGGGTCGTGGCCGAGGAGACCGCCCCCTTTTCCGGGCTCAAAATCCGGTCGGACAACGTGGTTAAATCATCCTTGAGGGCGTTGCTCAACAGTTGCTGGAGACCAGACTCCGTATCCGAGTTCAAATTCTTCATCAGCGCGTCCGATATGGTCTTATAGAGCGCCACCGTCTCGTTGTTGCCGCCGGACAAATCGTTGACCTGGGACAGCAGCGTTGAAAGATTCGACAGCATATCCTCGGCTGAGGCGTCCCGGCCTATCTGGGCGGCATTCTGCCCGCCACCTTGCACCAGCCCGGTGATATCCGAATCCATCCCGGACAGGGTGTTGAGCAGACCGGCATTCGACTTAGCCAGGCCGGTCAGGACGGTACTAAGATATTCGGGATTATTGGTTTTCAGTTCGCTCAACAGGGCCGTCAACATGGGCTTATCGGTGGAAGCCAGTTTCGTAAAAACTTCCGGAGCCAAATCAGGATTGGCCTTGACCAGCCTGGCTGCCAGAGCGGAAGCATTCTTGGCCGGTCCGGCCGCGGCGCCTTCCGGGACGGCATCGGTATTGCCCAGCAATTGATTTAGTTGATTGGCCTCCTCCGGGCTCATACCCTTCATGATCTCCTGGAGCAGCTTGGGATCCTGATTGTTTAGACCCTGGACCAGGCGGCCGAACATGGAGTCCAGATCCTGAGACACGGCCTGGCCGTTAACTCCCTGCCCCGGACTCAGGATATCGGCGATGACCTTCTCCAATTGCTGGAAGAGATCGCCTAATGGCGCCTTAGCCGATAAGTTGGACCGCAAGAGCGACAGCGTGGCCTCCTTGGTCTGATCTTCCCCGGCCAGCACGGTCATGGCCACCTGAGGCGTCAGGCTGGTCACCTTCAGGGTCAGGTTTTGGCCCGGCGAAAGACTGCGTTCCGATTCGGCCAGGACACGTTGGCCATTGATGTCAAGCACCGCCTGACCGCCGCCCTGGATATCCACCACCGTGGCCTTGAGCACCTGACCCAGGACAAAGTCCGCCTGGGCCGCATCCGGCTTGACCGGGGCATCCGGGTTGGCCGCAGACATGGCCATGTCCACATTCCCACCGGAAAACCTGGTGTACATCTTGATCATATTAAGACCCGGAATATCCATCGGAGTCCCTCTTTTGGCTGGGGGCTTGAAGTCGCCCGAGACTGTGTTATAACAGTTCGAGAAAAAGTATGACGATGATGATGCAGAGGTTCATTGTTATTGAGCTTCGGACACTTTGTCCTCCCACTCCTCTTTTTCCTGGTCTTGGCGAGCCAGTTCAGCCATTACCGTGTGAAGTCCCTTCATCGTGTAGGCATATTCTTCCGGAAAAGACTCAGGAGTGTATACCTTAAGAGCCGCTTCAAAGGCCAACCGCGATTCTTTCAAGTTTTCAGCCCTGATGCCTATTGGAAGCAACAGATAAAGATAACCAAGGCTCAACTGGGCATGAGCATAAGGATTTTTGAAGGTGTCGTATGTTAAAACAGACAAAGCCTCGCGTATAAAACTTATGGCTCTTTGAAAATGGTTCCCGGTATTGCCTATTCCAAGCTTGGAGAGTGCAAGACCCAGTTGGACTTTTAGTATAGCGTTCGGTACCGGGAAGTCATGAGGAGTATAAAAATCAAGCGCTTCCTGGAGACAATGGACGGCGGATTCCTGGTTACTTCTCACGTCACCTGTGGCCCATTGAGAATATGCAAATCCCAGGTTCCACATGATGCTGGCGTATTCGACAGGGTTATCACTCTTGGTAACCACTTTCAGCGCCTCACTCCAATTCTCTAGGGCGGCGAGTTGATTCTTATCTCTATTCCCATGCATCAGCCTTGAGCGGGTTTCACCGAGTCTACATAATGCGTTAGCATAAACGCGTTTGTTTCTTTCCGGGGTAAGTGTGTTCAGGGCTTCGCCGTACAGAGTGATCGCCTTTTCCCGACCTTCATCCCCGTTTGACCAGGCATAAGCGTCGGCCAGGCCTACCAAAGCCTCGGCGTGCTTGACTTCATCTCCTATATGATATTCCATAAGCTGAAGTCTAAGAGGTATCTCTCTTTCATAATCACCGCCTTGATGATAGAGATCAGCCAATGAACCAGTGATCTGAATAGTCAATTCTGGGTCCCCAGCCGCTTCCTTTAGCTGCTCCTTGAATAGATCGATTAATTGATTGATGTATATTCTGTCCGTATCTCCTACAAACTTAGGGTGTTCTTCCATTCGTAAAGACCTGGCCAGATCCCGAGGAGTGAAGGGCTGCCCCTCGAAACTGTACCGCTGGGGTATCCAGGAAAAAAGATCGCGGGCGTACTTCATGATTAGATCGGTCAGATAAGGGTAAACCAGGAATACAAAATTACGGTTAAGAGCGTATATGGCCTCTCTGGCGTGGTTAAGTTTTCTAAGAAATTCTATAGCGTCATCTTTCTTCAGCGGAACCAAATTCTTCAGGAACAAGACCTGGGCATTAGAGTTCCTGTCCACAGTTTGAGACACAAACTCGGATATGGACTCAACCGGACCCCGTTTAGAAAAATCTATCACAGCCGTGCTCTTACCTGATCGCCCCAGAGCCACCTTTATTTTGATCATCAAATCATATAGGGTGGTGTTGTCGGGCGCTTCCACCAGGTAGAAGCCGGAATCCTTTTTGCCCAAAGCAGTTATGAGCAGGCCGAGTTCATCACTCTGCATTGACCCAATCCTTGTGGATTGTCTCTAAGATGCTCTTTACTGCCGGATGAACGTCCATCCATTGTTCTCCATTATATTCCACAATGGCCAGGCAGGAAAGTAAAAGTCTAATGGTATCGTCGAGTAAGAATTGTTTGGCTGTTGATTCATTTACCTCTTCAAGCTTCTTATATAATTGCTGGGTGGTGATTCCTTTTTCTTCCCGGCCTTCGACGGTAATCATACGCAAATATTTTTGTTTGAGTCGTCCGAAGGCGTAATTCGCCACCTCTTGATCTATTATGTCTAAACTCTTGTAGTCTGCGGATGCAGCCGCGGTTTCTATCATCTCGAACAAATCGCGCAGAACCCCGCCACAGCGGTCGATCATCGTATCCAGCACTCCTTCGGCGAACAGGGAAAGCTCAGCCCGGCGTCCTACAATTTGTTTGATGACTTGAATACCGGGATCAAACCTGGCCCCGGATCGGTCACACACCTTGAGCATAGGCAGACTGACGATCCGAAAACGACCGGCGATATCTGCACCTTCTGGGGTGAATAGAGCAGAAATAGACACGGCGAAGATGACGCTTACTTGAAGTTCAGAGAGAATTCCTGAATGTCTAAAGAAAATCTCACGGGAGCGAGTGGTCTCAACTTTGTCCATATCTTCAATTATGACCAATAGTCTCTTCCCCTGCCTCCCCAAGGCTCGATCAACCTCCCCAGTCAAGAGGTCACAGTGGGCCTTTAACAGGCTAATCTTATTTTCTAGATTCTTGCGATATTCACGCTTCTTTGACGTTTCCGCCTTAATATCGGTCTTGATTACTGCAAACAAGCCTATGAGGGAAGACAGAACTCCCCGATTGGCCTTCAATCCCGCCTCGACCTCCAGCATATAATCTATTTCTTCTGTCTTTATCTCTGTGACTTTGATTAGCCAATCATTTACTTTTTTTATATATTTACTATTTTTATCCAACAGATTAGCCTGTTCTGCCTGGTCCGCCACCTGTTCCATCATGACCATGATCAGGTCTATATAATTGAGGTCGTACACGTCAAGCTGTTCGGTCACGGAAAACCTTACAGTGAAGAATTTGGCTTCCAGTTCTTGGGTCAATCGGTTTAGTTCGGTGGATTTACCCGAACCGCGATGCCCGGCAAAGAGCACCTTGCATGATTGATTATCCAGTTTCTTCTTCAGTTCCTCTAGCCGGGACAAGTCATGATCTCTTTCCGCATCCACCCGGACGTAAAAATCCTTAAAATCCTCAGATGCCAGCGGGGCCGAAGGAAAAGCGGATAACATTTCCGAAATATTTACGGCGTGTTTTAGCATATTCTCACCCTCGATATTATCAGGTACCAGATTACTCTGGTCATTTCGTGAACAGCGTCCCTGGTCGGACACTGTCTTCGCCGAATTTGCGGTAGATGGAATCTAAGGCTGTATTCAGCTTCTGCCGTTTTTGTGATTCTTTCCCCTGGCCGAACAAAGACAATTGCCGAGGCCGTCCGGGGTGGTACAACTGAGATACGGAGATGCCCAGCAATCGGATCGGCTTACCTGGGGTCCAGTTCTTGTCCATGAGTTGACGGCAGACGTGATATATCTGGGGGCCGTCATCAGTCGGTTCGGCCATGGTCACGGCCCTGGTGATCTGGACGAAATCATAATACTTGACTTTGAGACTGATGGTCCGTCCGGTCAGGCCCTTCCGCCGCATCCGCCAGGCCACCCGCCCGGCCAAAGACAGGAGTTCCCGCTTAGCCAAATTCAACTCGGTGATGTCCTGGGCAAATGTTTCTTCCCGGCCGACGGATTTGACCTCATGATCCAGGGTCACCTCCCGGTCATCAAGCCCCTGGGCCAGCCGGTGTAAGGCCAGGCCGTTCTGCCCAAATTTGCTCGCCAGGAGTTTTTCCGGCATCCGGCTCAGATCTCCGATGGTCTTGATCCCGAGGCTGGTCAAGTACTCTTCCGTGGCCCGGCCCACCCCCCAGAGTTTGCCGATGGGCAGCGGGTCCAGAAACTCCCTGACCCGGTCTGGAGGCACCACAGTCAGCCCGTCGGGCTTGTCCATGTCCGAGGCGATCTTGGCCAACAGTTTGGACGGAGCCACCCCTGCGGACACGGTCAGGCCCGTCTCTTGCACTACCGTCGCCTTGATCTGCCGGGCCATCGTCTCCGGCGTCCCAAACAACCGGATAGACCCGGTCACGTCTAAGAAGGCTTCATCGATGGACAACGGCTCAACCAGGGGGGTAAACCGGAAATATATCTTAAATATCCTTCCGGAAAGCTCTTTGTACCGGTCCATCCTGACTGGGACAAAGATTCCGTCAGGGCAAAGCCGCATGGCCGTGGCAATGGGCTGGGCCGACCGGACGCCGAACCGCCGCGCCTCGTATGACGCAGAGGACACAACCCCCCTCTCCCGGCCGCCCCCGACAATCACCGGCTTACCCCGCAACGCCGGATTATCCAGCACCTCCACGGCCGCGTAAAAGGCATCCATATCCAGATGAATGATCGCCCTGGAATTAATATCCGTGTCCATAGTCCGACCTGTTGTAGGAGCCGTAAGCCTGATCGACAAGAAGCTCGACCGATCCTTTTTACCGGTACAATTATATCATAATCTCAAAATTGTGCCTGGAAAAGTACTGCTCCGGGATAACTTTTTCCAGCCGCCCTCCCCGGCCGGTTTTATCCATAGGTCACCCGGCTTTTCAGTTGCGGGTGCGGGCCGGTTATGGTAAGCTCAGACCGTTATATCGTATCCAGGAATGCGGCTGAATAGTCCTATTGTAACCCATGCCCGAATTCCATCAGGTTGGGAAAAAGCATCACGCAGGGGAAGGGAGAGCGCGCCGAGGTTACCTTAAGCATATAGATATCCCTTTGAAATCTCCGCGTCCTTTCTTTTCCTCTGCGTCCTTAAGCGTGATACTTTTCAAAAGGAGAAGAACGATGATAAAGTTAACCCTGCTGAGGCACGGACAAAGTACCTGGAATCTGGAGAATCGGTTTACCGGCTGGGTGGACGTGGGGCTGACCGAGCGTGGCCTGAATGAAGCCCATCTGGCGGCCAAATTGCTCAAGGAGGGCGGATACACCTTTGACATCGCCTACACCTCCGTTTTGCAGCGAGCCATTAAGACGCTGTGGATCGTGCTGGAAGATATGGACCTGATGTGGCTCCCGGTGATCAGATCCTGGCGGTTAAATGAACGCCATTACGGGGCATTGCAGGGACTCAACAAAAAGGAGACGGCTGATAAGTACGGTAAGGAGCAGGTCCACGAATGGCGGCGGAGCTATGCCACCCCGCCCCCCAAACTGACGCCGGACAGCGACCTTTATCCAGGTAATGATCCCCGGTATAGGGACCTGTCGTGGGATACCCTGCCCCTGTCGGAAAGTCTTCAGGATACGGTCAAACGTTTTATGCCGTTCTGGCAAGACCGGATCGTCCCGGACCTGAAAGCCGGGAAAAAAGTTTTGATCGCCGCCCATGGCAACAGCCTGCGGTCCCTGGTCAAGCACCTGGACAATATCTCTGAAGCCGATATCGCCGAGTTGAACATTCCCACCGGGATCCCCTTGATCTATGAGTTGGATGACGAACTTAAACCAATCAAGCACTACTATCTGGGTGATCCGGAAGCAGCCAAGGCGGCGGCAGAGGAAGTGGCCCGGCAAACATCTAAATGAGCGCCGGGGTTCCTAAGACGTAGTCTTCAACCGACCATGCTCCACCATCAGGCATCGATTCATAACCACGGCCAATCCCGCGTCCCTGGCCTTCTGGGCGGCCGGGTTATGGATTATGCATAGTTGCAGCCACACCGCCTTAGCCCCCACAGCGATGGCCTCATCCACGATTGGCTCGACCCGTTCCGGATTGATGAACACATCCACGATATCCAATTTTACCGGCACTGCGGCGAGATTGGGGTAACAGGTCCGACCCAGGATGACTTCCTGGCCGGGATTTACGGGATAGACATCAAATCCTTTTTCAATCAAATAGTTAGTTACACGATGGCTGTCCCTCTCCGGTTTGGGTGAAGCCCCGACCACCGCAATGGTCCGAGCCGAACGCAGGACGGCCAACAGTTCTTCGTCGCCGGAAAAATGATCCGGCATTTCACATTGAAAAGTCATTGATCCTCCTTCATTATCTTGATGAATGGTCAAACCGGTACTCGGTTGTCAATCAATTAATTCTATTTTGTCTACCAGACCGGATCTTGAGGCTCAACCCGGCGAATTTGAGCCATCAATAATCTGTGCGATCTGCGTAATCTGCGGATATTCTTTAAAGGCTTATTTTACAGTAACGTATGCCGGTTAATCATGTCGTAGATCCTGACTATCCAGACCGGGTTCACGACCTCGGGATAAGGCATCCACCCCGACGGCCAGACTGAGATACAGGTTATCTTCTTGAAACATCAGCTTCTTGGCTGTCATGTCGACCAAAAAGGCGGTGATTCTATCCGGGGCGATGTTCTTAAATCGTTCAACAAGGCTATTGTAATGCTGAATTTGGGTGCAGTAAAGGTATATTTGCCGGGAAGCGCCCCTTAGCCTGAACGAATCAAACGTCTTCCTCCTTTTTCTTCTGATGATCAAGAAGTCCCTCCCATCCACGTAGTGAAAAGGCGGGTCTCCGCCGGGGCCGGCCACCAGGGCCGGGTAGTCCTTTCGCCAGCGCTGGAGGGCCTCCCTCACCGGTTTCCATATAGCGCGTTGGGACCTCCTACCGTCAAAGCTACGCTGCATCAAAATCATCCGGTCGAACACCGCTAGCGGAAACAGGGCTCTGGCCCGGTCGTCGTTGCGGATCCGGGAGATGCCGAATTGATCCGGATGCCGAGCCATAAAACTATCCTCTCCCAACCAGAAGGTGACAGCCTCCAACGGATAATAAAACCTGGCATACTCGATGTTAACCAGAGTCTCTTGAACGTCCTCCAGACGAGTGCCCGGAAATTCCAGGATCAGGTTGGCCTGGTTAATGATTCCCAGCTCGGCACAATTCCTCATTAACTCCAAATTCTGGATGGTTCGGACGCCCTTGTTCATCAGCTTCAAAACCCGGCTGGACAGGGCCTCAATCCCGGCCTGGATATGGACCACCCCGGCCCGGCGCATGGAGAAGAGCCTGTCCCAAGACAAAGAAGCCCGAACTTCCGCAAACAAACGGAAATCTTTGCCTAAATCATGAATCCCGTCAAAAATGGGCCGGATTTGGGCCGGGGCCACGGCATTGTCCACAAAGGCAAAATTTAGAGTGCCGTAGGTTCGGGCCTGGTGGTCCAGTTCGGATACCACCTTCTCGGCCGACTTTTGACGGAAACCCTGCCACTGCAGGTTTAAGTTGCAAAACCGGCATCCCCCATTAGGAGCCGCTTCCCAGTAACAGCCACGGGAGGACTCTATGGGCAAGGTGGGAATCAAGTTTCCGAGATAGGGGAGCCGGCTGACGGTATTAAAATAATCGCTGAAATCCGGAATCGGCAGATCATTCAAATCCGGCACCTGAGCAAAACACGGACGCGGCGAGGAGGCGGGCTCCCCTTTTTCCACCAGTGGCTTGCGGGAAAGAATAACCCCGAGAGGCGCTAAATCAGTCTCATCATGTTGACCAGTCAGGAACCTGACCAGGGCAGACAAAGGCAGCTCACCCTCCCCCGGCACCAGGTAGTCGATCTCCCGAAATAGCCGAAGCAGACTTGCGCCCATACTTCCGGCTACGGCCGGGCCGCCCAGGACAATCGGTAGATTCGGATGCCGGGACTTGATCTTCTTCACGGCGTAAAGCGTCGAACACAACTGGAACAAGGCCACGGAAAACCCGACCAGGACACATGAGGAGAAATCGGCCTCATCGAACAGCCGGTCATAAAGTGCGTCTATTTGGGGCAACCAGGGTTCGAGTTTGTCTGGAAAGGATATGTGCCTGAGTTTTTTTTCCCGGTGGACCATCTTGTTGAGTTCATCTAATCGGTCTGGATAGAGCAGGGCCGAGAAAACGGCTTCCGGAATAAATGAGGCCTTGGATATTTCTTCGTATCCAGAAAACCCCATCAAATC
>JADFYN010000370.1:0-449 GCA_015233055.1 Deltaproteobacteria bacterium
GTTGTATTGTGGGCCGTCACCGGATCAGCCTTAATGGTCTGGTCACAGGATAAAGCCCAAGGCATTCCGCCCAAGCTCAATTTAGACGAGGAGAAGCTAAAGGCAAACATCCTGGCTCGGATCCGGACCATCCAAAACGAAGGAGCATCGGGTAGCCGAACTTTCGAGGCCGCTTCGGTGGTGATCAAGAAAAAAGTCCCCTTCACCCTGGGATCAGCGGATTTCTTTGCGGTCAGAGCTATGTTGGTCCCACCCAGCGTGGCGGCCGACCAGAAGCCGGGCGTGCTGGATTTGATAGTGGACCAAACCGGCCGGTTCCGATTTGCCGATATCCGAGATATGGTAACTGGAAAGAGCTTGACCCAGGCGCACCTGGCGGAAGCTGCCCGAGTCGAGATTCCGGGAGGCTTTCGGGTGGAGACACTTGAGGGATCAAGCCGACATGACAA
>JADFYN010000370.1:526-3413 GCA_015233055.1 Deltaproteobacteria bacterium
GTCGTGGGGCGCCGGCGGCTCAAAACTTTGGGGCCTTCGCCGTGGATATCAAGAAAAAAGTGCCTTTTAATGTGGGACCATTAGGTCTATTCGCTGTCAGGATGATGGTGCTTCAGCCTAGCCCCGCACTCGACCCCAAACCGGGTAACCTGGCTTTGACGGTGGACCATACCGGCCATTTTCAGTTCTCTGAGATAGATGAGCTGGCCACCGGGGACAGCCTGTCCCACGCGGCCATGGCCGAAGCCACACGAGTTAACCTACCGGACAAATTATCGATAGCTGTATTTAACGGATCCGGAAAACATAATGTCGTGACTGTTTCAGATCCCTTTTGTCCGGCTTGCCGGAAGGTTTGGAATCATCTGTGGAACCGGCGCGACCAACTCAAGTCGATCAGGATATGCCATTATCCGGTGCATCCCGGCTCTGAGGTCGTCTTCGCCATAATATTACACGCCCACGCAAAACAAATCAGCCTGGCCGAGGTAGTCAATTTTGCCTACACCAAGCTGGAGATGAAAGAAAAGCCTGAAGAAATAATTCAGCAATTTTTTGACGCCTTTCCGAAGCTCCAGAAAAGCCTGGGCGGCAACACGACGGTTGCTTATAAAATCCTAACTGTCTCCTATGCCTCTTTGCTGAACTCTGAAGTCAGTGAAACGACATCATTAGGCGTCACCTCGGTTCCCATCGTCTTCATTGACGGGACCATGGTCATTGGGTTCGAGGAAAAGCAAATTACCGAGTTAACGTCATGAAATCGGGCTCCTCACCATTCATCGCGGTAGTCAGCCTGGCTGGATTGATTTATTGTATCTGTTCGGCCGCCGGATTGACCGAGTCTTGGTGTTTTACCCAAGGTTGCCGGGTCTATAAAGACTATTCCTTCGCCGGGATATCTCTTTATTGGTTCGGCGCCCTGGCTTTCGCTATTTTGGCGGCTTTTTCCCTGATCCGACCGGGGTCCAGGTATCTGTTGGGGATAGCATCATTATTTGTCTTGGGTGACTGTTGCTTTCTTTTTTTTCAGATAATGCTTTGGCCGTGTGTCAGTTGTCTCCTGGTCGCGGCTTGTCTTGGCTCGGCCTACCTGGCGCTTATTCGCCTGCAGGGCCGGGGGATGAAGATCATCTTTTGTGTCTGGCTGCTTCTCTTTATGATCAATGTCACCTTGGCGGCCAAAGAGTCCGTCTCACCCTGGCCGATCTATGGCCGGCCCGATTCTCCCATCCAGGTATTCTATTCGGCCACCTGTCCCTCATGCCGAAAAATGATTCAAGACCTGATGAAACGGCCGGACCTGCTCCCTCGTCTGGCTCTCTACCCTATCGCTAAAAATGAAGAAGACTACCTTCAGACCGCTTTTCTCGCCTCACTCCTAAAAGAGGGCTGCCCCCTCTGGGAGGCCTTCACCCGGCATTGGCAAAAAGAGGCTCCAGCTTCCCTCGTTTTTGACCGGTGGCTCACATCCATCAACCTGTTCCGCAACAAGATTGCCTTAAGCCGGACGGGGGCCACGACCATCCCTCTAATTATCTCAAGCATTCCCTTTGGTTCGGAAGCATTGTCCAGCTCAAGTTTACCCGGTTGTTCAGCCGCGTCAAAAAGTCGGAATGAGCCGTGCCGGGATGAGTCAACCGAGGCGTTGAAAAACATCTTCGTTGATTGGTAGAGGACATTGACCGGAGAGATCCGATCATCAGGCAGGCCGGCTCCCGCTGGGGCGAGTCGGATTGACGCCCGCCTTTTGATGCCTTAACCGGTAGACATAGGCCAGTATTTCGGCTACGGCCTGGAACAGATCAGCCGGGACCTCCCGGCCAATGTCTACTTGCTTGTAAAGGGCCCGGGCGAGCGGGGGATTTTCCAACGTGGGGACATTATTCTCTTTGGCCAGCTCCCTGATGCGTCTGGCCACCTCATCAGCGCCTTTGGCCGTAACGGTGGGGGCATTCATTTTATTTTCTTCGTATTTCAGGGCTACCGCAAAGTGAGTCGGGTTGGTGATGACCACGTCCGCCTTGGGCACCGCCTCCATCATCCTTTTCCTGGCCATTTCTCTTTGAATCCGACGGATGCGGGCTTTGACCATCGGATCACCTTCCATTTGTTTTGCTTCATCTTTAACTTCTTGCTTCGTCATTTTTAACTGTTGCTCATTCGAATACTTTTTGTAGGCCCAGTCAAACAAGGCCAGGATAAGGAGCATTACGGCGCACCAAAGAAGTATTCTAAAGCAGACTAAGCTCATGTATGCCAGCATGTCCCATATTCCGATATCCATTAATTGCATCAGTATGGGGAGTTCGTTTTTAACGGCCCGATAAGCCACCACCCCGAGAATGACCAGCTTAAGAATGTTTTTGATGAATTCCACTAACCCCTGAACAGAAAATATTTGCGAGATACCACTCATAGGATTGATATTGGAGAATTTGGGTTTGATGGAATCCCAGGAGACCAGCCACCCGACCTGAACAATATTGGCCAGCAGGGCCACGACCACCCCGGCGGAAAACAAAGGCAATAACATCAAGGCCATATCTTTGAGCATTTCAATGCCCAGATAATTGGTATCGGAGATATTCAATGGCCCGAGCGTGGCGCACCTTTCAAGCATGCCTTGCATGTTGGCCATCATGCGGCGGACCATCCCCGGACCCGTATAATAGAAAACGCCCAAAGCAACAAACAATACGGCCACGGAAGCCAACTCCGGGGTTTGGGGTACCTGACCCTTTTCCCTGGCTTCGGAGCGCCGCCTCCCACTAGGCTGTTCGGTTTTTTCCTGATCTGATCCTTCTGCCATGGCGGATCCTTTCTGCTAGCCGGTTTCGACGGCTATCTGAGAGACCTGAGCATGGTCTGAATCTGTCCGCTGAGT
>JADFYN010000371.1 GCA_015233055.1 Deltaproteobacteria bacterium
TCCCTACCCTAAGATCGCCTTTGACCTAAATATGATCTACTGGTTGCCCCTCCGTCGGGTGTGGCGGATTGCCCGTTCTTACCTGAGACAGGTGTTCCGGTTGGAGCCACGTCAAGACCCTGGTACTCCTGAATTTTTTAAAGAAGAGATAAAACGGGGGACGACCGCCCTGCTTTTTCTAGTGGACGAGAAGGGCTTTTCCCAGAGATTCGTTCATTCCCGGGAACATCCGCTGGTCACCCTGTTACAGGCCCAGCAAGAGATGGGTCGGCCGATTTTTCTAGTCCCGCTGACCTTCTTGTATGAATTAAAATTTGATAAATCCGGTACCTCGGCTGAAGGTCCGGATACCCGGTACAAAGATGACGTCGGCGTTTTTACTAAAATATTTTTATTTTTTCGCTATTATTCCAGAACCTCCATTGATGCCGGCCAGTTCATTAACCTCAAGGATCGGTTACCTTCTGATCTGACCCCCGTCTCCCTGAGATCAAACAGCCTGAACCTAAGCGAAGAATTGCTTCAATACATAGACCGGCAACGGCGCATAACCTTGGGGCCGGTGCTTAAGTCTCGTCAGGAGATTCGTGAAATAGTCTTGGATCATCCTGACATGCAAGACGAATTAAGAGAATATGCCGATCAAGAGGGCAAGCCGATTGAATTGATCAGGAGGAAGGCAAAAGGCTATTTCGACGAAATTGCAGGAAATTATAACATCACTTACGTAAATGTTTGGGACCACATCCTCAGTTTTGTGTTTACCCGCATATTTGACCGGGTCCAGGTGGATACCGCCGGATTGGTCCGGGTCCGGGAGGCGGCCCGCCGCGGGACACTGGTTTATATCCCTTGCCATCGAAGCCACATCGATTATCTTCTCCTTTCCTATGTCCTGCTGCATCATAGTATGCATCCCCCGAGAATAGCCGCGGGAAAAAACCTGTCTTTCTGGCCGATGGGCTATGTTTTTCGGAACTCGGGAGCTTTTTTTATCCGGCGGACCTTCAAAAAACAATATCTCTACTCAAGAGTTTTTTCGCGGTACTTGCAGACTCTACTTGAGTATGGTTATCCGGTTGAATTTTTTATCGAAGGAGGCCGGAGTCGCAGCGGCAAAATGATAATACCCAAACTCGGGCTTCTGTCTATTGCCCTGGACACGGCCCTATCCGGAAAATGCGAAGACCTGATTTTCGTCCCGGCCCATATCGGATACGACCACATTATGGAAGAACAGTATTATCTTAGGGAGTTAGGTGGCGCTGAGAAAAAAGATGAGACTTTTCTGCAAATGATTCGGGCCCATAAATTCCTTCGCCGCAGGTATGGAACGGTCTATCTCCATTTTGCCGAACCCATTTCGGCTCGGGACTATCTGGCCGGGTTCGGAAAAGAGCTGCTCGAAGACAAAGACACCCGACGCCAAATTTTTATGAATTTTTCTCATAAGTTAATCCACGCCATCAACAGCGTCACCGAAGTGACTCCCTATACCCTCGTCGCGGCAGTTCTGTTGGCCTTGCCTCATCGGGGATTTACAGCTTCCGAAATAGTTGAGGCAGCCCACCCGTATGTTGAATACCTGGCTCTCATCGGTGCGCCGATGATGGATTCCATCCGAGACCTGGACACATGCGTCACGCGGACATTGAGTGATATGGAGGAGCGGCGCATCATCGATCGAGTCGCCGATGAAGACTTGGACGAAGAAACCTTCTTCACCCTGGAAGATGACAAACGTCTGTCCCTCGAATACTATAAAAACAGCATCATTCACCATTTCGTGCCTGCGGCCTTCGCGGCCACGGCCTTACTGTCTCCCGGCCGGACCACCCGGATGACCTCCCAATTCTTGGACGCAGTGGCCTTTCTCAGGGACATCCTGCAACTGGAATTCATCATCGAAGAACGCGGCTACTCCCCCGAGCACCTGTCGTTGATAACCGATTTTTTTGAACGTCAGGGATTAATTGAACGCTACGACAATGGAGCCCAGCCCGGCCTGGCCGTCACCCAAAGCGGGCTAAGAAATCTTCCTTTATGGTCAAACCTGACCACCAGCTTCATGGAGACCTACTGGATTGTGCTCTATTCCTTTCGGGCGATGAAAGATAAGTCGTTTACCCGGAAACAACTGGTCAATAAAATAAAGTTAATCGGCATTAAATTACATCGCCGGGGACAAATCCGCTGCTCCAGCGCCTTGTCTCCCCTGTCATTTCAAAATGCCCTAAATCGGTTTCATCAACAAGAGATTATCAATATCGACTCGTCATCCGGCGAGGATATCTATACCCTGGCTCCGGAAAATACTGCCTGGCCGGAAATGGCCAACCGGATTAGATCGTTCCTGTCCGTCACCTGAAAAGGGCTCGACAGGTCAGCTATCAACAGTCATCTTTTAGCAAAAAAACAAGATGTTAGTCTAGCCCCGCCGCCTGGTTGTCGGTTGGGTCGAGACAGCTATCTATAAGTTGTTATTACATTTGCGACCAGTGACCAGTGAGGGCCGCCATCCGAAATTTGGATTGCGGTTATCTCTTGACATGCAGAACCAAAACGGATATAAGAATCACGTCGTGGGTTACAGTTTCAAGTTTGCACCTAACACGTAACCTGGACCGCCATGTCTTAGGTCGTCTGACATGCAGGCTTTTGAATTTGTGCCGTTCATTTGAACCATACCAGATTACAGCAAATACGCGCCCATAGCTCAGTTGGATAGAGCGCCGGACTACGAATCCGTAGGTCGGGTGTTCGAGTCACCCTGGGCGCACCAGTTAAATCAAGGACTTAAGCCAAATAGGTTTAGGTCCTTTTTCTTTGGTGTGCACATAGTGTGCACGGATGCAGGATGAAACATATCTCTTTGATATTCCATATATTATTTATTATATAATAATATTTCAATACATTATACCCCCACCCTCCACTGTGGTCTTCATGGCCATTTTTATCCCCGCTATGTTGTTTTTTACCACCTACCGACAGGTAGGAATACATCAATGTCGAAGTATGTCCTACCACGAGGTTAGGGGTTGTTTGCTCACCGGCGAAACCGGAAGATGAAGCAAGGATCATCCCTCAGCCTTGGCTCCTTCAAGCCTCTCTGAAGCCTCCAGAAGAATCAAAGCGAACTACAAAAGATCATGGCAAGGACATCCTACCTCCCGACTCCCTCAGACATAGAGGGGAATTACTTAATCAGCCAGACAGGTTTTCTGTAGTTCGGAACATGCTATTATCGCCGGTGAAAAAGTAAGCCATTTTGGCCGGTTTAAAAGTACACCACCCCGGCCGGTCAAAAGTATGCCACCCTGACTTTTTGTCTGCCTCTCCATCTTTTGGAGGGAGCGATGAGGGGAAGAGGAGGGAGCCCGTAGGGCGACTGACGATTCCCCTCATC
>JADFYN010000372.1 GCA_015233055.1 Deltaproteobacteria bacterium
CTTGGAGCAGGCCGGCCTCAAAGTGACCATTGCCGAAAACGGGCAAAAAGGAGTCGAGGCCGTGGAAACACATGACTATGATCTGGTCTTAATGGACATTCAAATGCCGGTGATGGACGGGTATCAAGCCGCCAGGGAGATTCGCCGGACTCCCAGATTTAACGACTTGCCCATTATCGCCATGACGGCCAGCGCCATGACCCAGGACCGCACCATGGCCATGGAAGCCGGGATGAATGGCCACGTCAGCAAACCGATCAATACGGAAAAACTCTTTTCCGCCATGCTTAAATGGATCAAATACAGATCACCGGAACCAGTCGGTGGACCATCTAGTCCGGCCGTGGAGTCAGACCGAGACCGGGCAGTGGAAAATGATATTCCGACCCTGGCCAGGATCGATGTGGCCGCGGGATTGAAGCGAGTCGGGGGGAATAAGAAGCTCTATCGCAGCATTTTGCTCAAATTCTATAATGAGTACCCGGATTCCTCGGCCCGGATAAAGGCCGCCTTCGATGCCGGTGACCGGGAACTGGCCCAGCGCCTGGCTCACACCGTCAAAGGAGTGGCTGGAAATATCGGGGCCGAAGTCTTGTTTCAAGCGGGTGAAGAACTGGAGGCGGCCATTAAACAAGGCCGGGACGACATTGCCGGGCCCCTGGCAACCTTCGAGGAGGATTTGCAAGCGGTGCTGCAGGCCCTGGCCGGGATGGCCCCACCCCAAGAGGAATCTACTCCAGATAAAACGGATCCGACGGCCGACTCTGACTCTCTGCTTTTGTTTCTGGAAAAATTAGAGCCCCTGGTTCGGAAACGGAGCCCCAAGCCGATAAAGGCCGCGATGGAGGAAGCCGCCTGCCTCTTGTGGCCCGAACAATACAGGAGTGACATGGCTCGCCTGTCTAATCTCATCAATAAATATAAATTCAACGAGATGGCCGAACTGTTGACGTCCCTGCGGGATAGGCTGCAAAAAGAACAATAGAAAGGGCGGCCCGATATGCTGAAATATTATTTAGCTACTCTAACACTGGTGTTGGCCGCCCTTTTGGTCTGGCTCGAGCCGGGGCCGATAGCCTTGGCTGCACCGGCCGGTATTAACGTCAAGGTTAATTTGACGGCGGAAGAACAGGCTTTCCTCGCCGGGAAGGAGCTACGCTTAGGCATTGACGATGCCCGGCCGCCCTTTGAATTCATCACCGATAATGGTGACTACGCCGGAATCAGCGCCGGTTTCGTGGAGGTGATCGCGGCCCGTCTCGGCCTCTCGATGGTCCCGAAGGAAGGCGTGAAATGGCCTGACGCGATGGAGAAGGTAAAAATCGGTGAAATAGACGTTATCCCGAAAGTGACACCAACCCGAGACAGGGAGAAATTTCTTATATTTACCAGACCATATGCCAGCTTTCCGTCCGTCATCGTGACTCACCGGGACCGCTCGGTCAAGAGTCTTAGAGATGTTTTAGGACTTAGGGTGGGGGTGGTCAAAGGCCTGGTGGTGGAGTCCAGTTTGAAGCGTGACCATCCCGAACTGTCCCTGGTCCCGTTGCCGGATATCGAAACCTCCCTACGCCAATTGGCCACCGGTAAGTTGGATGCCTTTATCGACAACCTGGGCACAGTCTCATACACCATCGACAAACTGGGGCTGGTCAACCTGAAGGTCGCGGCAGAGACCCCCTATACTCACGATTTGGCTATAGGGGTTAGGAAAGATTGGCCGCTGCTCGCCTCGGCCTTGGACAAGGCATTGGCCAGTATGACGGATGAGGAAAAAACGGCTATCAAAAACCGTTGGTTGTCTATTCAATATCAGCGGGGGGTCGATTGGGGCACCGTCGGCCCGGTTGGAGCGGGCCTGCTTCTGGTGATCTGTTTCATCCTGAGCTGGAATCACCGCCTGGGTCGGGCCGTCCGAGAGCGGGCGCAGGCCGAGCAAGGGTTAAAAGAAAATGCCCGGATGTTGGAGTGGCGCTCCCAGATCAAGACCCGAGTGGCGGAAATAGCCGCGGACCTCCAGCAGGCGACGTCCTTTGAGGAACTGGCCCGAAAATTGATGTCCCGGCTGACCCCTCTGGTGAAGGCAGACTGCGGGGTGTTCTACGTCTTGGATGGGTCTACCAACCATCTCAGGCCGGTTGGCGGCTATGCCTGGATGGACAGCCAAAGCCGACAGTTCGCCCTGGGCCAGGGGCTGGTCGGGCAATGCGCCTTGGAACAAAAGGTGATTATGATCACGGATACCGCTGAGGCCCGGATCCGGATCAATTGGGGCCTGGGCGAGACGACCCCTAAGGCCGTCCTCCTCCAGCCGGTGATGCAAGCCGGCCATGTCCTGGGGGTGATCGAACTGGCTACGCTGAAGTCCTTTGGGGAAGAGGAACAGGCGTTGTTAGATGAACTTCTGCCGCTGGTGGCCATGAACTTTGAAATTATCGACCGCAACCTCCGGACCCAACAGCTTCTGGAGGATTCTATGGAACAGACGAAGTCAATCCTGTTACAGCAGGAACAGTTGCAGGAAACTGAAGCCTGGTACCGAAGCATCATCGAGTCGGCACCGGACGGAATCCTGGTGGCGGATGACCAGGGCATCATCATTTTGACCAACACCATGACCGATACCATATTCGGCTACCAATCAGGGGAACTCCTGGGCCGGAATGTGGACATCCTGGTCCCCCCGGCCTACCGTGCCGCGCTTGGGTCCAAACGGGAAAATTTCATGAAGGGTGAGGTGGGACGTGAGATGGGGACACCGGCCTTTGACCTGCGCGGAATGCGCCAAGACGGCTCCGAGTTTCCAGTAGCCATCGGTCTATCCAAATTACCCATGCTGGGAAGTAGAGGGTTGTGCGTCTGCGTGTCAATCCGCCACGTCACGGAAAAAAATAATCGATCCCACGAAGACCCTCCCGGCGATAGAAAGCGGCAAAGTCAAGATATTACCAAGCAAGCATGATCCGATGCCGTTAGTTCATGATTTCCCTGCCTGTTTGAGGCAAAAATGTAAAGATTAGAGCTATGGAAGGATGTCATCTATGAATGGGAGCGTTAACATTTGCGCCTGGCGGACAAAACATGAGGCTTTTTTGCGCCCTGGCTTAAAACGCACACCACCCTCCCCCTCTTATCCATTCGACCAGGGCGCAGATCGTAACGGAGGGAGATCATGAGGGTTGAGCAAATCAAGATAAAGAACTTTCGCGGCATAAGCGAAATGGACCTGGTATTCGACCAGTCTCTAAACGTTTTTTCCGGGGTGAACGGTGCAGGAAAATCGACCATTTTAGATGCCCTGGCGACTATGCTTTCCTGGGTGCCGGCCAGGATTCGTCGATTAAACGCCCCAGGGCGGCAGATAGGTGAACTAGATATAAAAAGTGGAACATCCTCTTCAAT
>JADFYN010000373.1 GCA_015233055.1 Deltaproteobacteria bacterium
AACACGGTCCGCAAAATCATTAGATTCTCGGTAATGTTGTGGAAACCAGACGGCCGTCTCGAGGGGGTCTTAATGCTGGGTGTGGATGCCCACCGCGTCCGGGATATCCTGTCATTATACAATTCGCCCCAGTCCCCGATTTTTGCCTATGTCAGAAGCCCGGAAGTCAGGTATTGCTACATGTTTGATAAGGACGGCTGGATGTTGTTTCAGTCCGAGGAATTAGATGAAAAGCCCAAGGAATTGTCGGCCGAAACGGCCAGAACAGGTCTTTCCGGAATTTTCGGCAAACCCGGACTGGAACGGGCTTTCAAACCTGATATTAAACATAACGATTACTGGCAAATGGTCGGCAGTCTGCAATCGGGGAAACCAGGCTTGATAACTATCCAGTCTGATGATTCCGGTTACTCTACCGGAGCCTATCTGGTCAATATCGGTTACGCGCCCATCCGGTTTAAAGCCGGGCTGGAGCTCAAGGCCGCTAACTACGCCGGGGTGGCCTTTGTTGACCGGAGCCGACTGGGGTTGTGGGCCGGATACCGGCAGGTGGATGTCATCTTCGTCGTTAGCCTGTTTACGATGATCATGATTGCCTTTGTTATTTATGTTCTCAGCCGGGTGATCACCCGGCCTATATTTGATCTGGCCGCGGCGGTGAATCGTATTCAGGAGACCGGAGAGTTAAGAGAAATAGTACTGCAGAATCATGACTTTGAGACCAATTTTCTCAGATTTTCCATCAATAACATGATCAATACCATTAAGAACCAACTCGAAGAGATCCGGCTTAAAGATGTCAGCATCCAGGAGGTGACGCAAGGAAGACCGGCAATTTTGGAGGAGGACCGGCCGCCGACCAACACTTTATTATTAGCCCACGATGTCGGTGACATTATCGGCTTCGGACCCGTGATCGAATCCCTCAAAGTGGAGATACTCAAAGCTGCGTCGGTGGATGCGGACGTCTTGATTATCGGAGAAACGGGTACGGGGAAGCAACTTACCGCCGAAGCGGTTCATAAATACAGCGTCAGAGCGGCAAAGGCCTTTATTTCCATCAATTGCGGTGCCTTGGATGAGAATCTGTTGTTGGACTCCTTGTTTGGTCACACCAAAGGTGCCTTCACCGAGGCCAAGACCGACCGCAAGGGAGCTTTCTTAGCCGCCCATGGCGGAACTTTGTTCTTAGATGAAATCGGGACCGCCTCCCCCAAAGTCCAACAGGCCCTGCTGCGAACCTTGTCTATCCGAAGAGTCACGCCCTTAGGCAGTGACCGCGAATTCGATGTGGATGTCCGGGTCATTACTGCGACCAATGAAGAGCTCAAAGAATTGGTTGACAAAGGGCGCTTCCGGGAAGACCTCTATTATCGGCTCAACGTCATTACCATTCGGACTCCGGCCTTGCGGGATCACAAAGAGAATATTCCCACCCTGGCTAATCATTTTCTCAGACAGGCATCCATCCGAATGGAAAAAGAACACGTCGCCTTAACCCAGGGCGCCCTGGAAAAACTGTTGGCTCACATTTGGCCTGGAAATGTAAGGGAATTAAGGAATTGTATTATTCGAGCCGTGGCCATGGCCGAAGGACAACTGATCTATATTAATGATATCCGACTGGAGGAGGAAAGGACTCCCCCGGCAGTCGAGCCGTCTCATCCGCCGACAGAAGTATTTGTGGCCGGCCCATCGGCCGAAGAAAAGCCTTCTATTCCACCCGACCTGGATCTAAACGAAAGACAAAAAAAGGCATTTTCAATTTTTTTCGAGAAGGGAGAGATTACCCGGGTGGAGTACCAGCAAGCCGTGGGCAATGGGTTCCCCTCTCGCACCGCGTTGAACGACCTGCAAGATATGGTCAAGAAGGGGATACTGAAAAGGACGGGGCATGGTCCCGCCACGCGCTATTGTCTGGTCAAGGAAATCGATTCGGGCGCCTGAACGAAGAAACCATAACTGTCGAGGGCGGGAAGAAAAGCTAGAGACCGCAGATGATTTTCTTTTAAGTTGCGTAATCTCGACCGGGCGGTTTAAACACTAAAACACATATCCAGGGTGGTGTTATGTTCGACATCTCTAAGTTGTTCAAGTGGCGCAAGCAGCCCAAGGCCGAAATTCCAAAAAGGACACTGTCGGATTTATTCCAGTTGAAATACACCAGCTTCAAAGAATTGCTGGATTCTAACGCCCAGCTTGCCAAGATAATGTCGGATGTCAGCGACAAACTGCACGGGTACCAGCCTTTCGGCATGTCTTATGTCCGCTCGCAAACAGCCTTGCTTACTTTCCACACCATCCGGATAATCAAAAATTTAAATGTGCTTTCCGGTCAAAGGCACATGGCCTTTTACCAAACCCTGGAAAAAATTAACGCCGAGATCAATAAGGTGCTTCGCGAAGAAGAACGGGAAGACCCGCCGGAATTGGTTTTGCCTTACGCTCTGGTTAATAAAGAAATGGCCGACTGGGTCGGCGGCAAGAACGCCAACCTGGGGGAGGTGCGCAATCGGGTGGGGCTGCCCGTACCTGAGGGATTCGCCGTCACCACCAGGGGTTTTCGTCTTTTTCTGGACAGCAATGACCTGACGGACCAGATCAATAAATACAAAGTGGAAATGGGAGACCAGGACTCAGAATCCGTCCATGAGGGCAGCGAAGCCATCCAACGTTTGATCTTTACAGCCACAGTCCCTTCGGAGTTGGAACAGGCCGTCCTAGCCGCCTTTGATGACCTGACGGCTACGGTCCCGGACTCCGAGGCGGAACCACCGCAACTCCGGGTGTCCATGCGCAGCAGCGCCATCGGTGAAGATAGCGAACTCTCCTTCGCCGGTCAGTACGTTTCGGTGCTAAATGTGACCAGGGATAAACTTATTTCCACCTACAAGGTTATCGTAGCCAGCTTGTTTACCCCGCGGGCGATTTCATACCGGTTCAATAAAGGAATTCGGGTGGAAGATGTGGCTATGAGCGTGGCCTGCATCCGGATGGTTGAATCCATGGCCAGCGGGGTGATGTATTCCTGCGATCCTTTACATCCCCAGGAGAACAATATCATCATCACCGCGGTCTGGGGTCTCGGCCCCTACGCCGTGGACGGCATCGTCACTCCCGATACTTATAAAGTAACAAAAGACGGCCGGCAGACTATTATGGAACAACAAATCTCCCATAAGCCGGTGCAACTGGTCATCAATCCCCTGGGCGGCCTGATGGAGATCCCGGTCCCTTCAGAGAAACAAGACGCCCCTGCGCTGTCCTCAGACCAGATCATCACCCTGGCCCGGTACGCCCAGCGGTTGGAGGAGCACTATGGCGGCCCCCAAGATATGGAATGGGCTTTAGACCAGGAGGGGAATCTGATTATCCTCCAATCCCGGCCCTTAAATTTTCCCC
>JADFYN010000374.1:0-512 GCA_015233055.1 Deltaproteobacteria bacterium
CTATCGTTATTGATGGGAAACAGTATGGTCGCTTATGGCATCACCATGATATCACCGACCTTAAGAAAGTGGAATTGGAATTAAAAGAAGCCAAGGTAATAGCCGAGGCTAATGCCGAAGAGCTTAGACAAGCCCTCAACGTATCGGAAACTCTCCAGCTTAATTTAGAGAACGCCAAGAAAGAACTTGAAAAATTGGCCGAACAGGCTGATCAAGCCAACCGGGCAAAGAGCGAATTCTTGGCCAATATGAGTCACGAAATTAGAACACCTTTAAATGCCATCGTTGGTTTTAATAAATTGTTATTAGATAGTAACTTACCCTCCAGACAAAAATCGTTTGCTGAAGCGGTTAGCCAGGCTGTTGATCATCTTTTGCTGATTATAAATGACATATTAGATTTTTCTAAAATTGAATCCGGAAAAACACAGATCGATTTAGCCGGTTTTTCTCCTGAGAACTTGTTCCAAGAAACCATTAAAATGTTTCAACCATTGGCAGATAAAAAACAA
>JADFYN010000374.1:654-3398 GCA_015233055.1 Deltaproteobacteria bacterium
TAGATATGATGACTCGATTTCTCTGCCTCAAAATGAAAAAGACCTGGCCATCTTAATTTCTGTGGAAGACACGGGTGTCGGCATTCCGCCGGAGCAACTAAATAGAATATTTGGAGCTTTTTTTCAAGGAGACGTTTCTTCGACCAAACGATACAGCGGCACAGGACTGGGCCTGGCCATATCCAAGCGGCTAGTGGAAATCATGGGTGGTAGCATCTGGGCGGAGAGCCGTCCAAATGTGGGATCAACTTTTTACTTTACGGCAAGGTTCGGAATCGGGTCGGAATCGGATATTATTGCCGATGAGCCGGCCGGCCAACATAAACCTTTGACGATCAATCCCCTAAGAATACTTCTGGCTGAAGATGATTTATTAAATCAGATGCTGGAAACAACGGTTCTCCAGTGCCAGGGGCACACGGTAACTGTGGCTAATAACGGGAAAGAGGTCCTTGATCTTTTGAATAGAGAGATATTTGACCTGATCTTGATGGACGTGTCCATGCCTGAAATGGGCGGAATAGAGGCTACAAGAGAAATAAGAAACTCTTTATCAAATAATTTTGATAAAAATATTAAAATCATAGCCCAGACCGCTCACGCCGTTAAAGGAGATAGGGAAAAACTTCTTGAGGCTGGGATGGACGGCTATATCTCTAAACCCATTGATGTGGATCAGCTAATTGAGGAAATTGCCAACATTGCGCCGGGATTTGTTAATCGGCAAACATCTACCGGTAGGCAGGCCGATAAGGATACCCGTAACCAGTCTACCGGAATAGACGAAGGTAAACATCCCGTCATTGACGTCGATGCATTAAGAACAAGATTTTATGGGCAAGAAGATTTTTTTGTACAAATACTCAGCATATTTTTTGAAGAATTTCCGAAACGAATGACAGCCATAAATACCGCTATTGAGGTTGGCGATTTTGCCAAACTATCCCTCCTGGCGCACTCATTTAAAGGCGTGGCCGCGACGGTTTGTGCTCTGGAAATAGCAGGTTGTGCTGACAGAATCTACCAGGCGGCGCTGGAAAACGATTTGGAAGGAGCAAAATCACAGGTGAAAGAACTTAATCTTGCACTTGATAGGGTCCGAGCTATTTCTGTTGAGGACTTGTTCTCGGCGATGCCGACCGGTAGCCGTTCATGAGTCAGAGTTTTTGAAGGGTGGCGCTTCGCTGACCATGGGCAAAGGCGTACGCCCGGGAGTCAGTTGTAACTAATCAAAGTATCTATAGCATTTTTTGATGTGGAGAACCTGATCAATGATCGGGGCAGGGGCCTCAGGCGGGTGAAGATGATGTGGGCGGCCAGGTCGAAGAGAAGGGTGACCCGGTCGGCTAAATGTGAATCGGAGGTGGCTGCGACGGCATCTTTTTGGGCGGCAATCTCGTCGTCGGGAGCTTTTACAGCCATGGCCGTGTGATCGATCCCCAGCCGGGTCAACCTTTCTTGGGTCATGGCGGCCAGGACACCGCTGTGGGAGACGGGGGCGTCAAAGTAGGCCAGGATCTCATCCGGCTGGAGGGAATGAACGGCCTCGGCCAGGAGAGAAACGGCCTGTTCCGTCACCGGAGTCAAGGTGTGTCCGCCCCGGACCCCGGCGATGTCTCTGATCAGACCATCGTCAGCCCAAACCAACGTGACGCCGGTCAAGGCGCTCTCCAAGGTGATGACCACATTGTGGCCGTCAACGGCTAATGTCCGGTCCTTGATCCGGTCAGGCGGCAACAGCTTATTCTTCCTGGCCTCGGCCTCAGCCGGATGATAGACACCCCGGTGAAGAATGTGCCGGCCCGCCGCGTCGAGATTGTATCTATTCCCCACCAGGGTCAGGGAGGCGGTCCGGGGGTAGCCGTGGGCCAGAAGGTACCGGAAATCCTCGGCCGCACGCAGCAACACCGCCTCCGCCCGAGGGATATCCAGGACATTCATTAGAGCCCCAATTGATCGCTGATTTCTTTCATGGCCTCGATGGACAACGCGGCGAAGTCGTCAACGGAGAACCCCAACTGCTCGCACAAGCGAATGTGGTCCCGGTTTACCCCCTGGGCGAAATGTTTTTCCTTCATTCGTTTGGTGACGGATTTGGGTTTGACCGAGGCCAGTTTCTTGTCGGGATAAACCAAGGCCGTGGCCGCGACCAAACCGGTGATGGTTTCGGCGCAGGTAATGGCCAGGTCGATGGGGGATGTCCTGGTCAGGCCCAGGTTTTCAGCATTGTGGGCTCGGATGGCCGACTTGATCTCTTCGGACACGGGGTCGTCCAGGGCATCCAGGACGGCTGTCGTGATCAAACCGTGGTTGGCCATGTCGTCCTTGGTTTCGTTGTAGTCCAAATCATGGAGCAACCCGGCCAGGCCCCAGGTGTCCACATCGTGGCCCAACTTGCCGGCCAGGTGCCGCATAATGACTTCCGTGGCCAATGAATGCTTGACCAGCATGTCACTTTTCAGGTGGTCTTGGATCAGTTGAAAGGCCTGTTCGCGGGTAAAAGCCATTGGTCGTCACTCCTATGCGGGTTGCGGGTTGCGTGTTCCGGGTTTTGCGGCTGACCGGCCATCCGGCCATGCTGATACGTAACCTGCCGTATTTCCCAAGGCGTTGCCCAAATGCTGTTGAATTAGTACAACGATGCCATGGGGGGACACCTGTAGGGGCGACGCATGCGTCGCTCCTACGGCACGCGTTGCCCCAATACCCAGGGCGTTGCCGCTGGGCTAACCTAGAGCGCCCCG
>JADFYN010000375.1 GCA_015233055.1 Deltaproteobacteria bacterium
ACACTGCGGAACAGTAGGGATGATCACATTTGTTGACCTCCCGGCTGCCCACGCATTGAAGCCAGGCGATTTTGGCTGGTTCCCTGCCGTCGCTGGGCCGGACCAGGTGGCCCATCCAGGGGCCGCTGGCGCTCAATATCCGCTCGAATTCCAGGGCGGTAACCACATTGGTGAAGCGGCTGTAGGCATACTGCTCATAGACTGAAGGGTCAAAAGGCTTGAACCCGGCCGCGATGATGACCGAACCGACCTTGATTTGGCGCGTTACATCCGGCTGCCCCAAATTTACGGCTCCGGTGGGGCAGAACTTCACGCAAGCCTGACATTTCCCCTTTTGAAAATAGATACCGGTATCTGAGTCCACGCAGTATTTCAGCGGCACGGCCTGAGGACATTTCACGTAAGCCGCTTTGCGATTATTTAACCCGCAATTATATTCATCCGGAACCTTCTTTGGGCATTTTTCGGCACAGGCGCCGCAGGCGATGCACTTGTCCATGTCGACATACCGGGCCCTTTGGCGTACGGTAGCTTCAAATCTACCCGGCTCGCCCGTTAGTTCAAGCAAATCGGCCATGGTGATAATTTCGATATTCGGATGGCGGCCACATTCCACCAGCTTCGGCGAAAGGATACACATGGAACAATCATTGGTGGGGAAAGTTTTATCCAGTTGGGACATAACGCCGCCGATCGCCCCACTTTTTTCCACCAAATAGACAAAATATCCCGTATCGGCCAGGTCCAAAGAGGCCTGGATACCGGCCACTCCGCCACCGATGACTAACACTGATCCCACCAGTTGAGACAATGGGTTATGGTCACTCATATCTTCTCCCCGTCAAATCCGCCGCGGCCGTTGTCCGGCCCTGGGCTTAAGGGCGGGTTTGACTTTGATTGAGCCTCAGAGCTAAGCCGCCAACTTCCGATAGATTGGGCCGAGTCCTCTTATCCGCGCGGTGAAATCTCTGCAAGTCTGGGCGAACTGCGGACCCATGGCCGACGAGTTGTAATAGATTTCCACTCTTTCGGGCTCAATGCCGATTTCACTGAGAATTTTCTTGGTATAAGCCATCCGTCTGGTCGCTTTGTAATTGCCGTTGACATAGTGACAATCACCGAGCAGGCATCCGGAAACAAACACCCCGTCAACGCCGTTTTCCAAGGCCCGCAGCAGATGCAGGATATCGATTCGGCCCGTACACGGGACCAGCATAATTTTGACATTAGGTGGGTAACTCAAGCGCATTGTGCCGGCCAAGTCGGCGGCGGCATAGGAACACCACTGGCAACACATGGCCAGAATGACCGGTTCGAAAGAATCTTCCATTAAGTCCTCCCGTTTTCATCGTTGTAAGTTGAACGAATTCGATGCTGATGGATTTCAGTCGTCCGAAGTTGGAGTTTATTATTTTTAGTTAGTCGATTAAGAAGCAAAAGAAGATGGCGCGGATAGACCAAAGCCGAATCTCTTCAGATTTTTTGTCCGAAGGTGGTCGCTTCGTTTCCTGGCCCTGAATTTAAATGAGAGATATCAACCGGTGAATCTTTGTCAACTAACAGGAAGGAAATGAAGAACATCTTCGGCTTGACCCTATCCACCCCACCCGGGTAGAGCTCAGAAATCTGCTTCAAGTAAAGCCGAAAAATATGCGCATGAGGAAAAGCCTGACGATAGAAAGGTTAGATTAAACAGTGTGTGACTCATTATATCAAAAAAATCGATTTGTCAAATTGATTTTTTCAATACTAAATTACCAAAAGATTTGGGCCGGACCAATAATGGGCCGTAAAAATAGGAAACTTAACCGGCATCCTCTGGAATTACACGAAGTGTCCTTTTTCGCTTGACACTCTTGCTGCATTTGGCAATAATGACAAGTTTGGTGCACCCAGGCCGTAAGCCGACCAGATGGCCGGTCAGCTTGATGATGCCTTTTACCAAAAGCCCAGAAAGGCGCTGCTATGCTCAAAGCAAAAGACATTATGACCACCGAACCAATAACGGTATCTCCAGACACCGATCTGGTCCAGGCTGCCGGAATCCTACTGAAGCAAAAGATCAACGGGCTGCCGGTGGTGGACGAAACCGGCCGGCTGGTCGGAATAATCTGCCAAAGCGATCTGATCTCCCAACAAAAAAAGATTTCCATCCCCTCCATCTTTACCCTGCTCGACGGGCTTTTCCCTCTTAGTTCCATGAAGAACGTGGAAAAAGAAATCCAAAAAATCTCAGCCACCACCGTCAATCAAGTGATGACGCCCAAGCCTGTGACGGTGGACCCGGAAACCAGCCTCGAAGATGTGGCCACCTTAATGGTTGACCGGAATTTCCATACCCTCCCGGTGGTGGATCAAGGCAAACTGGTCGGGGTCATCGGTAAAGAAGATATTCTCCGAACCCTCATGCCGAACGCCTGATCTCACGAGCCGATGTCCGGATTTTGTCAACCATGGGGCCGATAGCCCCAAAATATATCGATTTACAAAGAGAACCAATACTTGCCATGCTTGATCAAGCCAAAGAAGTGCTGAAAATAGAGGCCGAGGGAATCCTGGGATTGATTGACCGGTTAGGCTCGGAGTTCGAGGCGGCCGTGGATCTGATCTTGGCCTCGAAGGGCCGGGTAATCGTGACCGGGATCGGGAAATCGGGTCTGGTCGGGAGAAAGATCTCCGCCACCCTGAACAGCACGGGAACGCCGTCTCTGTTCCTCCATCCGACCGAGGCCATCCATGGTGATTTAGGCATGGTCATGAAACGCGATGTCATCCTGGCTCTTTCAAACAGCGGCGAAACAGAGGAACTCAATCAGATCATCCCCGATCTGAAAGGCATGGGCGTGAGCGTGATCGCCATGACCGGACGGTCCAATTCCACCTTAGCCCGGAACAGTCATGTCGTGCTTAACGTCGGGGTAGACCGTGAGGCTTGTCCCCTGGGACTGGCCCCCACCGCCAGCACCACCGCCACCCTGGCCATGGGCGACGCTTTGTCCGTGGTCCTCCTAACCAAACGGGGCTTTCAAGAACGTGATTTTTACCGCTTTCACCCCGGCGGAAACCTGGGCGAACGCCTCTCCCTTCGGGTGGCCGAGGTGATGCTGACGGGAGACAACATCCCACTGGTCACACCGGAGATGCCCATGATTGAGGCCATCGCCAAAATAGACCGGATGGACCTGGGCGTGACCCTGGTGGCGGACAATACCGGTGTCTTAAAGGGCATTATCACTGATGGGGATTTACGTCGGGCTTTCCTTAGCGGGTCATTGACCGACAGGCGCGTCGAAGACGTGATGATTAAGCACCCCAAGGCCGTCGGGCCAGATCAGTTAGCCTCAGAAGTATTAGAAATAATGGAAGAAAACTTGATTACCTGTCTGCCCA
>JADFYN010000376.1:0-2710 GCA_015233055.1 Deltaproteobacteria bacterium
AAGGCCGGATATCCCGCGTACGAGTGCATGTGCGGCAACATCATCTGCGGCCGTTTTGATCCGGCCAAGCCTTTTTTTAGCAAGCACGGCAGTTTCTGGTCGAACAACACGACAAGACTGCTGGCCTCCACCACTGAGGCGGACCGGCAAGCCAAAACGCGCAACCGATGTAACGGCGAGGGATATGAGTCGGTGGCCCTGATTCCGCTTCGCTTGCAGGATGAGACCTTCGGATTGTTTCAATTCAACGATAGGGGCATCGGACGCTTCTCTCCCGAAAAAATTGCTTTGCTGGAAGAACTGGTGGATTATGTGGCCATAGCCTTGGCCAAGCTAATGGCTGAGGAAGCCCTGTTGGAAGCCGGCCAACGCCTCCGACTGGCTACGACTGCCGGACATCTGGGTATCTGGGACCTGGACCTCAAAAATAATGTTTTGTTCTGGGATGATCGGATGTTCGAGATCTACGGGGTGGCTCGGGAGGCCTTCCCCGTGTGTTCTGAAGTTTGGGAAACCTGCCTGCATCCCGATGATCGGGCTATGGTCCAGGATGAAAGAAGAGCCGCTCTTGGTGGAGAGAAGACGTACGATTTCGACTTCCGGATCATTCGTCCTGACGGGTCCGTGAGGTACATAAAAACGAACGGCATGGTTATTAGAGACGCCGAAGGCCGACCTATCCGGATGATCGGCCTGAATCAGGACATCACGGACCGAAAGCACATCGAGGAACGGCTTCGCCAAACCCAAAAGATGGAGGCCATTGGGACCCTATCTGGAGGAATTGCCCACGATTTCAATAATATCCTCGGTTCTGTCTTTGGCTATGCGGAAATGGCCTTGAGTGATGCGGAATCGGGCCTGGCCAACCCTGGATTCATAGAGGAGATACTGAAGGCCGCCCAGCGAGCCAAGGATTTAGTCAAGCAAATATTAATACTCAGCCGGAAGTCCAGCCAGGAGAAAAAAATCTTTGAAGTTCAGGAAATTATAAATGAGGTTTTGAAATTGCTTAGGGCCTCCTTACCCTCTAATATTATATTCAAACAAAGCATATCTGCCGAGAGGTCAACCATTCTGGGTGACCCCTCTCAAATTCACCAAGTTTTACTGAATCTTTGCGTCAATGGAGCCCACGCCATGCAAGAGAACGGCGGGACACTGTCAATCGGGCTGAGCGACTTTATTCTTGATGCCGATTCATCGCCTAAATACCTTGACTTAGCCCCGGGGAGCTACCTTAACCTATCGGTCGGCGACACCGGGCACGGCATAGAACCAAACATATTGGACCGGATCTTTGAGCCCTTTTTCACCACCAAGGAGAAAGGCAAAGGGACGGGTATGGGTTTGGCCATCGTCCACGGCATAGTTAAGAACCATGGCGGTGATATTAGTGTGGCCGGAGGGCCGGGGCTGGGAGCAGTTTTCAATATTCTTCTCCCGTTATCGGATAAACAGATGGAACAAGTAGACTCGGACGGCGAAGTCATACCAGGGGGGACGGAGAGAATACTTTTCGTAGATGATGAACCAGGCTTGGTCGAAATTGGTCAAAAACAACTGAATCGCCTTGGTTATAAAGTTACGGGCAAAACAAGCAGCGTGGAGGCGTTGGAAGCCTTTTTGGAACATCCGGAGAATTTTGATTTAGTCATCACCGACATGACCATGCCGAATATGACCGGGAAAAAATTGGGCCGGGAAATAATGCGCGTCCATCCTGAAATCCCGATAATTCTTTGCACCGGATTCAGTGAAATAATGAATGAAGAAGAGGCTGAACAGACCGGTTTTAAAGGATTTATGATGAAGCCGCTGGATGTTGGGGAGATGGCCGGGTTGATTCGAAAGGTGCTCAGGGCAAACGGATGAATTAGATGATTACCTTGACTCGTCATCTTCTTCGTTTCTGATTACATTTCACGCCGGTCGTCAATCCCTCGGGGCGTGTTTGGGCTTAGCCGGTGTAGCAATATTTCATACGTTCGCCCTGGCCCAAGGCCAATTAACTCTTGACTTCCCTCCAAAACGTCTTTATGAATGGCTATGAAGCTAAAAAGACTTCTTGCCCTTGGTGGACCGGCAAAATGCCTTCGGGGAAGTGTATGTCAATGCCGACTCAAAGTCATAAGCCCAATTCCTCCGCTCTGTTGGGGCTAAACCCCGCTGTATCCGGCGCCTCCGACAGACTAGCGGGAGCCTGGTCAACCAAAGAGATACCCCCCAACTCATTGATTGCAATCCCCTTAAACGCCGACCGCCCCAATATTGAGGCGATGGTTCCTGTCCCGGCAAAGATGGTCCACCTTCCCTTGGGCCAAATTCTGACGAATAACGGCCTGATTACCAAAGAGCAACTGGAAAAGGCGATAAACCTCCAAAAGGCGATCCCTGACCGTTATATCGGGGCCATCTTAGTCGACCAGGGTTATATCACGCAGGACAAACTTGATGTCGTCCTTAAGATATTCAATCGGCGATTCCTGTTTGGGCAACTTCTGGTCAGAGAGAAAGTGATTCGGGACGTTGATCTGGCCGTGGCGCTCCAAGAACAGAAACGATCAAATCACACCAAGAAAATAGGTGAAATTTTGGTGGAACGCGGCCTCATCTCCGAACCGCTGCTTAATCGATTGCTTTCACAGCATCTGGGCGGTTCTACCTCGCCGCAGGAGTCACCTGCCGATGAATCAGTGGCCCGGCTGGC
>JADFYN010000376.1:2896-3384 GCA_015233055.1 Deltaproteobacteria bacterium
TTAGTCCACGGTTCCGAAGTCGTTTTAGGTACGGCCAAGGCCGGCGACGCCATCGGGGAGTTACCCGGATTGACCATCCCGGTCGGTCGGCTAACGTTCACGGCCGTCGGGCCGGTCAAACTCGGCATCGTCAACCCCACGACATTAACCAGCGAAATAGCTCAGTTACCCGTAACCACCAGGTACGCATTAAAAAAACTGTTCATGAGCGAAAGACAGGTTATCGAAAATTTGCTCGATGAATGCCACATGTTGCGTGATGAACTGGCTAAGCTGGGAGGACAGTCCAAGAAAAAAAATGACTCGAAACAAGACATGAGAATGTTTGCTCGCCGCAAGCTCAAAAGAACGTTGGTTCAATATCGGACCCATTTGGGAGAATTTCACGGTTATGTCCTTAACTTGAGTGGCGGTGGCATGAGCATTCTGTCACGCGTCGACCAGCCTCCGGAATCCAATGTCGGGTTTATTTTTGCCCTGCCGGACAA
>JADFYN010000377.1 GCA_015233055.1 Deltaproteobacteria bacterium
GCAATGCCGACCGGGGTGTTCGGCGTTTTTCGGCCAACATCCTGGGCAAGAGAAAGGTAACCTCAGCGCTCAAACCTCTGACGATGGCTCTATTGGATGAAGATTGGCAGGTTAGAAAATCCGCGGTTTCGGCCCTGGGTAGTCTGGGCGACCCGAGCAGCGTGGACTCCTTGATTGATTCGTTAAGAGACGAAAACATTTGGGTCCGATACAGCGTCGCCATTGCTTTGGGCCGGATTGGACAGGCAAAAGCCAGACGCCCTTTGCGCAGATGTTTAAAAGAAGATATCGGGCCGGTCAAAATCGCAGCCATATCGGCGCTCCAGTCCCTGAAAGAACCGGATATGATTCCTTTGTTGGACTATTTGAGCAACGACCCCGATGAAGAGGTGCGCAAGGTTGTGGCCGAGACGTTGGCCGCCTACAGGAATGTGGCGGAATCATACCGGATCCTGGAGATAATGAAGCAAGACCCCCACCCCAAGGTCCGGCAAGCAGCCCGTCAGGCCTTTGAGTAACCTGCTTTTAAATTTCTTTGATTGTTACCTTGGATCCACATGATGATTTCTTCCAAAGAAGACTTAGACAATATCCGCAACTTGATTAAAACCCGATGTGGCATCTGGCTGGCCGATACCAAGATGAATTTTTTGACGATTCGTCTGACCAATCGTCTTAAAGTAACGGGCATGGAGACGCCGAAAGATTACTGCTACTATCTTAAATACGATCCCGGCGGGGACAACGAGCTTAATCAATTAATCGATGCTGTCACGGTCAATGAAACATATTTCTATAGAGACCAGGACCAATTAAGTGATTTCAGCGATGAGATTGTCCCGGCAATGATGAAGAACAAGCGCGGGTGGGATTCGATCAGAATCTGGAGCGCCGGATGTTCAACCGGTGAAGAGCCTTATACCCTGGCCATGATGTTGTTGGAGCATCCCCAAAAAATAGACCACTCCCGGATAAGTATCATCGCTTCAGATATCAGCGATACCGTCCTGCGGGCAGCCCGGGAGGGGATCTATGACGACTATAGTGTCAGATATGTTCCCCCTCATTTGCTTTTAAAATATTTCGACAAGGGCCGCGATGGCCGGTATGCTCTTAAAGAAACCATAAAAAAAGTGGTTAAGTTCGCTCACATCAATCTGATGGACCCGTTCGCCGCCGGCCGAGTCAAGGAGATGGATTGTATTTTTTGCCGGAATGTTATTTTGTATTTTGACGACGATGACAAAGAAAGATGTACCCAATACTTGTATCGGGGCATGAACAAAGGCGGACATCTTGTTTTGGGGCGGGCTGAGAGTTTGGGGCGGATATCGAATCTATTTGATGTTGTCCGCCTGAAACGGACAACCGTATATGGTAAAAGCGGATCATAAGCCGTCCTCAACGAACAACGACTAATATGATCTTGTCACGTATATATGTGAACCTAAAGCTTCACTCCGATAAAAGGAGAATGGAATTATGAAGAAAAAAATTTTGGCCGTGGATGACTCTCCAAGCATTCGCAAACTGGTTGAATTCAGCCTGAAGAGCGTCGGTTTTCTAGTGGACACGGCTCAAAATGGTCAGGAAGCATTGGAATTATTGGCTAAAGAACACTTTGACGCGGTGATTTTGGACATTAATATGCCCAAGATGGATGGATTTGAATTTCTAAAAAGATTTCGGTCCCAAGAAACCTCTGGGGATATACCGGTAATTATGCTGACGACTGAAGGGCAGGAGGAAGATAAGGAGAGGGCCTTAGCCTTGGGGGCCAATCATTATATCGTCAAGCCTTTCAAGCCGACGGAACTCATCGCGGTGATGAAAAATATTTTTAAGTAAAAAAATTTCAGGGAGTAATCCTGACCAGGCATTCAAATCACCGCCTGGCCCATAGCTTGCCGGGAATAGGAGGGGCCTGAAATGACCGAGTGCGATTTTGAAGACCTTGACACCAAGTTGCTGGCCCAAATGTTTCATGACTTTATCGAAGAGTCTCACGAACATTTGGACCAGCTCAACCTGAATTTGGCCAAGCTGGAAGACAATCCCGACGATGAAGAACTAATCAATGAAACTTTTCGGGTGATACACACGCTGAAGGGGACAGCCTCCTTTGTCGGCTTAGATCATATCAAAGGGTTGTCACATAAGATGGAAGACGTCTTTGATGGGATCCGCAAAGGAGAACTGGCGGTGACCGCCTCTTTGATCGACACGATGTATGAAGGCTTGGAAGTCCTGACTCTGCTGCGGGACAAAGCCGCGGCAAAGGATACGATCGAAGTTGATATTTCCTGGATTGTCCAGAAACTGGAGAACGTCCTGGCGCCGGAACCGGTGACGTCCCCGGAGCGGGAGGTGGAATCCAAACCGGAAGAAAACCCGGTAAAGGGGCTGAAATGTGAGACCGCAGACCCGCAGCCGGCGCCTCCGACCAGGCCGCGTACCTTTAGCGCAGAAACCATCCGGGTTTCGACCCAGCGACTTGACAGCTTGATGAATATGGTCGGCGAAGTGATTACCGCCAGAAACCAACTAAATGATTTTTCAGAGCGGACAAGGAACGACGAACTGTCCTCGATTGCCGCCTCAATAGATCGTCTGATCCGTCAGATTCATAACGGCATCATGGGTGTCCGCATGGTGCCCATTGAGAAGCTCTTTAATAAGTTCCCCGGGGTGGTTCGGAACCTGGCCAGGGAAAACGGAAAGCAGGTTGAATTTGTCCTGGCCGGTGGGGATACCGAGCTGGATAAGACCATGATCGAGCATATCTATGATCCCATGGTCCATCTTCTCAGGAATGCCGTCGACCATGGACTTGAATGCCCGGAGATCCGTCTGGAAAGGGGCAAATTCCCCATCGGCAAAATTCGGCTTTCCGCCCTGCAACAGCAGAATAGTGTGACGATTCTAGTCGAGGATGACGGCCAGGGTATCGATCCCGCCAAAATGAAAGAAAAGGCCGTCCGGAATGGGATTATCTCCAAAGAAGAGGCCCTGGGCATGACCGATGAGCAAGCTATCCGGCTCATATTCATGCCCGGCTTCAGCAGCGCCGAAGCGGTGACTGAGGTTTCCGGCCGGGGGATTGGTCTGGATGTGGTTAAAGAACAAGTCCAAAAGATGCGAGGAATGGTGGATGTCCGAAGTATTGTGGGCCAGGGAACCGTTTTTCAAATCCAGATGCCTTTAACTTTGACCATCTTGCAGACTCTCCTGGTGGGGAGTCTGCAAGATGGTCAAAGTTAAAGGCATCATATGTCCTGGGGGCGGCAGGTAGTTGCAGCCGTTTTTTCAAATCCATCACGGGAACGATCCGGCCCCGGACTTTAATCACTCCCTCAAGGAAGTCGGGAGCCTCGATAAC
>JADFYN010000378.1 GCA_015233055.1 Deltaproteobacteria bacterium
CCCAAAGGAGTACTCCATCATGACAATTACCAAGGCTGAGCTAGTAAATATTCTTCATGAGCGTTATCGCTTTCCCATGAAAGAAAGTGTTCGAGCCATAGAATCTCTGATTGAGATCATCAAAGGCACCCTGGCCAGTGGGGAAGACGTGTTGATTAGCGGATTTGGCAAATTTCATGTGCGGGAGAAAAAAGAAAGAAGGGGCAGGAACCCTCAAACCGGCGACGAGATTACGTTAGACCAGCGGAGAGTGGTTACATTTAAGTATTCTGGACGGTTACGAAGTAAAATCAATGTTGATGCCTCTCCGCAACCCAAAGGTGGGGCCAAAAAAAAGAAGCAGGCCTAGATCATTTGATCATCTGGCCGGCAAGCCGGTGACCCAAGTCTCAATATTAAAATCAAACGAGCCAGTCCGGGCGACGCCGCAACGAATTGGTGATGGGGAGGAGTGCTTTCTGTAGAGGGCTGCCACGGGTGACGAGTGACTGACGGCTGCAACAGGAGAAACCACACAGAAAACAAAATGATCGAAGATGAAATAAATCGGGGGGCCAGTGGCCCCCCGTCGACTTTCTTATAGCGAAGTCAAGCTATTTGATACCTATTGGGGCACCAACTGGACAAGAAGCAATCTATCTGCCGCACCTGCCACTCACTTCTTTGCGTGATCTTAATTCTTATGATGATGATGGCTGTCGATCAGGCCGACTAATTATTCGCTTTCAGGACCACTCTGCTTTGCCGGTTTGCTCTTCTCTTTGCTGGTGGACGCGCCCTTGGGGGGAACTTGGACGTCACGTTCCGGGTGGGATGCGGCCTTGGTGATGTCCGGGTTATCTTTTTCCTGGACGGGCTTGGGAGGAACAACCACATCTCGTTCCGGGTGAGTGGCCGAATTTTTGATGGCGTCCTCGGTCGCCTTGTCTTCGGCAAAGCTTACCGACGCGAGTCCCAGAAACAACAGACCGACACCTACCAACACCAGCAACAACTTAACGTTAAACAACTTCATTTTCCTCTCCTCTCTTGGTTAAACGATAATTACTAGTTTCAACACGCTGCCGACCATGGCCGGTCAGGTTTAATCGCCTGGAAATAAAGGGCTCACCAGCCAAATCAAGCAGGTTTCTTGACAAAATTTTACCTGAGCAACGCCATATCGGAACCATTGATCCGATCTCATCGGGGAAGAAAGTTGGGAAAGGAGCGCTCGTCAGAATCCCTCTATCGACGACAGTTCGTCAAAAAGTTTTTGTGGTTGGTTGGAACAACACAATCTGACAAAATGGTTGTTTTCTTGCTCCAGAACGGGCCTACAGAGCGGTGGGCTAATTGGGTCGGCGGCGACTTGCCGCGTGACCGAATGATTTTAATAAGGAGCGATCTAACCGCAAAAATCATGATTTGTCAAGTAAAGTTTTTGACTAACCAGTGATCACCGGGCTGATCGGAATCTTCGGGCCGGCCTGCCTTAAGATGAGCCCTCCGCAGGCTGGATTTCCCCAATTCGGCTCCGGCGCCTCCGAGTCCTCAAGCATTCTCAAAGTCGCGAGCAATCGCTTCCGCCACGGCTAAATCAGCCATGGTGGTAATCTTTATATTCCGATAGTCTCCAGACACCAGCTTCACGGAATAACCTAGGCGGAAAGCCAATTGTACGTCATCAGTGGCCGATTTTGAGCCTTCGTCCGCGGCCCTAGAGTGGGCTTCCTTAAGGATTCCAAAACGAAATCCCTGGGGTGTTTGGACGTTGAAAATTTCCTGGCGGTCGACCAGTCCGGTCAGGAATCCATCCTTGCCCTGGATCAGAGTGTCGGTGGCCGGGACGACCACGTTGGTGACGCCGTGAATGGCCGTCTCGTCAATGGTCCGGTCAATCAACGCCTGGGAAACGAACGGCCGGGCGACATCATGCACCAACGCCAGGTCGTCGTCGTTTATGCGACAATCCAGGAACTGTACGCCGGCGTAGGAAGAGGCCTGGCGTGTCTCACCACCGACGGTTACCCCCAACATCTTGCTGAATCCGAAAGCGGCCAGGACTTCCAACAAGGGAGTGATCCAGTCCTGGTGAATGACGACCACTACGCCGGTGATGCGGGGGTGATTGACAAATTGACGGATGGTCCCGGAGATGATTTCCTCGCCGCCGATTTTGAGAAACTGCTTGGGCCGTCCGGCACCCATCCGTTCACCCAGGCCCCCGGCTAGTAACAAAGCATAAACATTCATGTTTCGGACTTCCCATGGCCACCTGTCGAAGGCCGGCAAATCAATTTTTCCGAATAGCCCCGGCCGCAAGGTTTGACGGGTAGACATGATTAAGGAGGACTGATGTCAATCAGGGGGAGTATAACAAAAAAAATTTGAGACCACAATGATGGGTATCAAAAAATGGCAATTCAAATTTTTAGTTGCTCGTTTCTGGTTTCTGGATACTTGTTGCTGTTTTCTCATTGAAGACAACCTGCATCGAGTAAAAAAAACAAATAACGGGCACCGAGCAACCAGCAATGAGCCGGGCATCAATCATTTAATTTCACTAGTGCGTTAATATCAGAAAAAGAAATGACCCCAGGCCGCAACAACCGAGGCGGAGCCGTAGTCACATCAACCAGGGTGGATGGTTTCCCGCCCAGGGTAAGTCCGGCGTCTACCACCAGGTCAATCCGATCACCCAGTGCGGCGGGCAGTGCTTGGGGATCGGCACAAGGCGGGGCTCCGGCCAAATTAGCACTGGTGCCGGTGACCGGTCGGCCCAAAGCGGCAATGATCTGCCGGGCCAGGTGGTGCCCCGTCACCCGGACCGCCACCGTCCCAGTCCCACCGGTGATCAACCTGGAGACTCGCTGACCGGCGCGTAACACCAGGGTCAACCCGCCCGGCCAGAACCGTCTCGGGAATCTCGGGCACCAGGCCAGCCAACATCCCAGGAGGGCTGAGCAACAACAGCAACGGCTTGCCCCGGTCCCGACCTTTGACTTCAAAGACCTTGCCCAGGGCCACGTCGTTCTCGGCATCGGCCGCCAACCCGTAGTAAGTCTCGGTGGGCAAGGCCACCAGACCGCCGCGGCGAAGAGTTTCTACCACCCGGGCCACCACACTCAGGTCGGGCCGGGCCGGGTCCAGTTTTACCGTTTGACTTTTCATTCGGCCAGGCGGGCCGCGGCTTCTTCTATCTTAAGGGCCTGCTCCAGCCGGTAATTATTCAGCCAGCGGTAGTATTTTGGCGTTTTCACGGCCATAATCCTGACGGCCAGGAGGGCGGCGTTGGCTGCTCCCCAGGAGCCCACCGAAACTGTGGCCACGGGAACGCCGGGCGGCATCTGGACGGTGGATAAGAGCGCATCCAGGCCTTTTAATG
>JADFYN010000379.1 GCA_015233055.1 Deltaproteobacteria bacterium
GGTATCTATGGCGTAAGAAATTTTTTTGAGCAATTCAGGAAAAACGGCCAGGGTCCGGGGGAGTCTTTCGATGTCGAATGTCTTGGCTTGGTGGAGCAACTCATCCCCAATGGTTTGAAGGACATGGAACTGATAAGTCACACCCAGTTCTTTGATCTGGTGGGCGAACGCTTCGATTTCGTCGATAAAAAAAGTCTTGTTGATTCTGGTCCATTTATCCATAAATTGGTTTTCTATGACCCGCATTAAATCGACCAGTCTCTCCCGGTCTTCCGGCGCACTTGAGGCCGGGGCCAGAATCAGCCCATCCCGGTAAATGAATCCATTGGTCGGATAGGCCGGGCCCTTGGTCCCCCTGGGCAAGAACCGGCTCAACGCCGCCACCAACTCCTTTTTGCTGACGGGCTTCTTTATGTAAGCATCACAACCGGCGCTTTTCATCTTTTCCTGGTCTTCTTCCATAACCGAGGCGGTCAGGGCGATGATGGGAATTTTTTTCAGCTCATCAGTCATCTTTATAATCCGGGTGGCTTCTGGTCCGTCCATCACCGGCATTTTAGTCTCCATCAGAATCAAATCGGGTCGATAGAGTCCGGCCAACTCAACCGCCCGGTGACCATTGGCCGCTTCGATAATAGTTATATCGGAATGATTCAGAAATCCTTTCAATAACGCCCGATTGTCAGGGGCATTATCCACCACCAGGATGGTGGCCCGCCCCAACCCGACCGGGCCGTCCGCCTCAACCCGGGAAATCCTCTGGCCACGACCGCCGGCGGTGACAATGGCCACATTTTTGAGCACTACTTGAAAAAAACTGCCTTTGCCCGGCTCGCCGGCCACGGAAATAGTCCCACCCATCATCTCCACCAGTCTCTTGGTAATGGTCAGGCCCAGCCCAGTTCCACCATATTTGGCGGATCGGTGTCCAATTTGTTGCCGGAAGGCCTCAAAGATGATTTCCCGCATATCTATAGGGATGCCTATCCCGGTGTCCTCAATCGTCAAGATGAGTTCCGCCGCGCCTTGATTTGAGTCTGAAGAGTTGGTTTCTACTCTGAGTGAAACGTGCCCGGCCTCGGTGAACTTAACGGCATTGCCGACCAGGTTGAACAAAATTTGCCTGAGCCGCACTTCGTCGAGCATCAAGTAATCCGGCAGGTGGGGATCTATTTCTACATAGAATTCCAGTCGCTTGTTGCTTACGCTTTGGGAAAATATTTCTTTTATTTCATCAAAAATAAAGCGCGGGTCAACTGCTGCGGGTTGTAGCTCAAACTTTCCGGCTTCGATCTTAGATAGATCCAAGATATCGTTAATCAGACTGAGTAAAGTCTGGCCGCTGGAAACGATGGCCGACAAGTAGTGCTGCTGCTGTTCACCGGTCAGTTGAGCCGCCAGTAATTCGGTGAAGCCGAGAATAGCGTTCATCGGAGTCCGGATTTCATGGCTCATATTGGCTACAAACTCACTCTTGGCCCGATTGGCGATTTCCGCTGCTTTTTGGGCCTGGGCCATGTCTTCCATCATATTAATAGCCGCAATCTGCATCTCTTCCAGCCGTTTTCTTTCGCTGGCCAACTCCTGTTCACGAATTTCGGCCTCATACAACTTCTCGGCCAATTTTTGCCGCAGTTCCTTTTCGTTGGCGGCCGTCTCCTCAAATCGGCTAAGGATCTTCTCCGTTTTAACAAATTGTTCGACGACTAATTTGGCGGTGATTTCCGACGCTCGGCGGGCCACCCGGACTTCCTCCCGCAACAGTGCATTTTCCTCTAATATCTCTGAAGGACTTCTTTCTTTCACGAGTCTCTCCATCCATCCAACCGCGTCGGTATCGCTGTAACCAGTCCAAGGTGACGGGACCTGACACCGGTGCTCTGACTTCGGGGCTATTCACAAAGGAAACGTCTTCACTCTATATTCAGGCAGGCCCCGGCGTCATTGATGTCTGCCGGTCATTTTTTATTGCGCAACAGGAGTTTTACGAGAGATCCATCACATGTACGGTGCAAAAGAGGCAGGCATCAAATGATCTGATCACGTGGCCAACTTCCACCGGATTTGAAAGATCTTGAACCTTTGTTCCAATCAAAGCTTCTTCGCATGGGCCTCTGGTGCCGTCGCTGTCCCGGGGTGAGGCATTCCAGGCTGTCGGTGTAATAATCTGGTACCGTTTGATTTTCTCGTCTTCTATGGTCACCCAATGACTAAGCCCGCCCCGGGTGGCGTCTAATAGCCCAAATCCCCTGCCGTCAGGTATCGGCCCAGGCGGCTCATAGAAAACGGCGTCCTCGGGGGTGCGCATCAGGCATAGCTCCATCCCGGCGATCAATTCGGCCGACCGAATCAACCGAGCCAGTTCCCGCAACATCACGCTGGGGCCGTCGCTCTGCATAAGGCTTTTAACGAGCGGGTCACCCGAAATAATTGCTTCGGAGAGTGGTCCGGTCTCCGCCGGGAGGTTGTTATAGCGCGGGGCCTTGGCCCAGGAGTATTTCTGACTTTCTTGTCCGGTGGCATAGGGCCGCGTGGCACTATCAAAGGGGTGTTGGCCACCCGGCTGGTCATAGAACCAGGAATGGGAGACATGTTCAGTGATGTTTTCCGGATTCAGGTCCATGATCAAGTCACCCTGGGCGAACCCCGCTGCTCCCAGATCATTTGCCGCCTTGCCGGTCGTGGCGGCCGCGCACCGGATTGATTCAAAGAGTCCGAAACTGATAAAATTACCGTGGCCTTGTCCAATCTTGTCCAGACCGATCCGTCTGGCGAATCTGATGTAAAAACCCAATTCTCCGTCTCGATGGGATTTTTTTTCTTCGAGCCAATTGTCGAGATCAGAGACGCTTTTCACCTGGAACCACCGCTCCAGGGAGCAACCCAGGATGCGCTGTTCGTACCAGTCTTTGAATCGCTTCAGCAAATAGCGGCATTGCAGTAACTCACCGGAACTGGGTGCGGCCGTTACACCTCCGGGAACCATGTACGAAGAATGCGGCCATTGGCCCCCGATAATAGCGATGATTTCGATAATTTTTTTTGTATGTTCAAACGGCAAAAAGGTGGCTTTCTGGGTCAGGATTTCATCGCGGCCGGTGGCTTACCGGTCATCAACCTCCCCGGGTGCCCTTGCCATCCAGATGTCCTGGCCGCCGTGATCATGGCCATTGGATCTGAAAAATCAATTCCTTTAACTAAAAATAATTCTCCAGTCGAGTGGTATGGGATGTTGGTTCACCAGGGCTGCACCAGAAATGAATACCATGAGTATAGAGTGGAAGAGGAAGGGTTTGGCGAGAGAGGTTGCCTCTTTTTCCATCTGGGCTGCCATGGACCGTTGGCCTATGGGCCGTGCAACAAAACG
>JADFYN010000037.1 GCA_015233055.1 Deltaproteobacteria bacterium
GCGCCCTTGAAATCCCGGACCAGAGAAACGGATGAATTTACCCAGACGATCGCCCCATCCTTCCTCACGTACTGCTTATCTCTCGTAACACCGGAAATCTCTCCAGCCAGCATTCGCCGGGTGTCTTCCATTTGAAGCGCAATATCCTCAGGATGGGTGACGGCCAAAGAATTCAACTTGTAGACTTCCGATGCAGAATAGCCTGTTATCTCACAGAAGCGTTGATTTACTTTAGTGAACCAACCCTCGATGGTGCATTCCGCCATACCAACATTAGCCTGCTCAAAAATTATCCGAAAACGTTCCTCGCTATTGCTCAGTGTTTCATCCGTCAGCTTGCACTCGGTGATGTCACGAATTATGGTGCGGCACGCGGGCGCTTGGTTTTCGCCATCTTGGACTACGGTTGCCTCCAGCCGCGCCCAGAATTGTGTACCGTCCCGGCGGACTATTCTCAGCTCGCACATCTGTGGTTCGTTTGTTTCGAAAAGCCGTCGGCGATGATGGTAATAGACGCCCTGATCATCAGGAAAAATAAAATCATTCAAAGGATGGTTGGGCAATTCATTTCTCTTTACGCCCAGCAAAATAGCCCCTTTGAGATTGGCGTCCAGGATCATCCCTTCTTTACTTACGGTGAAATATTCAACCGGAGCCAGGTCATATAGATCAACGTACCGGGCCAGCGAAGCTTCCAGTTCCGCCTGAGTCCGGCGGAGCTCTTCGTTCTGCATCTCCAACTCGGTCTGATGCACCTGCAGTTCATGGAGTAACTGTTGGGTCTCAGCCGGCGACAGCGTCTCTTGAGATATAAGGGGGATATCTCTCAGGACCTTTTCCTCCGCCAACCTACGCAAGTCCCCACTTCTGCTTGAGCCATGATTCTTACCCGGCATCATTTTGCTCCTTGCTTCGATAAAAATCCTATTAACCCATCGGGATAAGCATATAATACGCTGTAACTGGGTTTTATAATGGGGTTGTGGATTAGGAAGCCTCTACATTAACCTGAGTTCGGCGATTATGCTAAGCGATTAGCGTCAAGGGCCATGATTTAATCCACAGATTGCGCCGATTAACTCAGATTCGGGCCAAAATAGATCTGTGGTTTTTTCCATCTGCGTTCATCTGCGAAATCTGCGGATACATTTCTTGTAGTTAATTAAGAAACTCGTCAAACTCAGGTTACATTAGCCTTTGGATGTCGGGATTCGTCCTTGAGAGTTAAAGAGGCAAGTTGCTCTTCGGCCACCTTTTTTAAGGAACCAGGAACCGGCGGTGTGCAGAATTGGATTTAGGTTGCAGACGGCCTTTTTGGCCAAATGATTATATCAGATTGCCGCAGGAAAGCGATAGTTTTTTTGTTTCCTCAGGCCCGTGAGCAGCCAGGCCGGGATGAACCCTCGAATTACGGAAAAAGGCTCAGAAAACACGAAAACCCCGGCCCGCTTGACGGCGACCAGGGTCTGGTTGGGACATCTTCAAAAATGGGCTATTAAGTACCCATCTCCCAGGATGACAGATATTTGACCTGTTCTTCGGTCAGGGTGTCAATCAAAATACCCATACTGGCCAGCTTTAGCCGGGCAATTTCCTCGTCAATGGCCTTGGGCACGGGATAGACGGCGTTTTCCAGGACGTGGTCGCCTTTGACTACATATTCCGCAGATAAGGCCTGATTGGCGAAACTCATGTCCATGACGCTGGAGGGGTGTCCTTCTGCAGCGGCCAGATTGATCAGCCGACCCTCACCCAGAACGTTGATGCGGCGGCCATCCTTCATGGTATATTCCTCCACGAAGGTCCGTATCGTCCGCACTGCGGTGGACAGGTCTTTCAACCCAACCAGATCCAACTCCACATTGAAGTGACCGGAGTTACAGACAATCGCCCCGTCGTGCATCGTGGCGAAATGCTCTTTCCGGATGACATTGATGTCACCGGTCAGGGTGCAGAAAAAATCACCAATCTTGGCCGCGTCGGCAATAGGCATAACCCGGTAACCATCCATAACGGCCTCTATGGCCCGGAGAGGATTTACCTCGGTGATGACAACGTTGGCGCCCATGCCGTGGGCCCTCAGAGCGACGCCGCGGCCACACCAGCCATAACCACAAACCACGAAAACGCTCCCGGCGATGAGCCGATTAGTGGCGCGAATAATGCCGTCTACGGTGCTTTGGCCGGTTCCATAGCGGTTGTCGAAGAAATGCTTGGTATCGGCATCATTGACGGCCACGATGGGGTAGGCCAGGACCTTGTTGGCGGCCATACTTTTCAGTCTGATGACGCCGGTGGTGGTTTCTTCGGTTCCGGCTTTGACACTGTCCAGAACCTCCCGGCGTTCTGAATGGATGGTCGAGACCAGGTCTGCTCCGTCGTCCATGGTGATGTTGGGCTTGGCGTCGAGCACGGCGTGGATATGTTTATAATAGGTGGCGCTGTCTTCACCCTTGATGGCAAAGACCGGAATCTGAGAATGCTTGACCAAAGTGGCCGCCACGTCATCCTGGGTGCTGAGGGGGTTGGACGCGCAGACGAAGACTTCGGCGCCGCCGGCCTGGAGAGTCTCGGCTAAGCAGGCGGTCTCGGTGGTGACGTGCAAACAGGCGGCGATTCTTACTCCCTTGAGTGGCTTTTCCTTAGCAAAACGATCTTTGATTAAGTTTAGCACAGGCATGGCCTGATTGGCCCACTCCACCCGGAGGCGGCCGTGATCGGCCAGGGAAATATCTTTGACATCGTAATTCATTTTATCTCCTTGCCAGAGAATTAAAAAGCCGAGGCGGCCAATGACGGCCTGCCCCGGAAAAGTGGAATGGGTTAGCGGCAGCTACAGAGTCCCGCAGCATTCTTCAAAACCTCGGCCATGTCGGTCTTTTCCCAGGAGAATTCCGGAAGCTCACGGCCGAAATGGCCATAGGCGGCGGTTTTCTTGTATATGGGGCGCAACAGGTCAAGATGTTTGATGATCTTATATGGTTTCAGCGGGAATATTTCCCGGACCAGAGTGCTGATCTTGTCGTTGTCAATTTTGTTGGTGCCGAAGGTGTCAACCATCACCGATACCGGTTCAGCCACACCGATGGAATAGGCCAGTTGAACCTCGCACTTGGTGGCGAGGGTGGAGGCGACGATGTTTTTGGCGATATAACGGGCCATGTATGACGAACTGCGGTCGACCTTACTGGGGTCTTTACCGGAAAAACAACCGCCGCCGTGGCTGCCCTGGCCGCCGTAAGTATCAACGATGATTTTACGGCCGGTCAAACCGCAATCGCCCGTGGGACCGCCGATGACGAACCGACCGGTGGCGTTGATGTGGATCTTGGTGTCGCCATCCATCATGTGCTCGGGAATGACCTTTTTGATGACTTCTTCGATAACGGCTTCCCGGAGCTTGCTCAGGCTGACGTCTGGGGAATGCTGGGCGGCAATAACCACGGTGTCTACCCGGGCAGGTTTGTCGCCATGGTATTCAATGGTTACCTGGGACTTACCGTCTGGGCGAAGGAAACTCAAAGAACCGTTTTTCCGCACCCTGGCCAGCCGCTGGGCCAGCAAATGGGCGTAGTAAATGGGCATGGGCATAAGTACGGGTGTTTCATCGCAGGCAAAGCCAAACATCAAGCCCTGGTCTCCAGCGCCCATGTCTTCGCCTTTTTGGACTCCCATGGCAATATCCGGGGACTGTTTGTCGATGCTGGTCATGACGGCGCAAGTTTCCCAATCGAAGCCCATGGCGGAGTTGCTATAGCCGATTTCCTGGATAGTGTTCCGCACCACGGCCGGGATGTCAACCCAGGTGGTGGTGGTGATTTCTCCGGCAACAATGGCCATACCGGTGGTGACCAAGGTTTCGCAAGCCACCCTGGCGTCGGGATCATCGGTCAGCATGGCATCCAAAATGGCGTCGGATATTTGGTCGGCCACCTTATCGGGATGACCTTCTGTTACTGATTCTGAGGAAAACATATACTTAGAATTTGACATGAAGTGATCTCCTTTTGGAAAGATAGACTGCCGTTCAACTTGAAAAGCATAACGCAGAGGATGTAGAGAAAAGAAAGGACGCGGAGATTCTTAAGGGCTGTATAGAATACTCTAAGAGAATCTCAGCGGTTTCCCCTTGACTCTGTATTCTCTGCGTTATGCTTTTTAACAAGATCAGGAGTAATGATAATTAATCCGAAAATGAGGGCCAGGTAGATATAACCATAATCCCCAAGGTGTTAACGTTTAACCGGCTTATCAATAGCCTTATCAAGACTTATAAGAGGGGGAGGTGACAATATGAAATCCGAGAAGAGAAAGAATCGTACTTGAAAGCTACCGGTGCATTGTTAGCCATGCTTTATACCACAAGCTATTTATTAATCACCGCTTATTTGTTTGTCAAGTAGATTATGTCAAAAATGAAATTATCTTCTTTCTATCATCCTGAAAAAAATATAAAAGTCCGTTACCAAAGAAACCATTCCCGCTGACCGATGATGATCGGCAGGGGCAAGAAACCGGTAATAAGGAAACGGCAACGTTGTTCTCGCCGGTTTGACCGGACACTGCGCCGGGGCCCCCATCCAATTCCGACGCCGACCGGCCGGAAATCATGCCGGGCGACCTAAGGGAAGGTACGGATATCTTGATAAGGAGTTAACTAATTGAAAAATGTTGACATATTACTCCACCAGGAGCCTGGAAAGAAACGATTTTCCCTTGACACATCCCAAAGATTTGTATAAGTTTATAGGCTAAATTAACTATCCCTTTTTCCACCAAGGTAAAAGAAGGTAAACCAATGCCCGCACCAGTACCGCAACATCCTGCAGCACCGGACCGTCGCAAGTCGGCCTTTGTCTCGACCATTCGAGACCAGTCGGGTGAAGATTCAGAAAAGAAGATTGGTGATATCCTTAAAAAAGAAGGCCAGATTACAGCCCATCAACTCGATGAGGCGTTGGAGGTTCAAAAGAAACAAGGTGGCCGGATCGGCGCCATTTTATTTCGACTGGGCTATATCGAGGAAGACACTATCCCCAAAATTCTGAGCCGGCAATACGGCTTTTCGTCCATTTACCTGGATCGGGAAAAAATCGACCAGAAGGCGATCAACTTAGTCGATTATCAAATGGCCAAGAAGTATTTCCTCTTTCCCATCAGTGTCGGCACTAGCGGTAATCTCAGAGTGACTATGTCTGAGCCGACCAACACCAAGGGCATCGAAGAGGTTCAGGCCCATACCCGGTTAAAAATTGAGGCCGGCGTGTCCACGGAACTTGAGATCGCCGAAGCCTACAAAAAATATTATAAAATTGATGAGGCTGAATACAAAAGTCTGGGTGTGGGCAAGGTTGAAGAGGCCGAAGAAACCGCTATCTCCATGGCCCAGATCGACGATTTTGGTTCGCTCGCCTCTGAAGCGGCCGAAAATTTTTCTATCGAGACGGTATCGGACGACGAAGATGCCGGCGGCGCCTTTTCGGCTGATGATGCACCCATCATCAAACTGGTCAATGGTCTATTGTTTAAAGCGGTGCAGGGGGGAATCAGCGATATTCATATCGAACCCTTTGAAAAGAGTTTTTATGTTCGCTACAGGTTAGACGGGGCCTTGTTCAAGACAATGAATTTGCCCATGAATATCAAAAATGCCCTTATCTCCAGGTTTAAGATCCTGGCCAATCTTGACATTACTGAACGGCGTATTCCGCAAGACGGCCGGATCAAGCTGAAACTGGGCCGGAACAAGGACGTTGATTTCCGGGTGTCCACCCTCCCCACCTTGTTTGGTGAATCAATCGTTCTCCGGATACTTGACAAGTCGGCCCTCCATGTCGACCTGACCAAAATGGGGTTCACGACCGTAGGATTCGATAGGTTTAAGAAAGCGATTGAGCGTCCTTACGGGATGGTCTTGGTCACCGGGCCGACCGGAAGCGGCAAAACCACTACCCTGTATTCCGCCCTGGATGCCCTAAACAAAGAAGACGTAAAGATATTGACCGCTGAAGACCCGGTGGAGTTTAACTTTAAGGGGATTAATCAAGTTCTAGTCCGCAGCGAAGTGGGGATGACCTTTGCCGCGGCGCTGAAGGCCTTCCTCCGTCAAGATCCCGACATCATTATGCTTGGCGAAATCCGGGACATCGAGACTGCCGAAATCGCGGTCAAAGCCGCTATGACCGGCCACCTGGTGTTCAGCACCCTGCATACTAATGATTGCCCCGGCACCATCAACCGGTTAATTGATATCGGGATTCCGCCTTACATGGTCGCCGCCGCGGTCACCCTGGTCTTGTCTCAGCGTCTGCTGCGAAGAATTTGCCCCAAGTGCAAAGAACCAGTCAAAAATGTCAATGCGGCCAAGCTGCGCGAAGCCGGCTTTCAGGAGGCGGAATTCCCCACTCTCCAGTTGTATCAAGGTAAGGGATGCAGCCATTGTAACGGCACCGGATATAAGGGCCGCGTAGGTGTATTTGAGATAATGGAGATTGATGAACTCCTCCAAGAAGCCATTACCTCCAACGTCGGTGAATCTCAACTCCGTAAAATAGCAATCAAAAGCGGTATGGATACGCTTCGCCGGGATGCCCTGAATAAGGCCATGCAAGGACATACCACCCTAGATGAGGTTCTCAAAAAAACAGTCATCCAAAAAGAAAGTCTACCGGCCTATCTGCTCAATCCCGATGAACAAGTTTATGAAAACGGCGATATTGTCATCAAAGAAGGCAATACCGACAAATCCTTCTATAAGCTGATCCAGGGGTGCTTAGAAGTTATCAAAGGAGGCCGCAAGATCGGTGAAATTTCTCAACCTGACGAATACTTCGGCGAGATGAACGCCCTCTTGAACGAAACCCGGTCGGCCACTATCCGTTCAAAGGGGAAAAGTATCGTTAAGGTCTTTCCAGGAGACAAACTTCAAGAAACCCTGGCCAATTATCCGGAAATTGCCAATAAAATGATTGTCTCCCTGGCCAAACGGCTGGAAGTCACCAATAAAATGCTGATCGACACCAACCGGGTCTTGGAACAGTTGCGGCAAGCCCGGCCGGCTGCACCTCAGGCCCAAAAGGTCCAGTAACTGACATCCCGGACTATTACCACAAGGAGATCGGTTAATGCCTGTATATAAGTGGGTTGGAAAAAATAAAAAAGGGGAAACCAAAAAGGGGGAACTAGAGGCCGAAAATGAAAACTCGGCTCGGTTTCAACTTCGACGGATGCAGATTACGCCCGACAAGCTCAAGGCCAAGCCCAAGGACCTGTTTGCGAACGTTGCTTTTTTGCAGCCGGGCGTGACGGAAAAAGATATAGTCATCTTTACGCGTCAATTTTCCACCATGATCGACGCCGGCCTGCCCCTGGTCCAGTGTCTGGAAATTCTATCCGCCCAAAACGAGAATAAGACGTTCAAAATTATTCTTAAGACGATTAAATCGGACGTGGAAAGCGGCTCCACCCTGGCCGAAGCCATGAAGAAGCACCCCAAAGCCTTTGATGAACTATTCACCAACCTGGTGGCCGCAGGGGAACTCGGCGGCATCCTGGACGTTATCCTGCAACGGTTGGCCAACTATATTGAAAAGTCGCAAAAGTTAAAAAGAAAAGTTAAAGGCGCCATGACTTATCCTGCCGTGGTCATGGTCATCGCCGCGCTGGTCGTGACGGTCATCATGATCTTTGTTATTCCGGTTTTTTCCACCATGTTCACCGAATCGGGAAGAGCTCTGCCGCTCCCGACGCAGATCGTCATCGATTTAAGCAATTTTATCCGAAAATATTTTATACTGGTCATCATCGCTATTGGTCTCCTCGCTTTTGCCTTCAAAAAGTTTCGTGGAACTGCCAAAGGGCGCCTGATAACCGACTCTCTTTTCCTTAAAGCGCCTGTCTTTGGTCCGTTGCTCAAGAAGGTGGCTGTGGCCAAGTTCTCCCGGACTCTAAGTACGATGGTGTCAAGTGGTGTTCCCATATTGGACGGACTGGACGTCACGGCCAGGACTTCCGGGAATAAGATCATCGAAGGCGCCATCCTGGCGGCCAAGGCAGCCATCAGCGAGGGCCGGTCGATATCGGAACCCCTGTCGGAAACTAAAGTTTTTCCCTCCATGGTCGTCCAGATGATCGCCGTGGGAGAATCCACCGGGGAACTTGATACCATGCTCGAAAAGATCGCCGACTTCTATGATGACGAGGTGGATGTAGCCGTAGAAGGATTAACCGCCATGCTCGAGCCGTTGCTGATGGTCTTTCTCGGCGGGACCATCGGTGGTCTGGTTATCGCCATGTATCTACCTATCTTTCAAATGGCCAGCCTGGTCGGAGCCAACTAACAACATTTCACTTGTTTATAGATAGTTATCCATTGCCGGTGTCTATTTGCCGGCTCTTTGTTGCTGTTTTGTGCCGACTAATCATATGTTGCCTCAAGACCGCAACAAGCAACGCCTCATAAATCAACATGCCTATGCCCAAAAATGACAACAGGAATACGGATGAGCTGTTTAATCGCTTACGGTGGTTAATGCTCTTGCGGGTCGTCTTGATTTCCTTTGCCCTGGGAGTGGCCATCGTCTTTCAAATTAAGTATCAAGAAAACATCATCACCCCCAGCCTGGCCATTCTCTATGGCCTGATCGGCGTTACCTATCTACTCACCCTGGCCTACTCTCTGTACCTGAACAAAATAAAAAACTATGCCCGACACGTCTATCTGCAACTGGTCCTCGACTCGTTTTGTATTTCTGTGGCGATCTTTGCCACCGGCGGGATAGACAGCCTGTACTCACTTATGTATATGCTCAACATCATCGCCGCCAGTATTGTCTTGTACCGCCGGGGGGGATTGATTATCGCCTCCATTAACAGCATCATTTATGGGACCCTGGTCGATCTGCAGTTTTATGAAATTATCGAGCCCTGGGGAACCATGAGTGCCAGTGCCCGGTATTTCCAGCCCGGCTATGCATTATACCATATCACCATGTATATCTTATCATTTTACGCTGTGGCATTTTTGACCAGCTACCTGTCCTTGCAGATGAAGAACACTCAGGTGATGTTAAGGGCGAAACAACTGGATTTGGATCAGTTGTCCATTTTTAGCGACAGCATCATCCAAAGCCTGGAAAGTGGGTTGATCACCCTGAACAATGAGTTGCGGATCACCTACTTGAACCGGGCCGCGGAACAGATTATCGGACAGCCGTTTAGTCATCTCTTTAACCGGCCCATAAAAGAAATTTTTCCTGGACTGGGCCGGTTAATCCGTACGAAATCCATCCCCCAGGGTCTTACCCTTGACCAGCGCCGGGATTACGTCCCGTTCGCCCGGACCGGAGGACAGAGACTATTCTTAAGTTTTTCTCAGTCTGCATTGTATGACCCCAATGGGCGGCAGGTAGGCCGGATATTGCTTTTCAATGACCGGACCAGCTTCAAGGAGATGGAAGAACATATCAAGAGAATTGACCGGTTAGCCGTAGCCGGAGAGCTTGCCGCCGGGGTGGCCCATGAGATCAGAAACCCCTTAGCCTCGATTAGCGGTTCCGTCCAGGTCCTGCAAAACGAACCCGACTTAACACCGGTCAACAAAAGGCTGATGGATATTGTGGTCCGGGAAGTGGATAGGCTGAATCATTTAGTCGAGGAGTTTCTTCTTTTGTCGAAACCGGATTTGCCCAAAGGTGTACCTATCGACATTTCACAGGTAGTGGATGAAACACTCGATGTATATAATAATTCAACTAATTTAGATCGGGTAATTGTCCTAAAATCCGACCTGACGCCGCGGCTGGTGGTCGACATTGATCCTGAACAGCTCAGACAGGTTCTTTGGAATCTGTTGGCTAACGCCACAGACGCCATGCCTGCCGGCGGCACAATTACCGTAACGACCAGGGAAGATGAGAAAAAGACTATTTATCTTGGGCATGAAGTACCCACCGCCGTGATTGAGGTGGAAGACACCGGAGAAGGCATTGCCCCGGATGATCTGGATAGTCTGTTTATTCCGTTTTTCACGACCAAAGAGCGCGGGACGGGATTGGGGTTGGCCATCAGCCTGAGAATTGTGGAAAACTACTCGGGCCGGATCGTGGTCGATTCCAAGCCGGGGCAAGGGACTGTTTTTGCCGTTTATCTTCCGATGGTCCCGTCATAAGGTTAAACTTGGGCCAACAAGACCAAGGTTGGAGCCGTCTGGACAAACGGGGCTTAGCCATACGGAAAATAAATATTTCTTCAGCCGTTTCAGCCCCTGTTTATTCAGCACGGTTTTTCTGGTAGGTTATAACAGCTTGATTATGTTCTTGTAAGGTGCGGGAAAAGTAGTGGGTGCCGTCATTCTTGGAAACAAAATATAGATCTTGCCCTTTGGCCGGAAAAAACGCGGCTTCGAGCGAAGATTGGCCGGGATTGGCAATTGGTGTCGGCGGGAGTCCCTTTCGAGTATAGGTGTTGTAAGGAGTGTCGGAAGTCAATTGTCTCTTGGTCAGGTGCCCATCATAGTCGTTCAATCCGTAAATGACCGTAGGGTCGCTTTGAAGCGGCATATCCCGAACCAGGCGATTGATGAAGACCGAGGCGACTCTTGGCTTCTCTTCAGATTGGCCCGTCTCTTTTTCGATGATTGAGGCCAGAATCACGGCCTGCCGGAGGGTCAAGTTGACCGGGGGGTTTCCGGCCTGGTACCCGGCAAAGGTCTTTTTGAACCTGTCGGTCATCAACTTGATGATGTCGTCTTCAGTCTGGGACTTGGTCAGGTTATAGGTATCCGGGAAAAGATACCCCTCCAGGGTCGGGCCGGGCATCCCCAGTGAGGCGGCGTAGGCGGGGTCATTGACCTTGCTCATGAATGCCTTTTCCGAGACCAGGCCCTCCCGAGCCAGTCGAAGACCAATCTGTCTGGCGGTAAAGCCTTCGGGAATGGTCACCCGGTGAATGAACACCTTGCCCAGGGCCAGAATCTCCAATATCTGCCAGGGGCTCATGGTCGGGCTAAGTTCATACTCGCCGGCCTTGATTTTCCCCCTCTGCCCGGTTAACCCGACCAGCACCACAAACAAATCCCTGGAACCAATCAAGCCTTCGGCTGTCAACTGCCCGGCCAGGCTCGTAATCCCGGTCCCTTTCTTGATCAAGACTATCCTGGAGGGACCCTCTTTAGCCGTTGGAGAGGTTGAAAACGAAACCAGCCAGAAAGCCGAAAGCACGCCAATCAATAAAAAAGCCAGCCCCACCAGCCCGAAGATCAACTTTCTTTTCACCGCTCTTTGTCCCTGTTCCGGTTGGCGGCGGCATCCAAATAGCCCTGAAGGATAAACGTGGCAGCCACTTTGTCAATCACTTTGCGACGCTTTTCCCGGCGGACATCAGCCTCAATCAGGGTCCGCTCGGCCGCCATGGTGGTCCATCTTTCGTCCCAGGTCTCCACCGGAACGGCCAGGCGACTGATCAATTGCTCCACCAGCGCCAAAACCAGTCTGGCCGAGGGACCGATGCTCCCGTCCATGTTGAACGGTAACCCGACCACGACCTCTTTGACCTGGTATTCATCCACAATGGCGGCGACCTGGTCCAGGTCCGTTTGCTCGTCCCGGCGCCTGATGGTGGTCAACCCCTGGGCGATAATCCCCAGTTCGTCGCTTACGGCCACGCCGATGGTTTTGGTCCCTACGTCTAGGGCTAGTATTCTTCCCGCCATCCATTCTCCTGAAATTTTATGAAAAAGCACTACCCCAATTATGACCGGTAGTCGGCATTTATTTTGATGTAATCGATTGATAAATCGCAGGTCAAGGCGGTGAATGCCGCGGGGCCGGCTTTAATATCAATGGTGATGGTCAATTCAGGCTGCTGCAGCACCTGCGTCGCGGCCCGTTCCGCCTCTGCCCCGGCCCAGCGCCCCTGAGATACCAGTTTGACTTGATCAAAAATAATGTCCGTCATTTCCGGGTCAAATTCAGCCCCTGACCGGCCTAAGGCCGCCATTATTCGCCCCCAATTGGCGTCCCGGCCAAAAATAGCCGTTTTAACGAGACTCGATTCAGCCACGGTCATAGCGGCAGCCTTGGCCTGGGCGGCATCCCGGGCCCCCTGGAGGATAATCCGGACCAGCTTGGTGGCCCCTTCGCCGTCTTTCACCACCATCTCAGCCAGCTCCACCAGTGTCTCCTGCAGCATCCGGCCAAATTGGAGTCCCACGGAGCCTGAAGTTCCATCAATCACCGGGCCGGCACAACGGCCATTGGCCATGACCAGGACGGTATCGTTGGTGCTGGTATCGCCATCCACCGTGATCCGATGGAAAGAGGCATCCACGGCCTCCCGCAACACCTGATTAAGAAATCCGGCCTCCACCGCCGCGTCGGTGACCACAAAACAAAGCATCGTAGCCATATCGGGACGAATCATGCCGGCACCCTTAACCATCCCAAACATCCGGACCGGGACCCCGCCCAGGTTCATCTCTTTAAACACTGTTTTTTTGACCGTATCCGTGGTCATCATGGCCTCAGCCACCTCGGTCAGACCGGCGGGATGCAGGGACTCAACCAGTTTTGGAATGGCCGCGGTCATGGCCTCTTTATTTAACCGGGCGCCAATCACACCCGTGGAAGCGGCCAAAACCAACCCGGTCTCGAGGTGCAACCTGTCGGCCAGTAACGCGGTCAGTTCCTCGGCATCCCTAAGCCCTTCCGGACCGGTGCAGGCGTTGGCATTACCGGCGTTAATCAGCACAGCCCGGCATTGGCCGGAGACGATCCGGGACATGGACAATTGGACCGGTGCGGCCTTGACCCGGCTGGTAGTGAATACGGCGGCGGCGGTGGCCGGGGTGTCCGAAAAAATTACGCCCATGTCGGTCTTATCCAACTGTTTTTTTAGGCCGGCTCGGACGGCGGCGGCCTTAAATCCGGTAACCTGGTCTATCATTGCCCTCTCCCGCAACATTTCTTAAACTTTCTTCCACTGCCACAAGGACAGGTTTCATTCCGGCCGACTTTGCGGTCCTTTCGACGCACCGGTTGGGCCGCGGCCTGCCCGTCTCCGTCACCTCGGTTAAGCACGTATTTCTGGGGGCGCTCTTCCTCAAGGTAATCTAAATCTTCTTCCTCAGCCAACTGGACACTAAACAAACGGTTCAACGCGGTCTCTTTAATCTGGCCGACCATCTCCATGAACATGTTGTAACCTTCTTTTTTGTATTCCCGGAGGGGATCAACTTGAGCGTACCCCCTCAACCCAATGCCTTCCTTAAGATGGTCCATGGCCAATAAGTGATCTTTCCACAAAACATCGATCACCTGAAGCATAATGATCCGCTCTAAGTAACGGGCGGTTTCCAGACCCCACTCAGCCTCCCGCCCGTCATAGATCTCCTTGGCCTTATCAAAGATCATTTCAGTCAGGTCGTCCTGCGTCAAGCCCTCAATCACGTCACCGGTCAGGTCCAGGTGGAAACCAAACTGGGTGAATACCTTGCTGTCGAGGGCTTGCAAATCCCATTCATCGGCAAAGGTTTTGGGGTCGGTAAAGGCATCGACGGATTTTTCCGCCCACTCCTCGATGAAGTTGAGCATCTCATCTTTTAAGTCAGCCCCATCGAGGATTTCCCGGCGCTGCCCATAGATGGTCTTCCGCTGCTCGTTCATCACGTCGTCATATTCCAGCAGGTGCTTCCGAATATCGAAGTTGTGACCCTCCACTTTGCGCTGGGCGCTTTCAATGGCTTTAGTCACCAGATTATGTTCGATCGGTTCATCGTCTTCCATGCCCATCCGGTCCATCAATCCGGTGATCCGGTCGGATCCAAAAATTCGAAGCAGGTCGTCTTCGAAGGAGAGATAAAATCTGGAAGACCCGATGTCGCCCTGCCGGCCGGCCCGGCCCCGGAGCTGGTTATCAATTCGCCGGCTTTCATGCCGTTCCGTGCCCAAAATATGTAACCCGCCCACATCAGTCACACCCGTCCCCAGGACGATATCGGTCCCCCGGCCGGCCATGTTGGTGGAGATCGTCACCGCTCCCGGTTGTCCGGCCTGGGAAATAATCAAAGCTTCCTGTTCATGGTGCTTGGCGTTCAAGACATTATGCTTGACCCCGCGTTTAGCCAGCATAGCGGCGAGAAATTCCGATTTCTCAATTGATACCGTGCCCACCAGGACGGGCTGACCTTTTTGATTAAGATTGATGATTTCTTCAATCGCGGCATTGAATTTATCTTTCTGGGTTTTGTATATTACATCGGGATAATCGATTCGAATCATCTTTTTGTTTGAGGGGACAACCATGACTTCCAGCTTGTAAATCTTCGCAAATTCAGGAGCTTCAGTATCAGCCGTCCCGGTCATACCGGCCAGTTTTTCGTACATCCGGAAATAGTTCTGGAAGGTAACGGTAGCCAGAGTCTGATTTTCACTCTCCACCTTAACCCCTTCCTTGGCTTCCAAGGCTTGATGTAATCCTTCGCTATATCGACGTCCCGGCATAAGCCGTCCGGTGAATTCGTCAACTATGATGACCTCGCCGTTGGTGACCACGTAATCCACGTCCCGCTTAAACAAGATATGGGCCTTGAGGGCCTGATTGACGTGGTGGAGCCGATCGATGTACTTGGGTTCATACAAGTTATCTATGCCCAGTAGTTTCTCGCCCGCAGCCACACCTTCTTCGGTTAAGACCACTGTCCTGGCCTTCTCATCTTTGGCGTAGTTGGCCTGGTTCCTGGCTATCTGAATGACGATTTTGTCGATGGATTGATAGAGCTTGGTTGATTCCTCAGCCGCCCCGGAGATAATCAAGGGCGTTCTGGCCTCGTCAATCAGGATACTGTCCACTTCGTCGACGATGGCGTAGTGATGCCTGCGCTGGACCATATCTTCGAGCCGGAATTTCATATTGTCCCGGAGATAATCGAACCCGAATTCGTTATTGGTCCCATAGGTGACGTCGGAATTATAGGCCGTCTGACGTTCCTCGTCGTCCATGTCGTGGACAATTACACCCACGGTCAGCCCCAAAAACTTGTATATCGCGCCCATCCACTCACTATCCCGGTGCGCCAGGTAGTCATTCACGGTGACCACGTGAACGCCTTTCTCCGTCAGGGCATTGAGGTAGACCGGCAAAGTGGCCGCCAAGGTCTTACCTTCACCTGTCTTCATTTCGGCGATTTTGCCTTCGTGCAGCACCAGGCCGCCAATCAACTGGACGTCAAAAATACGCATCCCCAGCGTACGGATTCCGGCCTCCCGAACTACGGCAAAAGCCTCGGGCAAAATATCGTCAAGAGTTTCTCCCTGTGCCAACCTATCCTTCAAAATATTTGTCATGTCGGCCAGTTCCTGGTCACTCTTGGCCCGCATCTCATTTTCGAATGAATTAACCCGGTCCACAATGGGAGCCATCCGTTTCAGTTCCCGATCGTTCTTACTTCCGAAGACTTTTTTCAGCAAAGCACCAACCATAACTCTCACCTTATATTGTCTCTGCGGCCTGGAGCCTCAATGATAACCGCCGGAAAACCCGCCCGCCTTCATCAGAAAGCCACAGGCTCCACGAATTTGCCTGGTTGAAGTAAAAAATAGGTGATATTTAGAGATGTTTTCCGAGGAAAGAAAACCTGTATTTCCGGTTACCCTAACCTTCATCACTGGTTATGTCAACCGGTTTCTCGTTACCGGTTGCTCGTTTCCTGTTACATGTTGATCGTTGCTCGTTGCTCGTTATTTATTTAGATGTCACCTTTGATCAGGATCTCCATCACCATGGGAAGGAATCCCGTACACGAAAACCTAAAACCAAAAACCAGTGACGAGAAACCAGCAACCTGCAACATGTAACATGTAACCAGCAACCAGTAACATGTAACATGTAACGAGTAACCTGTAACCTGCACCTAAGATATCCCATGGCGGATCATTTTTTTCCGCAACCCTTCCCGGCTCAGGCCTAACCGACGGGCCGCCTCGGATTTGTTTCCTTTAGTTGCGGCCAGCATCGACTTGATGAGCCGCGGTTCCGTCACTTCAGTCTCGGGTGTTAAATCGGTTTTCCCCTCAACCCTGCTTCGAAAGTAATTGAGGATGTCCTCCGACAGGTCGTCAAGTTCGATGGTTTCGGAAACGGCCAAGGCCACGGCCCGCTCCACTTCATTTTCCAGTTCCCGCACATTCCCAGGCCAGGGATATTCTTTTAGTAGTCTCAATAATTCGGAGTTGAAATTCATGGCTCCGCGATTGAGGTTCTTGGACCAGTATTCGAGAAAGGCATTTAACAACAAGGGAATGTCGTCTTTTCGCTCTCTCACCGGTGGCACATTCAACCTGACGACGTTCAACCGGTAGAACAAATCTTCTCTAAAGGTATTTTGTTCCAGGGCTTTCTTTAAGTTTCGACTGGTGGCCGCAATCACCCTGATATCCACGTGAATGGTTTTTCGGCCTCCAACCCGTTCAAACTCCCGTTCTTCCAGAACCCGCAACAGCTTGGCCTGGACCGAAAGAGGCATGTCACCCATTTCATCGAGAAACAACGTTCCGCCGTCCGCCTGCTCAATCTTACCTGCTCGCCGGTCAACCCCGGTGGCCACACCTTTTTCGATCCCGAATAACTCACTTTCCACCAGGTGTTCCGGGAGGGCAGAACAGTTCAAGGCCACAAACGGTTTGTCGTTGCGATAGCTTTGATAATGGATAGCCTTGGCGAAAAGTTCTTTGCCGGTGCCGGTTTCACCTAGAATAAGAACGTTGACCGGTGTATCGGCAATTTTGTCTATGGTCTCGAGCAAGTCGAGTACTTGGGGGCTTTGGCCGACGATTCGCTTCGGGGCGAACTTCTGTCGCAGCTTGTTTTTTAGGTAATTGTTTTCGGAAGAAAGTTTTTCTGTGACCTGACTAACTTCTTGGTGCTTTTTGATCAGGTTCTCGACTCTTTCCTGGAGTTGATACTCACGAACCTCCAACCTGACCACCATCATCCCAAATGCCTCGGCCAGCTTGACTATCTGTTCTGGATAGACTCCCGCCTTGGTGAGTTCAAAGATTTCTCCAGCCACATCATAACACCCGTTAGCCACCTGGTCCGTTAGACTGATAAGTTTGTTCAACAGCCGATCGGTGTTTGACCGTTTGTCACTGCTTCCGACGGTTGTCATGCCTTTCCTCCCCATTCACAATAACACGCACGTATCTTAGGGGCTTTACCCTTTTTGCCGGGGCGCGGTGATAAGAAGGTAACATTACAGGAGGCCATGGTCAATATGCTAATCTGCAACTACTTCCTCGTCTGTGCATAATTAGCTTATAACAAACAATAAGACGTTATTTCAAATCAATTTTCATCTGCCTGGACGACGTTATGGTGACCAAGGTCTCTGCCGGATTTATGATTTGACACAAGGTCAGGGCATCCTGATCCAAGAGTTTGATGCATCCGGCTGAGCCGGACTTCATCCCTTTTCTGGTCGAACCATGGATCTGGATACAACTTCCGGTCTTGCCCCCGGCTTTATCCTCCTCATTAGGATAATCCAGGCCGATAACCACCCCATGACGCCCATAACCCGGCCGCCAGAGTTCTTCAGTACAAGTCTGATTCGCCGGAACGGGACCGCCCAAAACGAGGGCGCTGTCTTGTTCCCGGCACCACGTCGCTCCTTTTATAGTGGCCTGCCCCTGCCCGCAAACTTTACCCTGGCTGACCAACCAGGTGATCCGGTAGGTCCCGATGGGGGTTTTTTTATCCCCTTCCTGCGCCTTGTCGCATCCCTTTTCGCCAAGTTGGACGGAGAAAAGGTGGAGGACGCGGCCTTCACTGACTACCTCCATCGTCTGGGAATCACAATAGACCCGGATTTCGACACCGGCCGGGCCGGCCCAGGCCCAACCAGCGGCCAGACACCAACAAATAATGAGACCAGAGCAAACAATTGCGCGAAAAAAATACATACCGACCATCTCCGGAGTCTAACCACGCCCCAGTCTAAGGGAAATAAGCCTATGCCTGGCCAGGTAGTCGATGATGAGGTTGACGGATTGGAGGATCGTCATCTGATCGGTCCTAAGGTGTATCTCGGGACTCTCAGGAGGTTCGTAGGGGCAGGTGATCCCGGTAAAACCAGTGATCAACCCGGCTCTGACCTTTTTGTAAATCCCTTTCGGGTCACGCTGTTCGCATACTTCAATGGGGCAATCAACAAAAACCTCAATGAACGTTCCTACGCCGGCCATGGCCCTGGCCGCAAGGCGATCTTTGCGGTGAGGAGAAATAAAGGCGGTCATATTGATGATCCCGGCATCTCGGAAAAGCCGCGCCACTTCCGCAATCCGACGAATATTTTCAACTCGATCGACGAAAGAGAATCCCAAATCTTTATTTAGGCCGTGCCTGATGTTATCACCGTCTAGAGTGTATGTGTGGTGTCCGAAATCAAATAAAACCTTTTCCGTTGCCGCAGCCAGGGTGGATTTGCCTGACCCCGAAAGGCCTGTAAACCAAATAGTCACTCCCCGGTGGCTATTCATCCGTTCCCGGTCTGCCCTGGTTATGATGGCCTGCTGCCACTGGACTGTTGTAGCGCTCATAACCTCATTCTCTTTTGAAGACAATATTTCGGCGGGAGCTTAAGATCTGGAGAAAACAACCGGCTGTTTCTCTGATTTTGTCGGAATCACAAGCATGGCTCGTTGCCGAGGACAAAAAATGAAAAAAACCCCGCCGCGCGCTCAATTACGCTTTGAGCTACGGGCAGGGTTTATAGGTATCAACCGTGCTGCTTAATGGCCGCCAAGGAGAACCGGGGCGGCTGGGATAATGTTATGATTAAGGGCAGCAGCTTTGTTCGGGTGGAGGCCGAAGGCCACAGCCATTAACTGGGTAATGAAAACGATGGGGAGACAGTGATTCGAGCCCAAAGCGTCATTGACTTTTTTCTGATAAACCTCAAGGTTCATCTGACACATGGGGCATGCGGTGGAGACAATCTGACCGCCGTTCTTTTCAATATCGGTCAGGATTTTATCAACTTGTTGGAAACCCAGAGCCTGTTCGGTGAAGAAGATTCCTGAACCGCAACAGACCATTTTGGAATCGAACTGGACCACTTCAGCGCCCAAGGCTTCCAGGAGCTTATCCATAACCACAGGTTTTT
>JADFYN010000380.1 GCA_015233055.1 Deltaproteobacteria bacterium
TGACCCCGAGGCCCCAGGTTGTGGTATAGTGCATCCGGTTATCTTAATCTGGCGCTCACTTGGTGCGGAGCGTCTCCGAACTTGGGATAACTTATTCAACTCATTGGAAATATGTTCAGGCTGATCCCTAACGCAACGGGATTGGGCCGGTCGCCCAGGCTAACCAACCGGGTCCTTTGGGGCCTTCTCTGGGCGGTAACCTGCGTTTCTTAGTCTTCCGTTTTCTGACTATACTCGGGAATTTTAACTAATTATGTATAATCAACGTTATCAATTTACCTTTCGCCGTGTCTGGGCTATCATGACTTTGATCTTAGGCACTCTGGTTATCGGCTGCATCATCCTTTTTGTCTCGGTAGTCGATAGGAATGGCAATAAATGTCACAAATTGGCCCAGCTTTGGGGCCGACTGATCGGCCTGGCCGCGGGCATCGATGTCATATTAGAAGGGCTGGAAAACATAGATCCTGAGCAATCGTATGTCTATGCCTCCAATCATCAAAGCGCCTTAGACATCATTGTGCTCCAGGGCTACCTTCCGGTTCAATTTCGCTGGCTGGCCAAAAAGGAACTATTCGACATCCCTTGCTTCGGTAAGTTCATGTCCAGTGTCGGTTACATCCCGATTGACCGGGGCAACAAAAAATCTGCAATGCAAAGCCTTGATCTGGCCGCTGAAAAGGTGCGGCAAGGCACTTCCGTGATTATCTTCCCGGAAGGCACCCGGTCCCTTGACGGACAACTTTTGCCTTTCAAACCCGGCGGTTTCCTGCTGGCCATCAAATCGAAGCGGCCCATTGTCCCCGTCGGCATTTCAGGCAGCGCCCGGGTCCTGCCCGGCAAGAGTCTTCGTCTCCGCCCCGGCTGGATAAAGGTGGCTTTAGGCCGTCCCATCGAAACTGCGGGATTGAGTTATAAACAACGTTACGAGGTAGCCGATCTGGTCAAGGCAGCCATCCTCGAGAAAATAGATAAGAATTATTTATGAGCTATCCAACCCAATTGACACAAAATCAGCCCGATCCCGGCCGACCGGAGTCCTCCTTGAAGATCATCCCCCTGGGCGGTCTGGGTGAAATCGGCCTAAACATGATGGTTATCCAATATGAAGACACCATCATCCTGATTGACGCCGGACTGATGTTCCCGGAGGAGCACATGTTGGGGGTCGATGTGGTCATCCCCGACATCACCTACCTCAAGGAAAATCAAGGCAAGATAAAAGCCGTCATCCTGACTCACGGGCATGAAGACCATATTGGAGCCATTCCTTTCCTGATCAAGCATATTCAGGCGCCTATCTACGGCACCCGGCTGACCCTGGAAATCCTGAAGATCAAACTGCAAGAACACCGGCTGGAAGATGTGGTGCCTTTGCGTCTGATCGCCCCCCGCGGAATCATCCGGATCGATCCCTTTTCAATCGAATGCCTCCATGTCAACCATAGCATCATGGATGGGGTGGGACTGGCCATTAGCTCTCCGGTGGGCACAATAATTCATTCCGGTGACTTCAAAATCGACCAGACACCCATAGACGGCCGGTTGACCGATTTGGGCCGATTCGCCACCTACGGAGAATCCGGGGTCCTGGCCCTGCTTTCCGACTCGACCAATGTGGAACGAGAAGGATACTCACCTTCGGAGAATATCCTGGCCGCCACCTTCAAGGACATTTTCCGAGAATGCAAAGGCCGCATCGTGGTGGCCGTCTTTGCTTCCAATATCCAGCGCATCCAACAGGTAGTCAGCGTCGCCCGAGAATTCAACCGGAAGATTGCCTTTAACGGCAAGAGCATGCACGTCAACATGCGCATCGCCAAGGAACTGGGCTACCTGAAAATTCCGTCCGGCATGGAAATAAATATCGGTGAGATCAGAAATTATCCCGATGAACGCATAATTATCGTCACCACCGGATCCCAGGGTGAACCCATGTCGGCTTTGACCCGGATGGCGGTGGATGATCACAAGTACGTTAAGATCAAGCGCGGGGACACGGTTATCCTGTCGTCCAAATTTATCCCCGGCAATGAAAAGGCCATTTCCGATATCATCAACAGCCTCTACCGTCGCGGGGCTGAAGTCGTTTATGAGAAGGTCTCCCATATCCATACCTCGGGCCATGCCTACCAGGAAGAGCTGAAGTTGCTCCTGACCTTGACCCACCCCAAGTACTTTGTCCCCATCCACGGCGAGTACCGGCACCTGGTCAAGCACGCCCAACTGGCCCGGTCTACCGGCATCCCGGCCGGACGGGTCCTGATCGCCCATAATGGTAATGTCATCTCCTTCGACCATCAAGGTGATGCGGCTATTTCCGGGACCGTACCCGTGGGCCGGGTCCTGGTTGACGGCAAAGGCATAGGCGAGGTGGGCGAGATTGTTCTGCGCGACCGGCACTTCCTATCGGCCGACGGGATGGTCGTGTTCGTGACGGTGGTGGACACTCTGACCGGGGCGATTCTTAACGGTCCCGATGTTCTCTCCCGCGGCTTTATCTTTGAAGGGATGAAACAAGATCTGCTGGAGGATTCCCGCTGTATTGTGATCGAGGTATTTGAACGCTTTTCCGAAAAGGGTGAATTCGACTGGTTGGAAATAGAAAATGAAATTCGCCGCGAAGTCCGCAAATTCTTCTACAACGTCCTAAAACGCCGGCCCATGATTTTGCCCATGATTATCCCCATGTGATGTGGGATTGGGCGTCTGAGGGATTGTTTAAATTTAGTTATATTTGCGCCCCGTTCGGCTCGCCTCGATGGTGTAGAGGCTCTGACGGGGTCTTTTTTTTGCCTATGGTTTGTGTATGTCCTCTCACTTGCGCCCGGACAGGGCCTCGGCCCGCTCCTTGATCAGCCGGAGCCATTCTTTGCGGACTAGGCCGCTGAACGGGCTAATCAGCAGCCAATACATTCGAAAACGGCGTCGGCTGGTCTTATCCAAACATAAAATGCGAGTTTCCGTCTTAACCCGGACGCTCCCATCGGCCTGGGGGATAAACGCCATGTTTCCCGCCGCCTTGGCAAACCCCGGCCGGTCGAACTTGACAAAAGCATCGGGTGAAACGGACTGAAGCTGAGGAGTAGCCGTCCAGAAGCGTCCGATTAACCCAAAGACAAATTCTTGCGGCGGCTGGTCGGCCAGGAGCACAAACCCCCATTTCGTCATACCGTCAAGGTTCAGGCCGTATCCAGGGAGTCGGCGCAACCTGAAGAGGCACCGGACCAGCCTGGAAGCACGCATATCTAAAGAACGGGCTACCGAATACACGGTCTCAATAGGCGCGTTAACCCGGATATGGTACGACGCCCTGACATCGTAATGGGGCAAAAATTGATCGATTATCAATTAT
>JADFYN010000381.1 GCA_015233055.1 Deltaproteobacteria bacterium
TTGGCAATTCAGCACCTCAGCCGTAGTCGGATACCCAATTCAAAGGACATGACTTTGGGGGTTGGCCGACCACCTGACCATCCTGCTGATACGTAACCTGCCGTATTTCCCAGGGCGTTGCCCTGGGCTAACCTAGAGCGCCCCGTTGGGGCTTGTTTGGAATTGGCTATTTTAAAACATTAGAGCGATCGTCCGGTCCTTAAGTCAATCACATTGACCGGCAATAAGAAACCAGCACCGAGCACCTATGAAAACCAAACTCCTCGACTACATCATTTGCCCCTCCTGCCTGCCCTCGGAAAACAGTCTATCTTGCCACGCCGAAGATCAAGCGGGCCAGGATATCATCGCCGGGACGCTGCATTGCGCCCAGTGTGGGGCGGCCTACCCCATCCAAGACGGTCTGGCCTTTCTCTTGCCCCGGGCTCTCCCTTCAGCCCAGGCGGGACCATCAAAATATGAAACCCCGGCCTCTCTGTCTGCCTACCTCTGGGGGCATTACGCAGACATGTTCCATGATCCGGATGCCTCGTCAGCTTACACGGACTGGAGCGGTTTACTTAACCCGGCTCCGGGCCCGGCCCTGGACCTGGGTTGCGCGGTGGGGCGATTCACCTTTGAACTGAGCCAAAAATTCGACTTTGCCATCGGTTTGGACAACTCCATCCAGTTTGTTACCGCCGCCCGCCGACTGATGACCCAGGGCCGGATCGACTTCAACTTGATTGATGAAGGCCGGCTGGATACGCCCCGAACCATCACCTTGCCCTCTAACTGGGACCCCGGCCGGGTTGAATTCATTGTCGCCGACGCCCTCGCCTTACCCTTCAAATCCGGTTTATTTTCCGCCGCATCATCCCTCAACCTGCTCGATAAGGTCCCCCGCCCCCTGGTTCATCTGCAGGAGTTGAACCGGATATCCCGGAATTCCGGGGCCCAGTTGCTGCTGTCTGATCCATACTCCTGGTCAATAGAGGCCGCGGCCGAAGCAGACTGGCTGGGCGGTGTCTTGACCGGCCCTTTTGCCGGTAAAGGGCGGGACAATGTGAAAGAGCTGCTCTGTGGCCGGCGTACGGATAGCCTTAGTCCTGGGTGGGATGTGCGGGACCGGGGCGAGGTCTGGTGGAGGCTGAGGAACCATGCCAATCATTTTGAGCTTATTCGCAGTTGTTATATCACCACAGTGAGATAGGGAGGTAGGTTGGCTTGCGTAGACCAATTTTTGATGGGCATGTGGATCTGGTTTATGGGTTAATGCGGCATCATCCCCAGGTTCCGTTCCACCAGGTCGCCTCAGGTCCGGTGACCCTTTCCGACATGAACCGGGCCGGAGTTAAAGTGATCGTCTCGGCCCTCTATTGCCCGGATGAGTATAACGGACCGGGGACCTCGGCCGGCCATCTCAGGGGGCTGTTCCAATACGCAGATGAATTTCTGACCGGACTGCAACACGTCGGGACCGCTGCGGCCCTGGCTGCCTGCCTGGATGCGGCGACTGGGACAGGGATGATTGAGCTGTTGGAAAACGCCGATGCCCTGGTTGACGGGGCGGTAAGTCTGAGCGAACTCAAAGATAGGGGAATCTGGATGGTGGGGTTAACCCACGCCGGGGTCAACCGCATCGGCCAGGGCAATGGAGTCGGCCATCCGGAAGGTTTGACCGCGGCCGGCAAGAACCTGGTCAAGGCCCTGGACAAGAACGGATTCGGGATTGACATCGCCCACCTGGCCGACCCGTGTTTTTATGATCTTTTGGACATTTATAACGGCCCGCTGATCTCCTCGCACACCGGGTTCCGTCAATTCTGCCCTCGGAGCCGAAACCTGGATCGAGAACACCTGGAAGCCGTTTTCAACCGGCAGGGAGTGGTGGGAGTAACGGTGAATCCGGAAATGCTGGCTCTTGACGGCCGGGTCGGTGTCGAGGACGTCTTCCGGCAAATAGATTGGCTGGTCCAGGGATACGGACCGCAGGGAGTGGGGCTGGGGACGGACTTCTATGGATTCGATTTAGAAACATTGGGGCTACCGGATCTGGCCGGGCTCCGTGGTTTGGAGGAAATGTTTGACCGGCACGGCTACGACGAAGATTCCATCAGCCGCATCATGGGCGGCAATTGGGCCGTCTTCTACGCCGGATTACCGGTCGGCCCGGAGACCCGGACCCCGTCAAAATGACGGTGACTTTTCCATCAGTCTTTCCAGGTAGCAACCCAACTCTTCAATCGTGGCTCCGGTGTCTTGGGGCGGCCGATTCTGAGCTTCCAGGTAGGAACAGGCTGCTTCAATGGCCTGCATAACTTGAGGTTCAAGATCGACGAATCTTAATCCAGTCAGGTACGCATCGTATTCTTTCTGATAGACGGAATGCACGACCTCAGCCGAGGCAATACAGGTCTCCTCCCAGACCATTCCCTTGGTTAGCATTTTCAGATTGAGGTTCATTTGTAGGCGGTCTTTGGGGTTAAAGGCCCGCTTTGCCCTGATGCACAGCCCGCCGACGGAAAGATCAAAATATCTTAGCACCTTACTATAATCATCAGAATAGACGAGGACTAACTGATCAATCTTGTGACGATCAGATCGACGCTTATCCGACCCTTCCGACTGGTCGGGACGGGCCGGCGATGCCGCGGCATTCGAGTCAAAATCAACAATATCCTGATTTTCCACTCTGCTTCACACTTTGCCAGGAGGTTAATTTAGATGGACCTGTATTTGATCCGTCACGGTCAAGCGCTGTCAAAAGGAATTGATCCGGAAGAAGGTTTGAGTTCAGCCGGTCGTGACCAAATCCGGATTTGCGCCCGGATGTTAACCAAAATCGGAGTGAATCTTGATGCCATTCTGACCAGCCCGAAGAAGAGGGCGCATGAATCGGCCAGTATCTGCGCTCAAGAAACCGGGTTCCCGCAAGGCGAGATCATTTCTACGGAGTTACTCAAACCCATGGCCGATGCGAAAGAGGCTGTGGCTTATTTAGACCGGTTCGTCGGTCATCCGGCAGTGTTGGTGGCCGGTCATTTGCCTTCACTGGCCAGGATCACGGCCCATCTGCTGGCCGGCCGGGCCGAGTTGGGTTTATTTGCCGACAACGGCACCTTAGCCAAAATACAAGTAACCACCTTCGGGGCCTTGGGGGGCCGGTTGCAATGGTACGTCACCCCGGAATTGATCCGCCGCGTCATGGGCCAGGCGCAAGACGACCAGTTATAGGGTTACGGGTCAATGTCATTACCATGAAAATATTCCTGGGGTTAGGCCGGACGTTGGGTATAGGTATCCCACCCCTTCCCAGAAGGGTCTCAGATGCCGGCTATAGGCGATTTCCGGCCTGATTTCCTGCTATTG
>JADFYN010000382.1 GCA_015233055.1 Deltaproteobacteria bacterium
GAAATCGTTCGGGAACAAATTCAGCCCCGCGCTTTTCAATATGTCGATTTTTTCTTTACGCCGGGCAGTCAATTGGTTGTCTTCAGGCATGAGATACTCTTGTCTTTCGGGTTACGGGTTACGAGTTTAGCTTGATATTCTTTCGGTTACACGGACGAGGCTACAGAAAAATGCTGCAATTATATTTAATGTTTCCATAAGTTAGGCCGGTTAATCGCTGGTGACGTCAAAATGATTTTCTGAATAACCATAGCACGCAACTTGTAACACAGGCATAATCTGCCTAATTAGCCCTTCCGGCTGATTAAGTCAAGATAAAAGGAGGAGAGCGACCAATTCTCACCGGATTGGTTCCCTTCTCGAACATTTCATCCGGCCATGATCGGTTGCAGGCTAAGCGCCGGCAGTGGCGGATAAAAGCCCTGGACCTAAAATGAAAACAATATGTTATAAATATCATTTAATTAGTAGAGCATAGTAACTGTTCCAAATTAATTTGTCAATTAAAACCAATAAGAAATAGCCATGTTCGGATTTTGCTTTCGCCGAATATCTCCTTGGTCCTCGAAAAGAGAAACGCGAAGGCTATTAATCGATTTCCTTCGCGTTTCTGAAGATACGCCGTAAATTGGACCAACCACGAAAAGGTCTGAACCACCTGCGCCGGTCCTTGGCCGGGTCGGTCTAGAGTGGAATGTTCCCGTGCTTACGGTGATGGGTGATGACCACTTTGTTCTTCAGCATCCGCAAGGCGGCAATGATCTTGGGCCTGGTATATTCAGGCGAAATGACTTCGTCGATATATCCCAATTCGGCCGCTGTGTAAGGATTGGCGAAGGTCGCCCGGTAGTCGGCGATAAGCTTCTCCCTTAAGGCTTCCCTTTCTTCCTCCGGGACGGCATTCAACTCTTTCCGCATAATGATGTTGACCGCTCCTTCCGGGCCCATAACCGCAACTTCGGCGGTGGGGTAGGCATAATTGATGTCTCCACCGTGATGCTTGGAGGACATGACGTCGTATGCACCGCCATAAGCCTTCCGGGTGATAACCGTGATCTTGGGGACCGAGGCATCCACGTAAGCATAAATTATCTTGGAACCGTGCTTAATAATGCCGCCGTGTTCCTGCGAGACCCCCGGGAGGAATCCCGGCACGTCAACCAAAGTAATTAAAGGAATGTTGAAACAGTCGCAAGACCTGACAAACCTGGAACATTTCAGTGATGCATTGATGTCGATACATCCGGCCAAAAAATTGGGCTGGTTGGCGACGAAGCCCACCGACATCCCGCCCATTCGGGCAAAGCCGACCACCATATTCCGGGCATAGTTTTTTTGGACCTCGAAGAAGTGGCCGTGGTCAACTATCTTTCGGATAATATCCTTAATATTGTAGGGTTTCTTGGCGTTGTCCGGCACCACGTCGCGCAGACTCATATCAATCCGGTCAGCCGGGTCACTGCAAGGGACGACGGCTGGCTTTTCGTCACTGTTCTGGGGGAAGTAGGCCAGCAGTTCCTTTGTCAGCTTAAGGGCATCCAGGTCGCTCTTGGCCGAGAAATGAGCCACTCCGCTGATGGCATTGTGGGTCATGGCCCCGCCCAGTTTTTCCGCCGAGACATCCTCGGAGGTAACAGCCTTAATCACCTGAGGACCGGTGATGAACATATGGGAAGTCTTATCGACCATAATAATAAAATCGGTAATGGCCGGAGAATAAACCGCCCCGCCCGCACAAGCCCCCATGATCACCGAAATCTGAGGGATAACCCCGGAGGTCATCACGTTCCGTTTAAAAATTTCACCATAACTGCCCAGACTGATAACGCCTTCCTGGATGCGGGCCCCTCCCGAATCATTTAACCCGACTATGGGGCATTTGTTGTTGACAGCCAGGTCCATGACCTTGCAGACTTTTTCACCAAAGGGACCGCTCAAGGAGCCGCCAAAAACAGTGGAATCGTGGGAAAAGACAAAAGTCATCCGGCCGTTAATGGTCCCATAACCGGTAACCACGCCATCACCTGGGATTTTGGTTTTTTCTGCGCCAAAATTGTAGCACCGGTGAACCACAAATTTATCTATTTCTTGAAATGAATCCTTGTCCATCAAGGCTTCGACTCGTTCACGGGCGGTTAATTTTCCTTTTTGGTGAAGACTGTCGATTCGTCCCTGGCCGCCGCCAAGTTCCGCTTCTTTGTTACGGCGGATGAGTTCGTCGAGCTTGTCTTGTAACGACATGGTGTTTCTCCTATCGGAAAGTTTCGGTTAGGGATTACTTCTTTTGGGGCCGGCGTTTAAAAAAAAGCCCCTAGCAATAGAGGCTTTTTTGTTTAATAAGTTGGGCGCCGGTAAAACAAAGCGTTTGCGGCTTGAGCCTGGAGACTGACGACCAACCGGGTTATTCAATAACCATTAATACGGCATCAGGATCGATGGAATCTCCGACCTTGACGTTCACTGCTTTAACCGTACCGTCCGACGGAGCAGCCAAGGGCATTTCCATTTTCATAGCTTCGATGATGATCACTTCGTCATCTTCTTTGACGGAATCACCCACCTTGACCTTAAGGTCTATCACTTTTCCACTCATAGGGGCCAGAACTTCACTCACGGTAAGAACCTCCTTTTCCAAGTTTTAAGCTGCCTAAGCATCTTAAAGTTAAAGCTAATTCGTTGAGGCAGAATGCCGGTTACCTTACAAGCCTAAAAACATATATAGGTTTCACGGATTTGTCAAGCGGAAAACTCAATTTTTCAACAAGCTTTTAACTAGCCTAAAGATCAGGGCTATTATCCATCTTGGCAATGTCTTCAAATCTAATATCCGCGCCCAGAACGCCGACGATTTCGTCTTCAGCATTCCGGACCGGGCCTGAAACCGTGATACACAGGGCTTTGGTGAAGCGGGAAGTATAGAAGTCTGAGACATGAATCCGGCCATCTTGCATCGGCTCAATGAACCAGGATCGATTTGATAAATCTTCACCCAATTGGAATGTCTCATATTTAGCCCGGTCGTATATTTGAGTTATGTTCTTGGTGATTTTTATCCCATTCTGGTCGGTCATGTAGATGAACTGAATAAACGGATTCTGTTCCAAAAATTTCTGCAGCATCGGTTCCTGGTGATTCGGGTCCATGGACCTGATCTCCGATATTTCCAAAAGTTGTTCCACCAAGTGGGCCGCCTGGTCGCGGACCTTTTGCTTTAATAGATCGAACTCGGAGACAAAAAGCTCCGGCAAGTACCTGCGGGATATATGTTCCATTTCTTCGTTGCTGATGGAGGTATTCCGCCCGTCTTCGTATTGCTGCATGATCCATTTGTAAAT